>CADEEJ010000018.1:40081-42387 GCA_902826315.1 uncultured Steroidobacter sp.
ACGTGCTTCGACATCCAGCGGCGCGCTTCGTCTGCATTCTTGTCCCGCACGGCGGTGATGATCCGCCGTTGCGCATCCGCGATGCGCTGGCGTGCCTGCGGCACCGTGTCGATCATGCGTGCCAGTGACGGCGCCAGCGCGTCCGTCAACGACTGCTTCGCCAGCACCAGCACCTGATTGCGCGAAGCTGCGCCCATCGCCTGAAAGAACTCCGCCACGACGTCAACCGCGTTCGGATCGTCCTTCGGCCACGTCCGGAACGCTTCGGCCGCATGTGCCAGCGCATCGAGGTCGACCTGAGTACGCCGTGCCGCCGCCAGCGCAGCGACTTCCGGCTCGATCACCATCATGGCTTCCCACACGTCCACGAACGTCACGTCGTGCAGCACCAGCGCGTGGCGCATGCCCGAAGACACCTTCGCAGCGTGCGGCCGGCTCACGATCATGCGCTTCGCGCCGGGCGGGCGAGTCACGAGCCCCGCGCTCTCCAACTGCCGCAATGCCTCGCGCACCGTCGAGCGATGGACCCGGAACTGCTGCGCGAGCTCGGTTTCTGCTGGGAGCACGTCGCCGCCACGCAGTGCGCGCGACAGGATCTTCGACTCGATGGCGGTGGACACCCGCAAGTAAGCCGGTTCCCGCTCGACCGGGTCGAACAGCGGCGGCTCGGGTGCCACCGCGGCCGAAGGGGGTGCCGGCGTGCCGCGACGCATCCGGACCGGGGCTTTGCGATTCGAGGTACTCATTGACTCTCTGTCGGATTGTCGGACAATAGGACAACTTTCACAAGCCGGCCCGATGGAGCATGCCGATGCAGGATTTCGACTTCGGTCTTGGAGAAGACATCGACACCTTACGCGTGACTGTGGCGAAGTTTGCCGCGGAACGCATCGCTCCGCTCGCCGCGGAGATCGACCGGGACAACCGCTTCCCGCGCGAGCTGTGGCCGGAGCTGGGCGATCTCGGCCTGCTCGGCATCACCGTAGAGGAAGAGCACGGCGGCACCGGCCTCGGCTACCTCGCGCACGTCGTCGCGATGGAAGAGATCAGCCGCGCGTCCGCGGCGGTCGGCCTGTCGTACGGCGCGCATTCGAACCTGTGCGTCAATCAGCTGCGCCGCTGGGGAACGCCTGCCCAGAAAGAGAAATACCTGCCGCAGCTGATCTCCGGCGAGCACGTCGGCGCGCTCGCCATGAGCGAGCCCGGCGCGGGCTCGGACGTCATCGGCATGCGCACCCGCGCCGAGAAGCGCGGCGACCGCTACGTGCTCAACGGCAGCAAGATGTGGATCACCAACGGCCCCGAGGCCGACGTCGCGATCATCTACGCCACGCTCGATCCGCAGCTCGGCCCGAAAGGCGTGACCGCTTTCATCGTCGAGCGCGGCACGCCCGGCTTCAGCACTGCGCAGAAGCTCGACAAGCTCGGCATGCGCGGCTCCGACACCTGCGAGCTGGTCTTCAAGGATTGCGAGATCCCCGCCGCGAACCTGCTGCACAAGGAAGGATTCGGCGCGCAGGTGCTGATGAGCGGCCTCGACTACGAACGCGTCGTGCTGGCCGGCGGCTCGCTCGGCATCATGCGCGCGTGCCTGGATCTGGTGCTGCCCTACGTTCATGAGCGCAAGCAGTTCGGCAAGCCGGTCGGCACGTTCCAGCTGATGCAGGCCAAGATCGCCGACATGTACACGACGATGAACGCCTGCCGCGCTTACGTGTACTCGGTTGCCGCCGCGTGCGATCGCGGACAGGTGACGCGTTTCGACGCAGCCGGCTGTATCCTGCAGGCCTCCGAGCGCGCGACCTGGATGGCGCTCGAGGCGATCCAGGCGCTCGGCGGCAACGGCTATATCAACGACTTTCCGGCCGGCCGCCTGCTGCGCGATGCCAAGCTGTACGAGATCGGCGCGGGCACCAGCGAAATCCGCCGCATGCTGATCGGACGGGAAATTTTCGAGGCGACTGCATGATTCCGACGCGGGTCGATCCGAGCTCCGAGGCCTTTCACACCAACGCTTCCTACATGCGCGCGCTTGCCGACGAGCTGAAGCAGCGCGTCGCGATTGCGGCCGAGGGCGGCGGCGAAGACTCACGACGCAGGCACACTGAGCGCGGCAAGCTGTTGCCGCGCGATCGCGTCAGCACCCTGCTCGACCCCGGCTCGACGTTCCTCGAGCTCTCCCCGCTCGCCGCCGACGGAATGTATGACGGCGGTGCGCCGGCAGCCGGCGTGATCACCGGCATCGGGCGCATTCACGGCTCGGAAGTCGTGGTGGTCGCGAACGATGCGACCGTGAAGGGCGGCAC
>CADEEJ010000019.1:0-7315 GCA_902826315.1 uncultured Steroidobacter sp.
CTGGTGATCTTCGGCGGCGGCGACTCGGCGCTCGACTGGACGCTGGAATTCGTGGGCAAAGCGCGCAGCATCACGCTGGTCCATCGCCGGCCCGACTTCCGCGCACAACCGGCGTCGGTGTCGAAGATGCGCGATCTGGTCGCGCACGGGAGCATGCGCTACGTCGAGGCCGTCGCACATTCGCTGCTGACCGAGGGCGATGCCTTCCGCGGCGTGCGCGTGAAGAGCATCGACGGCCAGGTTCACGACATCCACGCGGACCAGGCGCTGGTGTTCTTCGGCCTGCACCCGAAGCTGGGTCCGATTGCGAATTGGGGCCTCGGCATCGACAAGCGGGCGATTCACGTCGACACCGAGAAATTCCAGACCAACATCCCGGGCGTGTTCGCCGTCGGCGACATCAATACGTATCCCGGCAAGAAGAAGCTGATCCTGTCGGGCTTCCACGAAGCGGCGCTCGCGGCCTTCGCGATCGCCCATCACCTGAACCCGGCGAAGAAGGTCCCGCTGCAGTACACGACCACCAGCCCGATCATGCACAAGCGGCTCGGGGTCCCGGACTAACGGCCAAATCTACAAAAAATGGCAATCGGATCTGTAAGTTGCGCGCGTGTGCAACCGGTTTGTTATGCCGCTATATAGTCATACCGAAAGCATATTTCTGCGTCGTGGAGCGGCGGCCTACAGTCCCGAGCCATGTACCGGTATGACTCGATCGACCAACGGCTGGTAGAGCAGCGCGTCGCGCAGTTCCGCGACCAGACGCAGCGCTTTCTCGCGGGGCAGCTGTCCGACGACGATTTCAAGTCGCTGCGGCTGCGCAACGGCCTGTATATCCAGAAGCACGCGCCGATGCTGCGCGTTTCGATTCCTTACGGCCTGCTGTCGACGGCGCAGGTGCGCGTGCTCGCCCGCATCGCGCGCGAGTACGACCGCGATTTCGGTCACTTCACGACGCGGCAGAACATCCAGTACAACTGGCCGAAGCTGGAGCAGGTGCCGGACATCCTGGCGCTGCTCGCGACGGTCGAGATGCATGCGATTCAGACCAGCGGCAACTGCATCCGCAACGTCACCGCCGATCATCTCGCCGGCGTCGCGCCGGACGAGCTGGAGGATCCGCGGCCATGGTGCGAATACATCCGGCAGTGGGCGACGCTGCATCCCGAATTTTCGTATCTGCCGCGCAAGTTCAAGATCGCCGTGACCGGCTCGCCGCAGGATCGTGCCGCCTCGCGCGTGCACGACATCGGCTTGCACCTGGTGCGCAACGCCGCCGGCGAAGTCGGCTTCGAGGTGCTGGTCGGCGGTGGCCTGGGCCGCGCGCCGATGATCGGCCACGTGATCCGCGAGTTCCTGCCGAAGCAGGAGCTGCTCGCGTATCTCGAAGCGATCCTGCGCGTGTACAACCTCGAAGGCCGCCGCGACAACATTCACAAGGCCCGCATCAAGATCCTGGTGAAGGCGCTGGGCCCGCAAAAATTCCGCGAGCTGGTCGAAGCCGAATTCGCGGCCGCGCGCGACATCGCTCCGCGCTACGACGCCGCCGAGTTCGAGCGCATCCGCTCATTCTTCGCATCGCCGCACTACGAATCGCTGCTCGACGAGAACGTCGAGGCCGGCAAGTCGCGCGAGTTCCGCAACTGGTACCGGCAGAACACGCGCAAGCACAAGGTTACCGGCTATCGCGCGGTATTCGTTTCGCTGAAGCCGCCGAACAGCCCGCCGGGCGACATCACCGCGAAGCAGCTCGACCGCGTCGCGGACCTGGCGGATCGCTATTCGCTCGGGCTGGTGCGCGCCACGCACGACCAGAATCTGTTGTTCGCGGACGTTCGCCAGAGCGACTTGTACGCGCTGTGGCAGGCGCTGCTCGAGCTCGACCTGGCGACGGCGAACATCGGCACGCTGACCGACATGATCTGCTGCCCGGGCCTGGATTTCTGCTCGCTCGCCAACGCGCGCTCGATTCCGATCGCCGCGCAGCTCAACGAGCGCTTCGACGACCTCGATCACCTGTACGACCTCGGCGAGATCCAGCTGAAGATGTCGGGTTGCATGAACGGCTGCGGCCATCACTCGGTCGGGCACATCGGCATCCTCGGCGTCGATAAGAGCGGCGAGGAGTGGTACCAGATCACGCTCGGCGGCTCGACCGGCGGCGCGGACGCATCGCTCGGCGAAGTCATCGGTCCTTCGGTCGCCTACGACGAAGTGGTCGACACGATCGAACGCATCATCAACGTGTACGTCGCCGAGCGGCACGAGGAAGAGCGCTTCCTCGATACCTTCCGCCGCATCGGCGTGGCACCTTTCAAGGCTCGTGTCTATGCGCCAGCTCATCAGGCGGCGTGAAATCGTCAATGACGACTGGCGCTATGCGGACGAGGATCCGCACGGGCGCGATCGTGCGCTGATCCTGCCGTTCGCGCGCTGGCAGCAGGAGCGCAACCGCTGGTGGCTGTGGGACGGTCGCCTCGGCGTGCGGCTCGGCCCGGCCGACCCGGTCGCGGCGCTGGCCCAGGATTTCCTGCGTGTCGGCCTCGTGGCCATCGAGTTCGGCGGCATTGCCGAAGGTCGCGGTTACAGCCAGGCACAGCTCCTGCGCAAGCGCTACAAGTTCGGCGGCGAGCTGCGCGCGGTCGGCAAGATCCAGCGCGATCAGCTGTTCTATCTCGCGCGTTGCGGTTTCGATTCGTTCGAGCTGCCGCAAGGTGCCGACCTGCAGGTCGCGCTGACGGCATTCGACGATTTCTCGGTCGCGTACCAGGGCGCTGCGGACATCGGCCTGGACCTGGAGCGCCGCGCCTCCTGACGCTCGTCTTCGGGTATCGTTGCGGCCGTGGCAACGGCCCCGAACCCAACCTCCGCAGCCCCCTTCGCGCTCGACTCATGGGTCGACGCCGGCAAGCTCGCGCCGATCTACGCGCGCACCGGGCGCATGCACATTCCCCGCATCCTCGCTCCCGCCGGCGCCGAAGCGCTGCATCGACACCTTTCACAGGAGCTGCCCTGGAGCCTCGTCGTGCACGACGGCGAGCGCGTGCGCGAGGCGAAGCCGGACCTGCGCCGGCAGTTCGGCGAGGAGCTGGAGCAGAACCTGCGCAATGAGGCGTACGGTTCGGCGGCGAACCGCTTTCAATTCCTGTACGAATATTGCAGCGTCGCGCAGCCGCGCGACGACGTGCCCTCGTCGCTCCTGACGCAGTTCCTGCAATTCCTCAACTCGCCCCCGTTCATCCGCTTCGCGCGCGAGCTGACGGGGCGCGCGGCGATCGATTGGGCGGACGGACAAGCGACGCGCTATCGGGCCGGACATTTCCTGACTCAGCACGACGACTCCGCGGCGAACCAGAAACGCGAGGCGGCGTACGTGTTCAACTTCACGCCGACCTGGAAGGCGGACTGGGGCGGCCTGCTGCAGTTCATCGACTCCGACGGTCACATCGCGGAAGGCTATGCGCCGCGCTTCAATGCGCTGAACATCTTCACCGTCCCGCAGCTGCATTGTGTCAGCGCAGTCGCGCCGTTCGCGCCCGAGTCGCGCTACTCGATCACCGGCTGGCTGCGGGCGCGCTGACCAAGATGTCGACACAGTCCGATCTCTCGCTGGCGGGATTTGCGTGCGTCGCGCCGCAGCCGCGCGCACAGCTGCTGATCGTCCACGGGCTCGCCGAATATGCCGCTCGCTATCGCGATCTCGGGGCGACGCTTGCCGGGCGCGGCATTTCCTGTTTCGCCTACGATCAGCGCGGTCACGGCACACGACCCGGCACACGCACGCATGTCGACCGCTTCGACGATTACGTCGACGATCTGAACCTCGAGGCCGAGTCGCTGCGGCGGCGCTCTCCCGAGCTGCCATTGTTCGTCTGGGGTCACAGCATGGGGTCGATCGTGGCGATCGGCGCCGTGCTCACCGCGCGGCACCGCTGGCGGGGTGCGATCACCACCAGCAATTCGCTGGAAGTCTTTCGGCGCGGGCTGAATCCCTTGAATCCGCTATTCCGCCTCGGCTCGCGGCTGCTCCCGCACGTTCGCATACCGCTCGGGCTCGACTCGCGCAAGATCTCGACTGACGAAACCGTGCAGCAGGCGTACGGCAACGATCCGCTGATTCCGCCAACTGCGAGCCTGCGCTTGATCGTCGAGTTCGCGGCGGCGTGCGAGCGATGTCGAACCGGTGCCACGCAGTTGACGCTGCCGTGGCTCGTCGTACACGGCGAGGCGGACCCGATCGCTCCCGTGCAAGGCTCGCGCGTGCTGTTCGACGCGCTGCGCTCGCAGGACAAGCAGCTCGTGATCTATCCTGGCCTGCGCCACGAAGTCCACAACGAACGTCCCGCGGAGCGGGCGAAGTTCATCGATCTGCTGAGCGGCTGGATACTCGCGAGGGTCTGAGCAATGGAATTGAAGAACGGCGTCTGCATCGTGACCGGATCGGCGACGGGTATCGGCGCCGCCTGCGCCATTCAGCTCGCGCAACGCGGCTGCCGCACGGTCATCAACTACACCAAGAGCGAGACCGAGGCGCGCGAGACGCTGAAGGCGTGCGAGCAGCACGGGACCGAAGCTCTGCTGGTGCGAGCGAACGTCGCGGAGGATGCCGATTGTCGCCGCATGGCGGAAGCCGCGCTGGCGAAATGGGGTCGCATCGACGCGCTCGTCAACAACGCGGGCACGACGAAAGTGGCTTTCAATCACGCCGACCTGAGCGCGCTCACCGCGGCCGACTTCCAGCACGTCTACGGCGTCAACGTCGTCGGCGCATTCCAGATGATCCGCGCGGTCGAGCCGGCGATGCGCAAGCAGGGCGGCGGTGCAGTCGTCAACGTTTCGTCGATCGCGGCGGTGATGGGTATCGGTACGTCGGTCGCGTATGCGGCATCGAAGGGTGCGCTGAACACGATGACGCTATCGCTCGCGCGCGCGCTTGGGCCGCAGATTCGCGTCAACGCCGTGTGTCCCGGCTTCGTCGAGACGCGTTGGCTGCAGGAGGCGATTGGACCTGGCTACGAAGCCGCAAAAGCGCGCTACATGTCGAATGCGGCGCTACAGAAGGTGTGCACGCCGGATGACATCGCGCGCGCGGTGTTGTGGTTGCTGGAAGGCTCGGATCTCGTTACCGGCGAGTTCATCCTCGTCGACGGCGGCGCGCATCTCGGTGGCTCGCCGACGAAGGCTCGCTGAGGGCTCAGCCCGACGCTGCCATTCGGTGCTCAGCTGTGGCCAGGTCCGCAAACTGCAGCGCCGCCAATCGCGCGTACAACTCGTTCGTCTGCAGCAGCTCCGCATGCGTGCCGATCGCGGTGATGCGGCCATGATCGAGCACGACGATGCGATCCGCCTTCAGCACCGTCGCGAGCCGGTGCGCGATGATGATCGTCGTGCGGTTCTCCATCAGCTTTTCCAGTGCCTGCTGCACGAAGCGCTCGCTCTCCGCGTCGAGTGAGCTGGTGGCTTCGTCGAGCAGCAGGATCGGCGGATCCTTCAGCAGCGCACGCGCAATCGCGATGCGTTGACGCTGACCTCCCGAGAGCCGCGCGCCGCGCTCGCCGAGAAAGCTCTCGTAGCCGTCCGGCAATTGGCGGATGAATGAGTCTGCGCCAGCAGCGCGCGCGGCGGCTTCGATCTCCTCATTGCTCGCACCGGGCCGGCCGTAGCGGATGT
This sequence comes from uncultured Steroidobacter sp., assembly GCA_902826315.1. Lineage (GTDB taxonomy): Bacteria > Pseudomonadota > Gammaproteobacteria > Steroidobacterales > Steroidobacteraceae > Steroidobacter. The sequence continues at coordinate 5,671 of CADEEJ010000019.1, forward strand.
TCTCTCTCGCGCTGGTGCCGAACAGCACCGTGTCCTGCGGCACCAGGCCGATGCGCAGGCGCAAGTCCTCGGGCCGGGTCTTCGAGATGTCGACACCGTCGATGACGACTCGACCTGACAATGGATCGTAGAACCGCAGCAGCAGCTGGAACGTCGTGCTCTTGCCCGCGCCCGATGGTCCGACGAACGCGACCGTTTCGCCCGGCGCGATGTCGAGCGACAGGTGCTCGAGCGCGAGCGTGTCGGGGCGCGACGGATAGCGGAACGAGACGTTGTCGAAGCGGATGCGGCCCTGTGCCGGCTCGGGGAATTTCTCCGGGTGCGCCGGCGCGACGATCGCCGGCTGCGCGTTCCTGAGCTCGACCAGTCGCTCCATCGCACCGGCGGCGCGCTGTACTTCGCCCCACATCTCGGTCAACGAAGCGGCGGAAATTGCCACATACATCGCGTAGATCAGAAACTGGCTCAGCTGGCCGCCGGTCATTTGCGCGGCGAGTACACGGTGCGCGCCTTGCCACAACACGAACGTGACCGCGCCGAAGATCATCATCGTGCCGATCGCCGTCAGCGCCGCTCGCATGCGAGTGCGGCGGATCGCGACATCGAATGAATCCTCGACGGCCTTGCTGTAGCGCTCGGTATGCAGAGCTTCGAGCGTGAACGCCTGCACGGTCTGGATTGCGTTGAGCGTCTCGCCCGCGAGACCGCTGGTATCCGCGATGCGATCCTGCGATTGCCGCGACAGCGTGCGCAAGCGGCGGCCGACGATGATCATGGGGCCGATCACGAGCGGGATGCCGATCAGGATCATCCCGGCGAGCGAAGGGCTGGTGGCGACCAGCAGCACCAGCGCGCCTATCAACTGTATCGTCGAGCGCAGCATGATCGACAGGTTCACGCCGGCGATCGATTGCACCAGCGTCGTGTCGGTCGTCAGGCGCGACAGCACTTCACCGGTGCGGGTCACTTCGAAGAACGTCGGGTCCATGCGAATGACGCGTGCGTAGACGTCTGCACGCACGTCCGCGACGACGCGCTCGCCGAGCCACGTGACCAGATAGAAGCGCAACGCTGCGAACAGGCCGAACACTACGGCGGCTGCGAGGAACGCAACGAAGTAGAAGTCGATCGTCGCGCGGTCCTGCACGACCATGCCCTGGTCGATGACGTTGCGGAACGCGAGCGGCAGGATGAGTAACGCGGCCGATGCGACCAGCAATGCGCCGAGCGCGAGCACGAGCGTGCGACGGTAGCGCCGCAAGTACGGCCACAATTCGCGCAGCGGCTTGAGGGAGCGTCCCTTCGGGCGATCGATGATTGCGTTCATTTATTTGTAGACGGGCAATTCCACGTCCGCGAACAGCGCGTCGACGTCGGCGGGCGTGGCAGCGTTGCCGGCGCGATCCACCAAGCGACGCGTCAGGTGCGGTGCCAGCTGCTGCAGGAAATCGTACATGTAGCCCCGCAGCAGCGCTCCCTGGTGAAAACCGGCCCAGGTCATGTGCGCGGGGAACAGGTGCGAGGCGTCGATCGTGACGAGATCGCCGTCTTCGCGCGGGTCGACTGCCATGCTGGCGACGATACCGACGCCCAGACCGAGCCGCACGTAGGTTTTGATTACATCCGCGTCACGCGCGGTGAGCGC
>CADEEJ010000019.1:7415-14618 GCA_902826315.1 uncultured Steroidobacter sp.
GCCAGCGGATGCCCTTGCGGCACGACGATGCGCCGGTGCCAGCGATAGCAAGGCAGCAGCACGAGGTTGGTGAACAATTCCTGCGAGCCGGTGTTGATCGCGAAGTCGATGCGATCGCGCTGAGCCATGTCGGCGATCTGCTCGGAGGTGCCCTGGTGCAGATGCAGCTCGACCTGCGGATATTTCTCGCGGAACCTGCGGATCACCTCGGGCAAGACGTAGCGTGCCTGCGTATGCGTCGTGCCGATCGCGAGCGAGCCGCGCCCGTCGCCTTTCTGCTCTTCCGCCAGCCGCTTGATGCTCTGGACCTCCTTGAGGATCTTCATCGCGCGATCGATGACGCGCTTGCCCGCCGGCGTGACGCGCGTGAGCGTGCGCCCCTGGCGCAAAAAGATCGGAAAGCCGAGCTCGTCTTCGAGCTGTTTGAGCTGCTTGCTCACGCCCGGTTGCGAGGTGTGCAGCCGTTCCGCCGCAGCGGTGATGTTGAGGTCGTTTTCGACGATCGCTGCGAGGTAACGTAATTGCTGTAGTTTCATGAACTTAAGTGTATCCGCGGATGCACTCTAAAGTCATAACGGCCCCGCATCATGACAGAACAAACGGGTCTTTCCCTGGTTATAAGGCGGTTGCGTAGAGTCCAGCTCACTATGAACCCGGACTCGCTGTCGCCCCGCCTGCAAACCCTCGTGCAGAACACGCGCGCCATGCTCGAGCATGCCGTTCGCGAGTACGGCGACGTGGTCTACTCGAACAGCCTCGGCGCCGAAGCAATGGTGCTGACCGACATCATCTGCGGTCACGTGCCCGAGATCGAGATGTTCACGCTCGATACCGGCCGGCTGCACGACGAGACGCTCGCGCTGCTCGATCGCGTCGAGCGCCGCTACCAGCGCCGCATCCAGGTCTTCTATCCGGACGCGAAACTGGTCGAGCAGTACGTGCGCGACAACGGCATCAACGGCTTCTACCTGGGTGTCGAAGAGCGCCAGGGCTGCTGCGCGATCCGCAAGATCGAGCCGTTCAAGCGTGCAGTCGCCGGACATCGCGCCTGGGTGACCGGCGTACGTCGTGAACAGTCGGAAGAGCGCGCGCAGGGCGAGTCGGTGACCTGGGATGAGCGCTACGGCCTGTGGAAGGTCAGCCCGCTGCTCGATTGGACCGAGCAGGACGTGTGGGCGTACATCAAGGCGCGCAATCTGCCGTACAACGCTTTGCACGATCGCGGCTACCCGAGCATCGGCTGCGCTCCGTGCACGCGTGCGATCGAGCCTGGTGCGGATCCGCGCTCCGGCCGCTGGTGGTGGGAAAATCCGGATTCGCGCGAGTGCGGCCTGCAGCCGCGCCGGCGTGTGATCCCGCTCAAGGTCGAGCCGCGCCGCGCTGCTGCGGCGGCGACCTGATCGCAAACCCGCGGCCATGGACTACTTCCCCATTTTTCTGCGTCTCGCCGGCGAGCCCGTGCTCGTCGTCGGCGGCGGCGCAGTTGCCGAACGCAAGATCGATCTGCTGCTGCGAACCTCCGCGCAGGTCCGGGTCATTGCACCCGAGCTTGTCCCCGGCCTCGCGGAGCGAGCAGCAGCGGGCGAGATCACGCACGTCGCGACGGAATTCAGTCCGGAACATCTGGACGGCGTGCGGCTCGCGATCGCAGCGACCGACAAGCGCGCGATCAACGCGTGGGTCGCCCGCCAGGCCGAGCGCCGTAACATTCCTGTGAACGTCGTCGACGATCGCGAGCTGTCGCGCTTCATCGTGCCGGCAATCGTGGATCGTTCGCCGGTCGTGGTGGCAGTTGGCAGCAGCGGGGATGCACCGGTGCTCACGCGCCGCCTGCGCGAGCGGCTCGAATCATTTCTGCCGCAGCGGCTCGGTGCGCTGGCGAAACTCGCCGGCAAGTTACGTCCCACCATCAAGGCGCGCATCGAGGATCCCGCGCGGCGCCGCAGGTTCTGGGAGAACTTCTTCGACGGCACTCTCGCCGCCGATGTGCTCTCGGGCCGTGAGGACGCTGCGGATCCTGAACTGCCGGGCCGCATCGCCGACGCAGTTGCGCAGATCGTGCGTACGGTGCCCGACTCGGGCGAAGTGGTGCTCGTCGGCGCTGGTCCCGGCGATCCGGGCCTGCTGACGTTGCGAGCGCTGCGAGCACTGCAGAACGCAGACGTGATCTTGTACGACCGGCTCGTGTCGGCGGAAGTTCTCGATCTCGCCCGTCGCGACGCCGAGCGCATCAATGTCGGCAAGACGGCCGGCGGTGCGCAGGTCTCTCAAGAGGAGATCAACACGCTGCTCGTTCAGCTTGCGCAGCAGGGCAAGCGCGTGTGCCGGCTCAAGGGCGGCGATCCTTTCATCTTCGGCCGCGGCGGCGAGGAGCTCGAAGCGCTCGCGGCTGCAGGTGTGCGTTTCGAAGTCGTACCGGGCGTAACGGCTGCTGCAGGTTGCGCGGCGTACGCTGGCATTCCGCTGACGCATCGTGACCACGCGCAGTCGCTGGTGTTCGTCACCGGGCATACCAAGTCGGAAGCGGGCGAGGGCGACGACGCCATCGATTGGGACCAGCTCGCGCGACCGGCGCAGACCGTAGTGTTCTACATGGGACTCGGTCAGCTCGAACGGATTTTTTCGCGTCTGCGCGCGCACGGGGCGCCGGAGTCGCGCGCGGCGGCGATCGTGGAGCAGGGCACTCGCGCAGAACAGCGTGTAGTGACCGGCACGCTCGCGGACCTGGCACAGAAAGCACGAGAGGCAGGCGTTCAATCGCCGGCTCTGTTGATCGTAGGCGAAGTGACGCGCCTGCACGAGACGCTGCAGTGGTTCAACGCCACGGCAGCCTATTCAGTATCGAAGCAAGTGAGGCTCACAGCATGAGCATCCGCAACGGGCTCGCCGACGCAATCGGCAACACACCGCTGATCCGCCTGAACCACTTCAGCGAGCTCACCGGCTGCGAGATCCTCGGCAAGGCCGAGTTCATGAATCCTGGCGGCTCCGTCAAGGACCGCGCGGCGCGCGCCATCATCGACGACGCCGAACGCAGCGGCCGGCTGCTGCCGGGTGGCACGGTCGTCGAAGGCACGGCAGGCAACACGGGCATCGGGCTCGCGCACATCTGCAACTTGCGCGGTTACCGGCTCGTCATCGTGATGCCGGACAACCAGTCGCCCGAGAAGTACCAGACGATCGAGACGCTCGGCGCCGAGGTGTTGCGCGTCAAGACCGTGCCGTACAGCGACCCGAATCACTACCAGAAAGTCGCGCGGCGGCTCGCCGAGGAAATTCCCGGTGCGATCTGGGCCAACCAGTTCGACAACACCGCGAACCGCGACACGCACGAGCTGACGACCGGGCCGGAAATCTGGGAGCAGACCGAAGGCCGTCTCGATGCGTTCGTGACCTCGACCGGAACGGGCGGCACGCTCGGCGGTGTGTCGCGCTTCCTGAAGCGCCAGACGAATCATCGCGGGCGCAAGCCGCTCGCGATGCTCGCCGATCCGCAAGGCAGCTCGCTGTATCACTGGCTGCGCGACGGTGAGCTCAAGGCGACCGGTGCGGGGTCGATCACCGAGGGCATCGGCATCGGTCGCGTGACGGCGAACCTCGAAGGCGCTCCGCTCGACGACGCATTGCATGTCACCGACGTCGAGTGCGTGCGCACCGTTTATCAGTTGCTGCGCGGGGAAGGACTGTTCCTCGGCAGCACCAGCGGCGTGAACGTCGCGGCGGCGCTGCAGGTCGCGCGCAAGCTCGGTCCCGGTCACACGATCGTGACGATCCTGTGCGACACGGGCGCGAAGTATCAGTCGCGTCTCTTCAATCGCAAGTGGCTCGCCGAGAAAGGGCTGCTCGAAGCTGCCGGGATCGATCAGCCGCTCGCGCCGAACCTGGTTCCGCCCGTGCAGATTCCGCCCCGGGAGATTGCTCGTGTCGACGCACGACTCCGCGCTTAAGTTCGAACGGCCGCCGATTCACACCGACGTCGTCATCGTCGGCGCCGGGCCGTGCGGCTTGTTCCAGGTGTTCGAGCTGGGCTTGCTCGGCTTGAAGGCGCACGTGGTCGATTCGTTGCAGGCGCCCGGCGGCCAGTGCGTCGAGCTGTATCCCGACAAGCCGATCTACGACATTCCGGCCGTGCCGGTGTGCACGGGCCAGGAGCTGACCGATCGACTGCTGGAGCAGATCCGGCCGTTCGGCGCGGGCCTGCACCTCGGCCAGGAAGTGACCGAAGTCGCGCGTCAGGAGAACGGCCGCTTTCGTGTCGTGACGAGCGTAGGCACTGTGTTTGACACGGGCGCCGTAGTGATTGCGGGTGGCGTGGGCTCGTTCCAGCCGCGCAAGCTCGACGTGCCGGGTGCGGCCGAGCTCGAAGGCAAATACCTCCACTATCGCGTCAAGGACCCGCGCGCATATGCGGATCAGGACGTCGTGATCTGCGGTGGCGGCGACTCTGCGCTGGATTGGGCGCTGACGCTCGTCGAGCACGCGCGCAGCGTCGTGCTCTTGCATCGTCGTCCCGAGTTCCGCGGCGCGCCTGCATCGGTCGCGAAGCTCTACGCGTTGCGCGATGAGCATCGCGCCGACGTGCTCATCGGCCAGGTGAAGGAAGTCAACGCAGTCGACGGCGTGTTGAAGTCACTGAGCGTGCAGGGCGCGGACAGCGTCGTGCGACGCGTGGAGCTGGATCAGCTGCTGGTGTTCTTCGGCCTGCATCCGAAGCTCGGGCCGATCGCGAACTGGGGCCTGGAGATCAACAAGCGCCAGCTCAGCGTCGACACCGAGAAGTTCCAGACGAACGTGCCGGGCGTCTACGCGGTCGGCGACATCAATCACTACGCCGGCAAGAAGAAGCTGATCCTGTCGGGCTTCCACGAAGCAGCTCTCGCCGCGTTCGCGATCAAGGAATACCTCGAGCCCGGCAAGAAGGTTCACCTGCAATACACGACCACGAGCCCGCTCATGCACAAGCGACTCGGCGTCGAGTCGGCGGAAGAGCAGGCAGCGGCCCGCAAAGCGGCGAGCGGCTAACTCTTAGTCACGACCAGAAACACGCCGCTGGCACGCGCGATGCGCTCGCCGGCGACGCTGAAGTACACGTTCGCGAATGCCATGCGCGAGCCGATCTTCTGGATGTCGAGCGAGGTCTCGACCCAGTCGCCGATCTTCGCGCCCCCTGCAAAATCCACACTGAGATTTGCGGTCACCATGCTCGTCGGCGGGCTCGTCGAGGTCGCCATTCCGTAGCCGAGCGCGATGTCTGCAACCGACGCTAGCACGCCACCGTGCAACGCGCCGCGCGCATTCGTGTGCTTCTCCTGCACGTGCATGCCGATTACCAGCGTTACGCCGGAGCCTGCGCTGTACAGCGGCCCGATGGTTTCGATAAACGGACTGGTGCGGAAGATCGGTGCGAACCCCGCCGGAATGTCAGCGTGCGTCATGGTGCGTCCCTGTAGTTCAGGCGTTTGCCCGACACTAATTCCCTCTGCCCCTGCGCACCAATGCAATCTCGGCATCGCCGGCCATGCAGCGCGCGAATGGTGCTATCTTCGGCCCCTCCCATGAATGCTCCCAGCACCGAATTCGCGATTCTCGGCGCCGGCGCGATCGGCTCCATTCTCGGCGCGCATCTCGCGCGTGCCGGTCACTCCGTCACGATGCTGGTTCGCGAGCGACGCGCACAACAAATTCGCCGCGATGGATTGCAAATCAAAGGGCTCGTGGAGATTGCGGCACCGGTTCGAGTGCTCACCGATGCCTCTGAGCTGCGCGGCGCCGCAGTGCTCATCGTCGCGATGAAGACGCCCGGTACCGCCGAGGCGCTCGAGCCGCTGCGCAACTGCGCGATCGACGTAACCTTCTCGATTCAGAACGGCATGTGGAAGAACGACGCGCTTGCGCATGTCTTCGGTCCGCAGCGCGTGCTCGGCTGTCTCGCCAACACGAGCGGCGAGTTGTTGCCGTCGGGCGAGGTGCTGTTCACGCGCAACGTCAACATCTACCTCGGCGAGCTGCCGGCAGGTTCCAGCGCTCGCGCCGAAAAGATTGCAAGTGCCATCGACGCATCGGGTGTTCGCACGACGGCAGTGCCCGACGTGCTGGCGCGCGAGTGGACCAAGTTCACCGGCTGGGCGGCGCTGATGCTGATGTCGATCACGACGCGCGCGAAGACCTGGCGTTACTTGCAGGATCCCGACTGCGCGCTCGTGCTCACGCGACTGGTGCGAGAAGTCGCTGCTCTTGCCGAGGCGGCCGGCGTGACGCTCATCAAGGAGGACACGCTGTTACCACTACAAGGCATCTTGAGCGGCTCCGAGGAAGCGGCGGTGCAGGCGGTCCTGCAAGCCGGCCGCGACTTCCAGCGCAACGCGCCTAACCATCGCATGTCCTCGCTGCAGGATCTCGAGGCCGGCCGGCCGCTCGAAATCGAAGGAACGCTGAGCTATGCCGTGCAGCGGGCACGACAGTTGCAGCAGCCGGTGCCGTTGCTCGACTCGCTCTACCACCTCGCGGTTGCAATCGATCGGACGCGCAGCGCCGAAAGGTAGTCGTACAGCTCCGTGCAGGTCCGCACTTGCGGACACGGCGGTCCAGTGCTCTTATGACCGCCCCCCTTCAAGGATCCCAGGAAGCTCCCATGGAAGCCCGCCGTGCCTCGCAGCCGTCGTATCCGTTTCAGCTGTCGCTGCGCATCCGGCATCCGGCGATCGATCCCACGGAGATCTCGCAGGCGCTGCAGATCGAGCCCGAGCATTCGTTCCGTGCCGGCGAGCCGCGCGAATCGAGTCGCAACACTGCGGTCACGACGGTCCACGTCGACAGCTACTGGCTGGGGACACTCGATCTGTCGACGTTGCTGCTCGGCACGGCACTCGCGCCGGAGGTCAGCCCGCAGATGCACGCCGTTGCTTTCGCCAGCTTGGACACCGCACTGACGGTTCTCACCGGCAGCGTGTTGCGCAGGCATGCGGCGTTTTTCAATCGCATCCAGTCCGAAGGCGGCGAGGTGCGACTGATCGTCGCCTTGTCGACGCGCAAGACGCGCGGCTTCACTCTCACTCCGCAGTTGAGCAAAGCGCTGAGCGACCTTCGTATCCCCGTGGACTTCGAGTTGGCTCATCGATGACACGCACGCGCATCGTTGCACTGGCTGCGCTGACATTGCTCGCAGGCTGTCAGCTGACGCCTCCTGCACCGGTCGCGCAGCGC
>CADEEJ010000019.1:14718-18103 GCA_902826315.1 uncultured Steroidobacter sp.
GTCGCGCAACCGTGCGCGCTTCATCTGTGTCTAAGGACACATGAAAAAGAAAATCCTGTTGGGGATCGCCGCGCTTGCGCTGATCGTCGGCGTCGCCGTGTATGCATTCACTCGACCCGAGCCTGCCGATACGCGCTTCAGCGGCGCCTATGCGCTCGCGGACGGGACGCTCGTCTTCGTGACGCCGCGCGAGGGCAAAGTCCTGCGCTATCGCATGATGAATGGCGAAGGCGCGGTGCTTTGGCCGACCGGCGACCGCGAATACGAGGGCGGTCCCGGCTGGGCCGAGCGCGAGCCGGTCGTCAATCACGTGAAGTTCGATGGCGCCGGTAACGAGCGCAACGGTTTCGAATGGCGTCGCGCCGACGACAAGGTCGTCCGGGCGCGCCGCATCGATCTGCCCGAGCGCATCGCGACGTTCCCGAGTGGCGATATTCAACTGCGCGGCAAGCTCGTACTGCCCGATGCGTCGACTTACGGCGCCGGACCGTACCCCACCGTCGTCATCGTGCACGGCTCGGAGTCGTACAGCGCCGTGGACCATTACGCCGATCCCTATCTATATGCGGCAAATGGCTTCGCGACCCTGGCCTTCGACAAGCGCGGTACCGGCGAGTCCGGCGGCGAGTACCTGCAGAATTTTCACGTGCTCTCGGACGACGTCGTCGCAGCGGTGCGCTGGCTGCGCACGCAGCCCGGGATCGACGGCGATCGGATTCATCTCGCCGGTTTCAGCCAGGGCGGCTGGATCGCGCCGCTCGCCGCGCTGAAGGACGGCAACATCCGCAGCGTGCTGGTCGGTTACGGCGTGATGGTGCCGGTGACCGGCGAGGATCGCTGGGGTTACTTCTACGCGCTCCAGCAGAAGGGTTTGGGCGACGATGCGGTTGCCGCGGCCGACCGCGTCAACGCGCTGATCGAGGACATCTTCGATCGCCGTCAGGATCGCTGGAGCGAGCTAGGCAGCATGCTCGACGCAGGCCGCTCGCAACCCTGGTTCGAAGGCGTGCGTGGCAGCGACTCGATGCTCGGCAAGGCCACCGACACCAAGCTGCCGTTGTGGGCGCTGCGCTCGTATCTGTGGTGGCGCACCCGCTCGCAGGGCGATACGCCTTTCATCGACCGGCTGTACGATCCCGTGCAGACGATGCAGAAGCTGCAGACGCCGAGCCTGTGGCTGCTGGGCGGCGAAGACTCGAGCGCGCCGACTCCGTGGACGCTGCGCGAGCTGGGGAAGCTGCAGGCTGAAGGACGGCCGGTGCAAGTTCGCGTCTTTCCCGATGCCGATCACGGCATCCTCAAGTTCGAGCAGCAGGAGAACGGCGAGCGCCGCTTCACCGGTCTCGAGCCCGACTACTACCCGGCGCAGATCGCCTGGCTGCGCGAGCACAGCGGCACCTGAGTTTGTAATAGGGCAGCCACGGGAAATACGTTAGGCTGCGCGGGTCACGACGACCTGCGCGGCCCATGAAAAGAACTCCCGACGCGACACCGTTCGAACACCTGCTTTCTCAACGGTTGACGCGCCGGCGCATGCTCGCCGCGGGCGCAACGCTCGCGCCGCTGGCAGTCGCGGGCGGATTGCTCGGAGCATGCGCGACTGCGCGGCCGACGAGCGCGCTGTCGTTCAAGCCGATTCAAGGCAGCACGTCGGACGACGTCTTGCTGCCGTCGGGTTATCGCTACGACGTGCTCGTTCGTTGGGGCGAGAGTCTGTGGACGTCGACTCCCGATCTCGATCAGGCGCGGCTTGCGGCAGGTGTGTTGTTGGAGCCGGGCGCCGCCGAACGGCAGCAACGCCAGTTCGGCACGAACTGCGATGCTATCCATTTCTTTCCGCTCGATGCGCGCGGCGAGCGCGGCATCCTGTGCGTGAACAACGAGTACACGCTCGACGAGCTGATGTTTCCCGGGCATCCCGGCATGATCGGCGCGTTGCGCGGTCAGGGTCGCGAATACATCGGCAAGAATCCGCGCGTAGTGGACGTTGCGAAGGCGGCGACGGGTGTTTCCGTCGTCGAGATCGCGCGCGTCGGCGGGCGCTGGCGGATGGTCAAGGACTCGCGTTACAACCGGCGCATCACCGCCGAAACACCGATGGACATCGGCGGTCCCGCGCGTGGCGCAGCGCTGCTGCGGACGCCGGCCGATCCGGACGGAGTGCGAGCGCTGGGCACGTTCGGCAACTGCGCCGGCGGCGAAACGCCGTGGGGCACTTACCTGACCGCCGAAGAGAACATTCAGGACTACTTCGGCAATCTCGAACAGCTCAAGGCGCGCAGCGACGTCGATCCGCACATCGTCGAGTCGCACCGCCGCTGGCGCATGTGGAAGGCGCACTCGCTGTATGCGTGGGAGGCGGTCGATGCCCGCTTCGACCTGCCGCGCACGCCGACCGAGCCGTTCCGCCACGGCTGGATCGTCGAGATCGATCCGCGCGATCCGACCCGCGCGCCGGTCAAGCGCACTGCGCTCGGTCGCATGGCGCATGAAGGCGCAAGTCCGTTCATCGCACACAACGGCCGCGTTGCCGTGTACATGGGCGACGACGACAAGTTCGAGTACCTCTACAAGTTCGTTTCCGACGACCGCTTCGATGCCAAGAACCCGGCTGCGAACCGCGACCTGCTCGACCGCGGCACGCTGCACGTCGCGCGGCTGGATGCGAGCGGTCGCGGCCAATGGTTGCCGCTCGTGTTCGATTCGAAAGGTCCGTTGAACGCGGCGGCCGGCTTTCGCGATCAAGCGGAAGTGCTGATCAAGGCGCGCGCGGCTGCTGGCTTGCTCGGCGCGACGCCCATGGATCGCACGGAAGACGTGGAAGCGAATCCGGTCTCGGGACGTATCTATGTCGCCTGCACACGCAACGAGCAGCGCACCGCAGCTGCGGGACACCTGATGTACGCCGGGCGCGAAGTCGAGTCCGGCCCCGATCGTGCAAACCCGCGCGGTGCGAATCCGTTCGGACACATCATCGAGATTCGCGAAGCCGGCGACGATCACACCGCGCGCGAGTTTTCGTGGGAAGTCTTCCTGCTCGGCGGCGATCCGGCCGGCGGTCGCCTGATCACCGATCTGACGCGAGTCCGGCAAGACAGCGTTTACTACGCCGGTCAAGCGAACGCTGACGCGCTCAGCCCGATCGGCTCGCCGGACAACGTCGGGTTCGATCGCGACGGCAATCTGTGGATCGTGACCGACGGTCCGCAGCCGCGCGGTGCGAATGACGGCTGCTGGGTGTGCCCGACCGAGGGTCCGCAGCGTGGGCGCTTGCAACAGTTCATGAGCGGCCCGCTCGGCGCGGAAATCTGCGGCTGCCAGTTCTCACCGGACTGCGAGACGCTGTTCCTCAGCATCCAGCATCCGGGCGAAGGCGGCAGCGTCG
>CADEEJ010000019.1:18203-22651 GCA_902826315.1 uncultured Steroidobacter sp.
TTCGGGTCGACGGCCTGCTTGATCGACCTCATCAGCTCGATCGCGACCGGATTCTTATAGCGCAGCAGCTCTGCGCGCTTTAACTGGCCGATGCCGTGCTCGGCGCTGAAGCTGCCGCCATAGCGAGCGACCAGATCGTGCACGGCACGATTCACTTGCGGCGCGAGCCGCAGGAATTCTTCGTCGTTACCGCCGCGCGCCGGACTCAGGTTGAAATGCAGGTTGCCGTCGCCGAGATGGCCGTACGAAACCAGTCGCGCGCCGGGCGCCAGCTGTGCGACCAGTGCCCCGCCTTCGACGATGAAGTGCGGCAGCTCGCCGGTCGTCACCGAGATGTCGTGCTTGATGCTCGCACCTTCGCGACGTTGTGCTTCCGGTATCGTCTCGCGCAATCGCCAGAACATCTCGCGCTGCGCTTCACTGGAAGCAAGCGCGGCGTCAGTAATTTCGTGAGCCTCCATTGCAGCAGCGAGCTCGGCTTCGATGCGCTCGCGCGCACTCTCGGCGCCGCGTCCCATGCCGATTTCCAGCAGGACATACCACGGATGCGGCTGATCGAACGGGTCGCTCGTCGAGGGGATGTGCTGCAGCACCAGTTCGAGTGCGACGCGCGGCACGAGCTCGAACGTCGTGACCGCATCGCTGGTGAACGCCCGCAGCCGCGACAGCAGTGTGACTGCAGCCTGCGGCCCAGGTACGGCGACAAATGCAGTGAGCGACCACGCAGGGCGGGAAAAGAGTTTGCACGCGGCTGCCGTGATGATTCCCAGCGTGCCTTCCGCGCCGATGAACAGATCGCGCAAGTCGTAACCCGTGTTGTCCTTGCGCAGCGGCTTGAGACCGTCGAGCACCCGGCCGTCGGGCAGCACGACTTCGAGACCGAGCACGAGGTCGCGCATCATGCCGTAGCGCAGGACGGCGGTGCCGCCGGCATTCGTCGACAAGTTGCCGCCGAGCTGACACGAGCCTTCCGAGCCGAGGCTCATCGGAAACAGTCGATCGACCGACGCTGCCGCCGCCTGGATTTCGGCGAGAACGCAACCGGCTTCGGCGATCATCGTGTAATTCGCAGGATCGAGCGTGCGGACGCGACGCATGCGTGCAAGCGACAGCACGATCTGCGAGCCGTCGCTGCTCGGCGTCGCTCCACCGCAGTAACTCGTGTTGCCGCCGACCGGCACGACGCCGATGCGCGCCTCGTTGCACAGCTTCATGATGGCCGCGACCTGCTCGGTCGAGTCCGGTCGCAGCACGAGGGCAGTGGCGCCGTGATACAGCTTGCGATGATCGACGAGGAACGGCTCGACATCGGTCGGACGATCGAGATAGCCGTGCGGTCCGACCACCGCGCGCAGGCGATCCAGAGTTGCGGCGTCGATGCTCATGACGCGCTCATTCCTGCAGCGACCAGTTATCCGCTTGCGCGGCCAGCTCTTCGAGCTGTGCGCTGTCGACCAGGCCGCCGGCGGTAACCTTCCGGCCGCTCAGGGTGCACGCAAAGTGCTGGTCGCTGTCGGCCGCTGCACTCTGCACGACGCCGCCGATCAGCTGCTCCTTGCCTGCCTGGGTGTCGACGGTCACCTTGAACACGGAGCGCATGGGCACGCTGCGCCCGTCGAGCAGGAACTTCTGACAGAACAATTGCGGACACAGTTGCCGAGCCTGGTCCGAGTCGATCGGATCGCAGCCCTTCACGACGATCGCCTTCGCGGAGCGCAGCAGCTCGGGCTCGCGCAGATTATCGAGCAGCGAGAACAAGCCCCACAGGGCGATGCCGGACACGGCGGCAAAGATGACCATGCGTACCGAAAGCACGCGGCAAGGATGTCAGGCCGAAGCCTGACCCACAACGGGTGTCTACGCCTGCGCGGCGCGGAGTGCGGCGATGCGCTCTTCGAGCGGCGGGTGCGTCAGGAACAGCCGCTTCAATCCGTGGCCCAGCCCGCCGCTGATGCCGAACGCGGCCATCTGGTCGGGCAACGGCTCCGGACGCTGCTGACGCAGGCGTTCGAGCGCGGCGATCATCGGCTCGCGGCCTTCCAGCTTCGCGCCGCCGGCGTCGGCTCGGAACTCCCGATACCGCGAGAACCACATCACGATCATGCTCGCGAGAATGCCGAGCACGAGCTGCGCGACGATGGTCGTGATCAGGAACGCCGGGCCATGGCCGCGCTCGGTCTTGAACACCACGCGATCGACCACGTAGCCGATGACGCGCGACAGGAAGATCACGAACGTGTTCACCACGCCCTGGATCAACGTCAGCGTGACCATGTCGCCGTTCGCGACGTGACTGATCTCGTGGCCGAGCACCGCTTCGGCTTCGCGCCGCGACATGTTGCGCAACAGGCCCGAGCTGACTGCGACCAGCGCGTTGTTCTTGCGCGGGCCGGTCGCGAACGCGTTCATCTCCGGTGCGTCGAAGATGCCGACTTCCGGCATGCCGATGCCTGCGGCAGCAGCCTGGCGGCGCACCGTCTCCACCAGCCACACCTCGACGGCGTCGCGCGGCTGCTCGATCACGCGCACGCCCATCGAGCGCTTGGCGATGAACTTGGACATCGCCAGCGAGATCAGGGAGCCGCTGAAGCCGACGACGGCCGAGAAGATCAGCAGGGCGTTCAGGTCGAGCCCGCCGCGCTCGTCGAGGATGCGATCCACGCCAAGCAGCCGCAGGGTGACGCTCAGGACGACCAGAATCGCAAGATTGGTCGCAACCAGCAGAAATACACGTTTCATATGCTGGCCATATCAGGCCGGTGGGGAAGGAATTCAATGGGCGCGCACGGGGCACGCCCGGCAGCGTCAGGCGTCGTCGCGATCGCTGTAGTCGTCGTCTTCGTCGTCGAGGTCTTCGTCGTCGTCGTCATCGTCCCAGTCGTCGTCGTCTTCGTCCTCGTCCCAGTCTTCCTCGTCATCCTCTTCCTCGTCCTCGGCGTCGTCATCGCTGGCCCAGCCTTCCGGCTCCTGGGCGCGCTCCAGGTCGAGCTCGTGCCAGGTGTCCAGGTCCATCTCCTCGATGTCGCCGTTCTCGTACTGGACCTCGATGATCTCTTCGTCCGGATTGACCGACAGCACCCGGAAGACCTCGTTCTCTTCGAGATCCTCGTACCACTGTCCCTGAACCGGGTCGTAGTCTCTGGCCACGCAAACACCTCAAGAAGCCCAAGCCAGGCTGCGATCGACTGGCCGCGGAATATTAGGGGCATTCGCCGTGACTGCCAAGCGTGGGAGGCGCACCGCCAGCAACGTCCGCAATCCCTGGACTGCGCGGTGCTTGGGAGCTGCAAAGGATTCCGGGTTGAGGTAATAGTGGCACGAGCCATGAATTCCCCCACGCATCCTTTGTCTGCCTTGCCGCTGCTGCGCGCGCGTCGCGTCGTGGTCAAGGTCGGCTCCGCGCTGCTGGTCGATCCGCAGGAGGGCACCCCGAACCGCGCCTGGCTTGAGTCGCTGGCCGCGGATGTAGCGGCGCTGCGTGCCCGCGGGCAGGAAGTGCTGCTGGTGTCGTCGGGCGCCATCGCACTCGGACGCCGGCAACTCGGGCTGACGTCGGCGCGGCTCAAGCTGGAAGAGAAACAGGCGGCGGCGGCAGTCGGCCAGATCCGCTTGGCGCACGCCTGGAAGGACGCACTGGAGCTGCATCGGCTGAGCGTGGCGCAGATCCTGCTGACGTTCGGCGACACCGAGGAACGCCGGCGCTATTTGAACGCTCGCAATACCCTCAGCACGCTGTTGCGCCTCGGTGCAATTCCCGTCATCAACGAGAACGACACCGTGGCGACCGCAGAGATTCGCTACGGCGACAACGATCGGCTGGCAGCACGAGTCGCGCAGATGATCAGCGCGGATTGCCTGGTGCTGCTGTCGGACGTGGATGGGCTGTACAGCGCCGATCCCCGCCGCGACCAGGCCGCGCGGTTCATTCCCGACGTGCATGCGATCAGCCTGGAAATCGAGCGCATGGCCGGTGGCGCGACGTCGGCAGTCGGCTCCGGCGGAATGGCGACGAAGATCGCTGCCGCAAAGATTGCCGTCGCGGCCGGCTGCCACATGGCGGTGGCGCTCGGCCACGAATTGCATCCGCTCCGCCGCATCGAAGCGGGCGAGCGCTGCACCTGGTTTCATCCTTCTGTTACACCTGCAACGGTTCGCAAGCAGTGGATCGCCGGTGCGTTGAAACCGGCGGGCGAGCTACACGTGGACGAAGGCGCGGCCGCTGCGCTCGGTCGTGGCAAGAGCCTGCTGCCGGCCGGAGTGACGAAGGTTGTCGGGCGGTTCAAGCGCGGCGATTCTTTGATCGTGCGCGGCCCGAACGGCAAGGAGATCGCGCGCGGCCTGTCTGCGTATTCGAGTCTCGATGCCGAGCGGCTGCGCGGCCGGCACTCGAACGAGTTCGAAGCGCTGCTCGGGTTTCACGGCCGCGACGAGCTCATCCATCGCGACGA
>CADEEJ010000019.1:22751-26899 GCA_902826315.1 uncultured Steroidobacter sp.
GCGGCGGGTTTACATCTTCGGCGGCACGATCGGATGCGAGCTCGACAGACCGCCGTCGACCGGGAATGCCTGGCCGTTGACGTATGAAGCATCGTCGGAGGCGAGGAACAGCGCCATCTGCGCGATCTCGACCGGTGCACCGGCACGGCGCAGCGGATTGAGCTGACCGATCTTGTGATCGGTGCCGCGGGAGCGCGCCTGCTCGAAGATCGGCCGCGTCATGCCGGTCTCGATGAGGCCCGGGCAGATCGCATTGATGCGTACGCCGCTGCCGCTCAGCTGATAGGCCGTCGTCTGCACCAGGCTCACGACGCCGGCTTTGCTCGAACTATACGGCGAGCCACCGGCGCCGGATCGCAGACCGGCAACCGAAGCAGTGCAGATGATCGAGCCGCGCTTGCGCGGCGTCATCACGCGTGCCGAGTGCTTGACCGCGAGGAACGTGCCGATCAGGTTGATCTTGAGAATCTCGGCCCAGTGCTCCGGCGTCTGCTCTTGCAGCGGCACCAAGCCGCCGCTCACGCCCGCGTTCGCGTAACACACGTCCAGCGCACCGAACTCGCGCACCGCTGCATCGATCGCGGCTGCGATGGCCGACTCTTCCGCAGAGTCTTTGACGAACGCCACGGCCTTGCCGCCGTTCTGCCTGATGGCCGCAGCCGTCTCTTCGACGGCCGGCGCGCGATCCAGCACGACGACATTCGCGCCTTCCTGCGCGAACAGGATGGAGGTAGCGCGGCCGATGCCGCTCGCTGCGCCTGTCACCAGGGCGGTTTTGCCTTCGAGTCGCTTCATGGCAGGTAGCGTAGCCGAAAAACCGGAGGCCATCGATAATGGCCGCCATGTCCCCAGACCAGATGCTCCAACAAGACTTCGGCCGCATCGCCGATCTCATTCACGGCTATGCGCTCGAGCAGCCGCAACACCCTGCATTGATTCACGACGCGCACGTGCTCGGCTACGGCGCGCTCGACCAGTTGATGGACCGCGTTGCCGCCTCGTTGCAGCGTGACGGCGTGCAGGCCGGCGATGCCATCTCGATCTGCGCCGCTTCATGTGTCGAATACGGCGCGATCTTTCTCGGTGCCCTGCGTGCCGGCGTCGCCGTCGCACCGCTCGCACCGTCATCGACGCCGGAAGCGTTGGCGACGATGCTCGCGGACTGCGGCGCGAAAATCCTGTTCCTCGACGCGCCGATCGCCGCCGCGCTCGAAGGGCAGAAGTTGCCTGCGTCATTGCGGCGAGTCCCGATCTCGATTCGCGAGTGGCTTGCGCCGGAAAGCGCGAAGCCGCAGCCGGTGTCGATCGATCCCGGCGCGCCGTTCAACATCATCTATTCATCGGGCACAACCGGGGCACCGAAAGGGATCGTGCAGTCGCACCGCATGCGCTGGGCGCACGTCCATCGCGCCGCGCTCGCGCGCTACGATCGGACCGCAGTCACGATCTGTTCGACGCCGCTGTACTCGAACACGACGCTCGTGAGTTTCTTTCCGACACTCGCGATGGGCGGCACCGTAGTGCTGATGGCGAAGTTCGACGCGCTGAAATTTCTGGAGCTGGCGCAGCGGCATCGCGCCACGCACGCGATGCTCGTGCCGGTGCAATACCAGCGCATCATGGACCTGCCGGAATTCGAGCGCTTCGACCTCGCCGCCTTCCGCATGAAGTTCTGCACCAGCGCGCCCTTCGCCGCGGTGCTGAAGGCGGACATCCTGAAGCGCTGGCCCGGCGGTCTGACCGAGTACTACGGCATGACCGAGGGCGGCGGCAGCTGCATCCTCTATGCGCACGAATTCCCGGACAAGCTGCACACGGTCGGCCAGCCCGCGCCCGGCCACGAGATCCGCTTGATCGACGAGCAAGGCCGCGAGGTGTCGCGTGGCGAAGTCGGCGAGATCGTCGGTCGCTCGCCCGCCTCGATGATGAACGGCTACTTCAATCAGCCCGGCAAGACCGCAGAGGCGGAGTGGTACGACAGCGCAGGCAATCGCTACATCCGCACCGGCGACGTCGGCCGCTTCGACGAGCAGGGATTTCTCACGCTGCTGGACCGCCGCAAGGACATGATCATCTCCGGTGGGTTCAACATCTACCCGAGCGATCTGGAGAGCGTGCTGAGCAAGCACGACGCGATCAAGGAAGCAGCAGTGGTCGGCGTAGCGTCCCGGCAGTGGGGCGAGACGCCGATCGCGTTCGTCGTGCTCAAGCCGGGTCGCACGACGGCTGCTGAAGAAATCCGCGCGTGGGCGAACGAGCGTCTCGGCAAGACGCAGCGGCTGGCCTCGGTCGAGATCCGCGACGTCCTGCCGCGCAGCGCGATCGGCAAAGTGCTCAAGCGCGAGCTACGCGATCAGTACGCTCAGGCCGCCACTTCTTCCTGACGCAAGGTGCGCATCGCGCGGTAGTAGTGGAACGTCGACCACGCGAACGTGAATACGATGATCGAAAGCGCGTAGCGCAGGCCGTCGGCGCTGGCTTGCGCCGCCGGCATCCCTGAGTCCGCCAGGTTGTTGCCGATCGTGTGGCTGATGAAGCCCGTCAGGATCGGCCCGATGCCGATGCCGATGAAATTCAGCACGAGGAACAGCAGTGCCGTCGCCAGCGCGCGCTCGCGCGGTGTCACCAGGCGATAGGTCGCCGAGATCGACGGCGCCAGGTACATCGTCCCGAAGCAGATGTACAAGAACAGGCAGACGAGCACGAGCGGCGTGTACGACAGCATGAATGCGGCCGCGGCGAACGGCAGCGAGATCAGGTTCGAGATGGCTGGCACCTTCAACATGAAGCGTGAATCGCTGTGCCGCTGCGTCAGCTTGTCGGCATAGGTGCCGCCGACATAGGTGCCGAGCAGACCGCCGATGCCGACGATGAACGCGAGCCACACGCCGGCCTCGGCGACAGTGAAGCCGTGTGAGCGGATCAGGTACGAGTTGTAGAACGCACTGACGCCGTAGCTCACGAACGCATGCAATCCAGAAGCGAGTGCCAGGTGCCGGAAGCTGCGCTTCGACACGAGCGTCTTGACGACGACCATCATCGGTGGCGCTTCCTTCACGGTGTGCGCGCCGCCTTCCGAGAAGCCGCGCGGCGGCTCGCGGATGGTCGTCTTGAGGATGAGCGCCAGCAGGATGCCGGGCACGCCGACGATGAAGAAGGCCGCGCGCCAGCCATAGATCTGCGCGACGACGCCGCCCATCATCAATCCGATGAAGGTGCCGCCATAGACACCCATTGCATAGATCGACAGCGCCTTGCTGCGCCGCTTTGGCTCGAAGTAATCGCTGATGAGTGACAGTGCAGGCGGGCTGCAGCCCGATTCGCCGATGCCGACCACGACGCGCGCGGCGAACAGCTGCCAGAAGTTGCGCGCGAACGCGGTGACCGCCGTGGCGGAGCTCCAGATCAGCAACGACAGCGCGATGATGTTGACGCGGTTGCCCTTGTCCGCCCAGCGCGCGATCGGAATGCCGAAGGTCGTGTAGAACAGCGCGAATGCCGTGCCGCTGAGCGCACCGAGCTGCCAGTCGTGCAGCCCGAACTCGTTCTTGATCGGCTCGATCAGCGTCGTGAGGATCTGGCGGTCGACGAAGTTGAACACGTAGACGACAAACAGGAACCACACGACGTAGTAGCGATAGCGCTCGGTCGCCTGGAATGCCTGCGGCTGGGCTGCGGCCGCGGACTGCAGCTGGCTCGTCTCGACAGCCATCCGACCCCCTGATGCGAACTAGTTGTTCTGAACTACGTCCGGACTGTGCGTGGACGGCGCTGGCGGCGCCAGCGATATTTGCAATTCTTTACTGCGTGGCGCTCGCCGCTAGAATGCCGTCATGCAGGCCGAATCCACCTCGCCGGAGATCGCCGCCCAGATGGACGCATTGGGCCGCGCAGCCGTGGGCGCATCCCGCGCGCTCGCGCAGGCGAGTACTGCGACGAAGAACGCCGCGCTCGCCGCGGCCGCTGCCGAGATTCGCAAGCAGCGCGACGCGATTCTCGAAGCCAATCGCAGCGACCTGCAGGCAGCGCGGCAGCGTGCGCTTTCCGACGCGATGCTGGATCGCCTGGCGCTCGATGAAAAACGGGTCGCCGCAATGGCGAGCGGCATCGAAGACGTGGCTGCGCTGCCCGATCCTGTCGGCGTCGTC
>CADEEJ010000019.1:26999-31131 GCA_902826315.1 uncultured Steroidobacter sp.
GTCGGTCACATGCTCTCGGGCATGACGGACTTCATCGACGTCCTGGTGCCGCGCGGCGGGCGCAGTCTCGTCGAGCGCGTGCAGAAGGAAGCGCGCGTGCCGGTGATCGGACATCTCGAAGGCAATTGTCATGTCTACGTCGACGGCGACGCGGACGCGGACATGGCGCGCGAAATCGTGCTCAACGCGAAGCTGCGGCGGACGGGCGTATGCGGCGCAGCCGAAACCGTGTTGTTCGATCGCGGCTGGTCCGGGACCGCAGCGATCGTGCGAGCGTTGCTGGATGCCGGTTGCGAGGTGCGGGGCGACGAGGCAGTGCAGCGCCTTGATAAGCGGGTCACAGTCGCGACCGAGCAGGACTGGTACACGGAATACCTGGACAAGATCATCGCTGCCAGGGTCGTCGATGGCGTCGATGCCGCGGTCGAGCACATCGCGCGGTACGGCTCGGCGCACACCGAGTCGATCGTCACGCGCAACGCGGCGGCCGCCGACCGGTTCCTGGCGAACGTCGACAGCGCGATCGTCCTGCACAATGCGTCCACGCAGTTCGCCGACGGCGGCGAGTTCGGCATGGGCGCCGAGATCGGGATCTCGACCGACAAGTTCCATGCACGCGGGCCGGTCGGGGTCGAGCAATTGACCAGCTATAAATATGTCGTGCGAGGCTCGGGACAGGTGCGGCCGTGAAGTCGATGTTTGGATTGATCGTCGGATTGCTGGCGCTCGGCGGCGCGCAGGCCGCTCAGGATCTGGATAGCGCCGGGCTGGCTGCTGCGCTCGACAAAGCGCGCGCCGAACAGGTCGATGCCTTGGCGCCTGTGAGTTTCGCGGAGGCCGTAGCGGCTCGCGACGCAGCGGTCAAAGATGCGTCTCGTGGCCGCAACCCGGACAAGGTGCGTGCACGGGTGCAGGAAGGCGAAGCCGCGTTGCGACGCGCGACGACTGCCGCGGCGGCTGCCCGGCAACTGCTCGGCACGGTAATCAAAGCACGCGAAGACGCACTGACTGCGGAAGCGCCGAAGTTTGCGGCGCCGGCTTGGCAGAAGGCGGCCGAGCGTTTCCGTGACGCGATGGCAGAGAACGAGAAGAACGACACCAAGAACGCGCAACGGCGCGCGGCCGAAGCTGAAGTCCTGCTGCGTGAAGCCGAACTGATCGCGATCAAGGGCGGCATCCTCGACGAAGCGCGTACCCTGATTGCACAGGCCGACGAAGCGAAGGTCGGCAAGCTCGCGCCGCGCAGCCTGCAAGCCGCGAAACGCTATCTCACCGAAGCGGAGCAGGAAATCCAGCGCAATCGCTACGACGTGAGCTCGCCGCGCAAGTTGGCCGCGCAAGCTCGCTACGAAGCGCGTCACGCGACGTATCTCGCGCAGCTCATCGAGCGGGTGCTGAAAGAGGAGAACGACGACCAGGCGGGCCTCGAAGGATTGATCCTTTCGTGGGAAGAGCCGTTGCGGCGCATCGCCGGCGAGATGGAGCTGTCGGCGCAGTTCGACAAGGGCGTGCAGGCGCCGATGCAGGAGATCAACGAGCACGCGGGGCAGCAGGCGCAGGAAGTGCGGCGCCTGAAGCAGGAGCTGGCCGATCGCGAAGATCAACTCGCGGCGCTGAACAATCAGATGCAACGCCTGGAATCGCGGCTCGGCGGTGTTTCCGAGGAGCGAGTGTCGCTGCAGCGGCGTGTCGATGCTCAAGAACGTCTGCGTACGAGCGTGGCCGCATTGGAAGCTTCGTTCACTGCGGATGAAGCTCGTGTCG
This sequence comes from uncultured Steroidobacter sp., assembly GCA_902826315.1. Taxonomy (GTDB): domain Bacteria; phylum Pseudomonadota; class Gammaproteobacteria; order Steroidobacterales; family Steroidobacteraceae; genus Steroidobacter. The sequence goes on from CADEEJ010000019.1 coordinate 28,764, forward strand.
TCCGGCAAGGAGACGATGTCGTGCTGTCGCTGCTCGGGATCAAATTTCCTTCCGGCCGCAGCACCATCGATGCGGGCAGCGCGGCACTGATGAAGAAAGTGCAGCAGGGGCTCGCGTTGTTTCCCGGTGCGTCGATCTCAGTGGAAGGTCACACCGACGCGAACGGCAGCGACTCGACGAACCTGATCCTGTCGCAGGATCGCGCCGATGCGGTCCGTCAGTACCTGGTGAGCAACTTCGGGCTCAATCCGGAGAAGGTCAGCTCCGTCGGCTATGGCGAGGCGCGACCGGTCGCAACGAACGAGACCCCCGCGGGCCGTACCCGCAATCGCCGTATCGATCTGGTGATTCACCTCGAGCAGCGCTGACGTCGCACTTGCAACGGCGCGGCGACGGGCGGACGATGCGGTCGTCACGTCCGCCTGCAGGGAAGAGGGTCGCCAGCATGCGCATTCACGTCCTCGCTGCCGCCACGCTACTCGCCGCCTCGTTCAGCCTCCGCGCCGCAACCGATGACCCATTCGTGGTGCACGAGTGGGGAACATTCACCACAGTGCAGGGCGCGGATGGCGAGCAGATCTGGTGGCAGCCCGCCACCGTCGACCTGCCCGATTTCGTCTACCGCAGCGACACGAGCGGCCACTGGACGCAGGCGAAGCCGGGAGTGCATCCGAAGGATCTGTCCGCGCTCGTGCGCATGGAAACGCCGGTCATCTATTTCTATTCGCAGCGCGCGCGCGTTGCCGATGTGCGCGTGTTGTTCCACGACGGGGTCCTGACCGAGTGGTACCCCCAGGGGACGAATGCCGAGTCGCGCCTCATCGGCGGTGGTGGCGGTGAATCGCAGAAGTGGCAGTTCCGGATCGAATGGAACGACGTGAACATCCTGCCGCGCGACACGCGCGAGATGACAGTGGGTAACCTGATCCGCAGCAAGGCATCCGGCGCAGGCGACCACTACTACATCGCGCGCGAGACCGATGCGAACTTCCTGCGTGTCACCACGCCGCTCGCGCGCAAGGGTGCGGAGTATGAGCGCGACCTGTTCTATCGCGGGCTCGGGTATTTCCAGGCGCCGTTGGCAGTAGGTGCGGACACGGACCGGAAGCGGGTGTGGTTGAACGCGCGTGAGGCGGAGCAGATCGACACGGCGTTTCTGCTCACCGTTCGTCAGGGGATGATGCGTTATCAGAAGCTCGACGGCGCGGTGTCGAGGGCTGCGTCCTCAGTCGACCCGGAAGTAAACCCCTTCGGCGCACTCAGGGATGTGCGCGAACAGGCCATGCGTGACATGGCGGCAGCGCTCGTGAAGTACGGCCTGTACGAAAAGGAAGCGCAGGCGATGGTGAACACCTGGCAAGACCAGTGGTTCTCCGAGGAAGGCACGCGTGTGCTCTATCTGCTGCCGCGCGCGTGGACGGACCGCACCTTGTCGCTGCAGATCTCACCGCAGCCCGACGCTGTGGTGCGCGTGATGGTCGGTCGCGCCGAGCTGATCGTCCCTGCGGTCGAGCGCGAAATCCGCAAGCAGATCCTGACCTATCGGTCAGGCGACACCAAAGCGAAGTCGCAGGCCGTTGCCGCCGTCCGCGAGCTGCGTCTCGGTCGCTTCCTGGGCGCCGCGATCTCGAACAGCACGCGGGGCGAGCAGGACGAAGCAATATTGAAGTCGGCGTGGGAACTGGCGAGCGCTAGTGCTCGTGAGGATGAGCGCAGCGCTCGCAATTGACCCAGCCGGAGTCGCCGTTGACGTAGTGCTCTTTCTTCCAGATCGGCACGCGCTGCTTCACTTCGTCGATGATGTAGCGGCAAGCTGCGAACGCTTCGGCGCGATGCCGTGAGCTGACACCGACCCACACAGCGAGATCTCCGATCGCCAGCGAGCCGACACGGTGTACGCAGGTTGCGCGCAGCACGCCGAAGCGTGCGATGGCCTCCGTGACGATGCGCTCGCCTTCCTTGTTCGCCAGCGCTTCGAACGCCTCGTATTCGAGACGCGTGACTGCGTGACCTTCGTTGTGATCGCGCACCCAGCCTTCGAACGCGGCGTAACCGCCCGCTGCAGGGTCGGCAAGCTCCGCGCGATAAACGTCCGGCGTGAGCGGCGCCTGGCTGAAGGAGAACGCTTTCATCCGCCCGCCACCGGTGGAATGAACACCACCGTGTCGCCGTGCTTGAGCGGCGTCTGCCAGTCGCTGAACTCGGAGTTCAGCGCCACTTTCAATTGCGCCGCCGTCAGCTGGAACGGATGACGCCGGCACAATTCGGCGAACAACTCGGCCGCAGTGCCGGCACTCGTGTCCAGTGTTTCCTCGCTGCGCCCGGCCTGCTCGCGCAGGATCGCGTAGTACTGCACCCGGACACTCTT
>CADEEJ010000019.1:31231-39001 GCA_902826315.1 uncultured Steroidobacter sp.
TTGTCATGCGCGCTGCGATAAGCAGTCGCGAGCTTGTTCGGATCACGATGCGCAATGAGATGCTGCAACGTCCCTTCAGTCAGGAACGGCAAGTCGCACGCCAGCACCAGCCACGCCGCTTTCGGATGCTCCAGCAGCGCCGCGGAAATGCCCGCAATCGGGCCGATCCCGGGCTGACGATCGACGATCTGCGGAAAACCCACCCGCGTCGCATCGTCCCGCTGGTCCGGCCGCACGGACACGAAAGTCGCCGCACAGACCTTCGACACCAGCTCGAACGCCCAGCGCAGCTGCGGCTGCCCGTGATACTGCAGCGTCGCCTTGTCCGTGCGCATGCGCGTGCTGGCGCCGCCGGCGAGAACCAGACCGAACAGGGCAGGGTTCATCTCGCTCAACCTATGTCGCTCTTGCCGCCGCGCTTCTCGACGAGCCGCGTTTCGGCGATGACGATGTCGTGCGACAACGCCTTGCACATGTCGTAAATCGTGAGCGCCGCAATACTCGCGCCGGTCAGCGCCTCCATCTCGACTCCGGTCTTGTGATGCACGGACACCGTGCAGCGGACGATGGCGTCGTCGCCTTCCATGTCGACGGCGAGCTTGCAGCTCTCGATGCCGAGCGGATGGCAGAACGGAATCAGCTCGTGCGTGCGCTTCGCGGCCATCGTGCCGGCGATGATCGCGGTCTGGAACACCGGCCCCTTCGACGTATTGAACTGCTGGTTGCGCAGCGCCTCGGCAACGGCATGCGGGAAGCGCACGCGCGTTTCGGCAGTGGCCGTGCGCTTGGTGACGGACTTGTCGCCGACATCGACCATCGTCGGGCGCGCGGCGGAATCGACATGAGAGAACGAAGACATGTTAGCCGCCGATGTAATACATCTCGATCTTGCGCAGTGGCTGCTCCGCGGTTTGCAGCGAGGATCGCAGCTCGCTGTAGCGGTCGCCGCGGCGAGTCCACGTGTCCGAAATCAGCGTGCGCAGCTCGTCATCGCTCGCACCGTCGCGTAGCGGCGCGCGCAGATCCAGGCCGGAGCGCGCAAACAGGCACGTGTAGAACACGCCTTCCGAGGAAAGCCGGGCACGCGTGCAACTGCCGCAGAACGGATTCGTTACAGATGAAATAAATCCCACCTCGCCGGCGCCGTCGTCGAACGCGTAACGTTCCGCGACTTCGCCGTGATAGTTCTCCTCGACAGCGTGCAGCGGCCAGCGCGCACCGATGAGGTCGAGCAGTTCGCGCGACGCAACCACGCGTTCGCGACTCCAGTGATTGCGGGTGCCGACGTCCATGTACTCGATGAACCGCACGATGACTCCGCTGCCGCGGAAATACTCGATCAGGTCGAGCACCGTGTGATCGTTGAGACCGCGCTCGACGACGCTGTTGATCTTGATCGGCGTCAGGCCCGCGTCCTGCGCCGCGCGGATCCCCTCCAGCACGCGGTCGCGCTCCGCGAAGCCGCCGCTCATCTGCTTGAAGATTTCCGCGTCGAGCGTGTCGAGGCTGACGGTGATCCGGTGCAAGCCGTTCGCCTTCAGCTCTGCCGCGTGCTGGGCAAGCAGCACGCCGTTGGTCGTGAGCGCGACGTCCTGGACGCCTTCGATCGCCGTCAGCTCGCCGACCAGCTCGGAGATATTCGCGCGCAGCAGCGGCTCGCCGCCGGTGAGCCGCACCTTCTTCACGCCCAGCTGCGCGAACAGGCGCGTCAGCCGCGTGATCTCCTCGAACGACAGCCGCTCGGTCGATTTCAGAAATCGGTAATGCTCGTGGAAGGTCTCCCGCGGCATGCAGTACGGGCAGCGGAAATTGCACCGGTCCATCACCGAGATGCGCAGATCGTGCAGCGGCCGATTCAGCGTATCGCGCGGCCGGGAGTGCACGGGCAGGGTGAGGATGGGAGTACGTTCGGGCATGGGATCGGGGAGCCGCTCTATCACCACGAATATAACGCCACAGGAGTGCCGGCCGCGAGCGTCATCGGCCCGGGCGGCAGCTCGACGAAGCCGTCGGTGCCGATCAGGGAGGTGAAATCCCCCGAACCGCGGGTCGGTTTCAGCACTGCCCGCGCCGAGGCGGCCTGGACGGGTACGAACAGCGTTAGAGCGTGCTTGACCTCGAACCGTTCCGCGAGCGCTACCGGCTCGGGCGGCCGTGCGGGGGCCCCGAGCGACGCCTGCAGGCCCGCGAAGACGTAGCGCACCAGGCAGACGAGCGTCGAGACCGGATTGCCCGGCAGCGCGTAGACCGTCTGTCCGCTGCGTCCTACGCCGAACCACAACGGCTTGCCCGGCCGTTGCGACACCTTGTGAAAGACGACGCGCACATCCAGCTCCGCGAGGACTTGCGGGACATAGTCGAAGCGCCCCATCGAGACCCCGCCGCTCAGGATCAGCACGTCATGCGACTGCAGGTGAGCGCTGAGCCGCGTGCGCAGGACCGCAGGATCGTCGGGCAGATGGTCGAGCGTCAGTTGCGCGAAGCCCCGCTGCTGCAGGGCCGCCATGACCGCATAGGCATTGGAGCGGTGAATCTGCCATTCGGCGAGCGGCTTGCCGGGCTCGACCAGCTCGTCGCCGGTCGAGATCACGACGATCCGCGGCTTGCGGCTGACCGACGCGTGCGTATGGCCGTTGGCTGCGAGCACCGCGACTTCCGCGGGCCCGAGGCGCATCCCGGCTTGCAGCAGCTCGTCGCCTCGACGGGTGTCTGTGCCGCGAGCGTGAATGTTTGCGCGGGACTCGGGTGCTGCCTCGGCTGCGAGCTGCGCAACGCCGTCCACAACCGTGATCTTTTCGACTGGAACTACGCAATCGCAGCCTGTGGGCAGCATGGCGCCCGTCATCACTTCGATGCAGTGCTCGTCGCCAGGTAACGCAAGAGGCGGAGCACCCGCCGCCTGTGTTCCGGCAATGCGAAATGCGCGGCGCCCGCGCTGGTAGGCCGCGAAGGCGAACGCGATGCCGTCCATGGTGACGCGATCGAACGGGGGCTGATCGAATGCCGCAACGATGCGCTCGCGCAGGGTCGTGCCGACGAGCTCGGTCAGCGGCAGCGAGGTCGCGGGTAGCGGCGCTGCGTTAGCGCGGATGAGGGCTTCGGCTTCGGCGGGTGAAATCAAGCGGTCGTGACGCTCACTCACCGGGCGAGTGTGTCACGAGGGCGGGCCGTGCGGCCATCAGCTATTAGCTGCTGCGAGCCTTGTAGATCCGCACTTGCTCGTTGAAGGCCTTGGCCTTGTGCGTCAGCTCGTCGATCGCCGCGTTGTGCTTTTTCATCTGCAGGGTTTTCAGCTGCATCAGCTGCGCGGTGCCGGAAGACCTGGTCTTCGTCTCCTGGTCGAGGCAGCTGCCGAACGCGGTCACGTCGTCGTTGTAGGCCTTGAACGCCTTCATCGCCTCGATCATCTCGGCCTCGGACGCGGTCTTGCCGTCCGGCATGGCCGCGGGCGCCTTCGGGTAGGTGCAGTCCGCGTGTGCGGCGATCGAAAACGACGCGAGGGCGATACCCAACGCGGCGACTGCTATGCCAAGGCTGGCGCTGATCTTCATGGTCCGTCTCAAGTGAGCGAGCTCCGCCCGAACGCGGGCGGTCGTTACCCGCGTCATCGGCATGCGCAGCCGGGACTTGAGGCGGAACCGGAGAAAAGGCCCCGCTTTTCACATAAGAAGATCAGCTCTTCTTGTCGCGCGCCTTGAAGGTTTTGACCTGCTCGTTGAAGCGCGCGGCCTGCTGTTCCAGCGCCTCCACGGCGGCGTTGTGGCGCTTGGTATGGATTGCCTTGATCTGCTCGATCTGCTCTGCGGGAGCGTCGGGGCCCGCGGCTTCGACCCGGGCGTTCATCTCCTGCTCCAGGCAGGCGAGGTACGCGGTGACCTGGCCGTTGTACTCCTTCACTGCCTTCATGCCCTCGACCATCTGTTCCTGGGTCGCCGTGGCGCCATCCGGTGAGTTCGCCGGCTCCTTCGGGTAGCTGCACTCGGCCTGAGCCGCTCCGACCGTCAGCAGCCCGAGGGCCAGGCCTGCAAGAATTCGCATAGTCATTGAAGTCCCCTAGCGGCGAACAAGGGCGACCCCGGAGGGGGATCGCATCGCAGGCAATCTTAAAGCGACGGAAAGCCGGTTGGCTATGCTGAAAACGGCGACAGTCGGCATACTGCGCGCCGCGATGACCGGTCCCGAACTCGAAGCACTTCGTCTCAGCCTGTCCGTCGCACTGCGCAGTGTGCTGGCCAGCCTGCCGCTTGCGGTCGCGGTCGCGTGGCTGTTGACGCGCCGCCGCTTCGCCGGCCGCATGTTTCTCGATGCGTTCGTGCATCTGCCGCTGGTGTTGCCGCCAGTCGTGGTCGGCTACCTGTTGCTGCTGACGTTCGGCATGCGCGGCCCGGCCGGCCGTTGGCTGTATGAGCAGTTCGGGATCCAGCTCATCTTCACGACGGCGGGTGCCGCGCTGGCCACGGCAGTGATGACTTTCCCGCTGATGGTGCGCGCGATCCGCATTTCGCTGGAAGGCGTCGACCCCGGGCTCGAGGATGCTGCGCGCACGCTGGGCGCCGGCCCGTGGGATCGCTTCTTCACCATCACGCTGCCGCTGATGCTGCCGGGGATTCTGGCTGGCGTCGTGACCGCGTTCGCCGCGGGACTCGGCGAGTTCGGCGCGGTCATCACGTTCGTGTCGAACATTCCCGGCGAGACGCGCACGCTGCCGATCGCGCTGTACACGGCATTGCAGACGCCGGACGGCGATGCGCTCGCGGCGCGACTCGCAGCAATCTCGTTTTCGCTCGGTCTGATCGGCCTGCTGGTCTCCGAGCTCATCGCGCGCCGCGTACAGCGGCTGCTTGGACGCTGAGCCGATGTTCAGCATCCGTGCCCTGAAGCGCCGTGACGGATTCACGCTCGACGTGGCGATCGAAGTCGCGACTTCCGGCGTCCTCGGCCTGTTCGGCCGCTCGGGCTGCGGCAAGACGACGCTCGTGAACATCGTCGCCGGCCTGCTCGCTGCGGATGAAGCGCACGTCGAGATCGATGGCATCGTGCTCGAAGACTCTCGCAGCGGCACACGCTTGCCGACCGAGCGGCGCCGCATCGGCTATGTGTTTCAGGACGCGCGGCTGTTCCCGCATCTCGATGCCCTCGGGAATTTGCGTTACGCAGAACGTCGCGGGCGCGGAGTGGAGAAGCGCATCTCGCTGGACTTCGTCGTGCAGCTGCTCGGCCTGGAAGCGCTGCTGGAACGGCGTGTCCAGAAACTCTCGGGCGGCGAGCGCCAACGCGTCGCGCTCGGCCGTGCATTGCTGTCGCAGCCGCGGCTGTTGCTGCTCGATGAGCCGCTGGCGTCGCTGGACATCGCGCGGCGCGAGGAAGTGTTGCCGTACTTCGAGCGCCTGCGCGACGAGCTTTCGATCCCGATGATTTACGTGAGCCACCAGTTCGAGGAAGTGCTGCGTCTCGCTACGCACGCGGTGCTGCTGGAGCAGGGCAGAGTGGTGACGCAGGGCACGCTCGACGATGTGAGTCTGCATCCCGATCTGCGCGCAATCGTGGGACCGGAAGCCGTGGGGTCGGTGCTGACTGCCACCGTCGAGGCTCACGGCGGCGACATCGCGGGGCTGGCTGCAGTTCGCGTCGGCGCGAATGTGTTGCACGTCGCATTGCGCGACGCGCGTGCCGGCGCAAGCGTTCGTGTTCAGCTGCTCGCGCGCGATGTGATTCTGGCAACGGCGCGCCCGGAAAATATCAGCGTGCGCAACATCATGACGGGCACGATCGTGCGCATCGCGAACGACGATGCAGATACCGACATGATCCACATCGACATCGGTGGGCCTCTCGTGCTCTCGCGCGTCACGCGCGCCGCATCGGCCGCGTTGAATCTGCAGCAAGGCACGCGCGTCTGGGTACTCGTGAAAGCAGTGTCGATTCGCGGCCACGCGTTCGTGCGCAATCCGCCCCCGCCCGGAACGGTGCGCAAGCTCACCTACTAACGGATCGGCAACTCGCGCGACTTCTGCACCGTGCGCAGCGCAAAGCTCGAGTGCACGCGCGCGACGCCCGGTAACCGCGTGAGATGCTTGCTGTGCAAGCGCTCGAAGTCTGCTGTGTCGGCGACCACGACGCGCACGACATAGTCGTAGTCGCCGGTCATCAGGTAACACTCCATCACTTCCGGAATCTTGCGAACCGCTTCCTCGAAGCGGCGCAGGTCCGTCTCGTCCTGCCGGTCGAGCGTGATGTTGACGAACACGTTCACCGGGCAGCCGGCCTTCTGCTGATTGATCAGCGCCGTGTAGCCCTCGACCAGGCCCGACTCTTCGAGCGCACGCACGCGCCGCAGGCAGGCCGACTCGGAAAGGCTCAGCCGCTCGGCCAGCGCGGCGTTCGAGACGCGGCCATCGAGCTGCAGCGCCTGCAGGATGGCCTTGTCGAAGCGGTCGAGTTTCATGCGCAAGAATCCGTCGGGATCTGAGTATAGGGTGGCAGATTCTGCCACATTTTTGCCAAATCGAGCCGATTCGCGCAGTTTCCTGCCGCTCGCCGCTAGGACAATAGGCGCGGTCATTCCACCCCCTCACGAGGTTGTGCATGCGCATCGGTGTCCCGAAGGAGATCAAGAATCACGAGTACCGCGTCGGCCTGGTTCCGGCGGGCGTTCGTGAGCTCGTTACGGCCGGTCACCAGGTGCTCGTGCAGAGCTCGGCCGGTGCCGGCATCGGCGTGGACGATGCGGCGTACACCGCAGCCGGCGCGAAGATCCTTGCCACTGCGAAGGAAGTGTTCGACGGCGCCGACATGGTCGTGAAGGTGAAGGAGCCGCAGCTCGCCGAGTGCAAGATGCTGCGTCCCGGACAGATCCTGTTCACTTATCTGCATCTCGCCGCCGATGCCGAGCAGGCCAAGGCGCTGATGGCGTCCGGCGCGACTGCGATCGCGTACGAGACGGTCACTGCGAACGACGGCTCTCTGCCGCTGCTCACGCCGATGAGCGAAGTCGCGGGCCGCATGTCCGTGCAGGTCGGCGCCTCGTCGTTGCAGAAGGCGAACGGCGGAATCGGTGTGCTGCTCGGCGGCGTGCCGGGCGTGCCGCCGGCGAAAGTCGTGATTCTCGGCGGCGGTGTCTCCGGCACGAGCGCCGCAGAAATCGCTGTCGGCATGCGTGCGGACGTGACCGTCGTGGATCGCTCGCTGCGGCGCCTGCGCCAGCTGGATGCGATGTTCGGCGGCAAGCTCAAGACGGCCGCTTCGACGATCGAGGCGATCGAGTCGCTGGTAACGCAGGCCGACCTCGTGGTCGGTGCTGTGCTCGTCGCCGGCGCCGCTGCGCCGAAGCTCGTTACGCGCGACATGGTTCGCAAGATGAAGCCGGGTGCCGTGATGGTCGACATCTCGATCGACCAGGGCGGCTGCTTCGAGACCAGCAAGCCGACGACGCATGCCGATCCGACGTTCGTCGTCGACGGCGTCGTGCACTACTGCGTCACGAACATGCCGGGTGCCGTGCCGCGCACGTCGACCTTCGCGCTCACCAATGCAACGTTGTCGTACGTCCGGGCGCTGGCTGACCACGGCGTCGCCGCGCTCGCGCTCGATCCGCACCTGGCGGCCGGCCTGAACGTCCATCAGGGCGCGATCACGCACGAAGCGGTCGCGCGCGATCTGAGCCTGCCGTATCGCCCCTACACGGCGCGCAACGCGGCGGCTGCCTGATATCGATTTACGCTGTTTTTCCTAACCCCCCTTGCCCGCGCCCCCGCGGGCTTTTTTTTGCCT
>CADEEJ010000019.1:39101-40382 GCA_902826315.1 uncultured Steroidobacter sp.
GTCGCGCACTTCGCGCATCTCGGCGGCATGGCCACCGGCTTCGTGCTGATCCGCTACTGGCAGGCGCAACGGCGCAGACCGCGCCAATAGATTTCAGCGATTCGCTCCGCGCAGCGCGACGACCGCATCGCGTAACGATTGCAGGTTCGCGCGCTCGGGCGGAATCGGCGCGCCGACCACGAGGCCGATCTTCGGCCAGAAGCGCCGCGGCCAGCGTTTCCACACCTGCCCGTACTTGCGCGAGAACATCGAGTCCCACAATCCCGTCAACGCCATCGGCACGACCGGCACCGGCGTTTCCTTGAGGATGCGCATCATGCCGGCGCGGAACTCGCCGATTTCGCCGTCCGATGTCAGGCGGCCCTCCGGGAAAATGCACACGAGCTGACCGTCGCGCAGTTCCTCCGCGACGATCTGGAACGCGCGTTCGTACACCTGCGGATCTTCCTTCGCCGGTGCGACCGGGATCGCCTTCATGCCGCGGAAGATCGCGCTCAGCACCGGGATGCGGAAGATGCTCGCTTCCATGATGAAGCGCACCGGCCGCGGGCACGACGCAGAGACGACCAGCGCGTCGGCGAAGCCGACGTGATTGCAGATCAGCAGGGCAGGGCCCTGCGCCGGAATGTTGTGCGTGCCGCGCGTCTTCAATCGATAGATGAAGTGCACCAGCAACCATGCCAGGAAGCGCAACAGGAACTCTGGCACGAGCCGGTAGATGTACGCGGCGACGAAGGCATTGAGGATGCCGGTGAGCAGCAGCAGCTCGACGATCGACAGGCCTGCATTCAGCGCGATTGCGCCGAGGATCGCAGCGACGACCATGAAGACGGCATTGAGGATGTTGTTCGCGCCGATCACGCGCGACATCGCTTCGCGCCGCGCACGCTGCTGCACGAGTGCGTACAGCGGCACGATGAAGAATCCGCCGAACACGCCGATCAAACCCAGGTCCAGCAGCACGCGCCACGATCCGGGCACCGCGATGAATTGCGCGGCGCTCAAAGCCGTCCCCGCAGGCGAGTCCGGCACCGCGAAATACAAGTCCACCGCGAATGCCGTGAGGCCGATCGAGCCGAACGGCACGAGGCCGATCTCGACTTTGCGGCCCGACAGGCGCTCGCAGAGCAGCGAGCCGATACCGATGCCTGCCGAGAACAGCACGAGCAACAGCGTCACGATCTGCTCGCTGCCGCCGAGCACGTTCTTCGCGAACAGCGGCAATTGCGCGAGCACCAGCGCGCCGTAGAACCAGAACCACGAGATGCCGAGGATCGACTG
>CADEEJ010000020.1:0-1713 GCA_902826315.1 uncultured Steroidobacter sp.
GCGGCGCCGCGCTTGGTGCAGGCGTGCGGCTTGGAGTGGGAACCGCAGTGCCTGGAATTCCAGAAGAGCCCGCGCGCGATCGTGACGTTCAGCACGGTGCAAGCGCGATCGGCAGTCGCGCTCGGCAATGGACGCGCGCAGCGCTATGAGAAGCACCTGCGGCCGTTGGTCGCAGCGCTCGGGGCGACCGGCATCGATCTGCAAACGGGAGCGATGAAAGTCCGCGAGTAGCGAGCTTTTCGCCCGTTCGCAGGGCAGCGGCGGGCGCACAATGTCCGCGTCGGTAGCCAACAAAGGGAGTTGTCATGGAAGAGCCAAGGAAACTGGGCGCGAGCGTCACGCTGTTGTTCGCGCTATTCATGGTGGGGCCGGCGCAGTCCGCGCCGTTCGATGAAAAGCTGAAGGCGCCCCGCGCAGCAACGTCGCAAGCGCTGCGCACGAAGTTCGAAGCGCACTTCGCCACGTTCCAGCGCAAGCAGCAGGACACTGATCCGGCCGCCTTCATCCGCGACCGGCTCGCGCACCGCCAATGGTCGGACCTGTACTTCTCGGTGCAGCTCGCGCTGGATGAGAAGACGTCGCTCAAGGACCTCGCGGCTTTCGGCCTGGTCGCTCGGCCCGATGGACGGTACACGGTGAACTTGAGCGAGTACCCGCAGTGGGAGCCGCTCGACTCACGGCTGCGCCGGCTCACGAACGAGGAGGTGGTCGAAGACTATGTCCCGGCACTGCAGGCGCGCGGCTTCAGGGATGAAGATATCGGCGCGCTGCGCACGTATCTCGCGAACAACGACCCGCGCACGACGGTGCAAGTCGAGGGCCGGCAGCTGGTCGAAACGTTCGCGAAGCGAGTGCAAGGACAGCGGCAGGCCGGACAAGGACTGAATCTGCAGGACGTGCTGGCCTATCGCTATCAGAAGTCTAGCCTGCGGGCGGAGGCCGAGCGACGTTGGGCCGTCGCCCTCATGGATACGTTCGACCGGCAACGGCAACGCATCCTCGTGTCCTTTCTCGACGAGTTCCAGTCCGAGATCGTGTTCAGCGTGCCGGTCGAGCCGCTGAACGTGACGCTGGAACAGGAGGCGCAGCCGATCGTCTCGGGCGAGTACGCGCAGATCCTGACGAGAGAAGAGGCGCAGTTGCGCCAGCGCATGGAGCGCCGGGCCGAGAGACTCATTGGAGGAGAACGACGATGAAGACGTGCATGCGCGTCCTTGCGACGCTGACTCTTGCGCTGCTTTCCGGGCAGGCAGCTGCAAACGCTACGCTGAAGAACGTCATCCCCACCTTCCATCAGTCCGCAGGCGGCAGCACGCTCAACGCCGGGTTGTTCGTGGAGGCCTCGACGAGTCTGCCGGTGCTGATCATCGCGGGTGGATTCACGATCACCTGTTCCAGCAGCACGCTGCCGCAGACGGCGGAGAGACGCGCGACGTTCACGGGTTTCCTGGGCGTCAGCGAGTCGTTGCGGGTACCCGATGTGATACCGAGTACTTATCTCGTTGCAGGATGGTCGAGCATTCCGATGGGGTCCTGCGGCCAGTGCGTGATGCAGTACAAAGGCGAAGCGCGAGACGAGACCAGTCTGTCGATCCGCGTGGGCAATCAGGGCATCGGTGCGACGTTCACGCTCATCCCGCCCGGCGAGCAGTCGAGCGGCAACGCGATACTCGTCGACGTCTGCCGGCTGCGTCAGCGGCAGTGCTGCACGCC
>CADEEJ010000020.1:1813-6668 GCA_902826315.1 uncultured Steroidobacter sp.
GCTGCGCGCAACTCTTCGAGCTTCGCCATGTTCGAGTGAGACTGCATCGCTGCGACCATCCACTGTGCAACGTGCGACATCTCGGACTCCTTCATGCCGCGTGTCGTCAACGCCGGCGTGCCGAGACGAATGCCGCTCGGGCGCAGCGGCGGGTGAGGATCGTCGGGAATCACTTGTTTGTTGACCGTCAGGCCCGCGTCGTCGAGCGCTTTCTCGGCGACGCGGCCGTCGATGCCGAACGACTTGATCGTGTCGATGACCATGAGGTGATTCTCGGTGCCACCGGTGATGAGCGTGCAACCGCGCTGCTGCAGCTCCTTGGCCAGTGCGCTCGCATTCGCCAGCACCTGCTTCGCATACGTGCGAAACGCCGGCTCTGCCGCGAGCTTCAACGTCACCGCGATGCCTGCGACCGCGTTCATGTGCGGCCCGCCTTGCATCCCGGGGAACACCGCCTGATCGATCTTCTGCGCGAGCTTCGACTTGCAGAGAATCATGCCGCCGCGCGGCCCGCGCAGCGATTTGTGAGTGGTCGTCGTGACGACATCGAACCCGGCGTCGAGCGGATTCGCGAGCGCACCGCCGGCGATCAGTCCGCCGACGTGCGAGACGTCGGCCATCGTCAGCGCGCCGACTTCATCGGCGATCGAACGGAAGCGGGCATAGTCGAGCTCGCGCGGATACGACGAGTGGCCGCACAGCACGATCTTCGGCTTCACCTTCTTTGCCGTCTCGAGCACGCCGTCGTAGTCGATCTCGCCGCGCGGCGGCAGCGTGCGATAGCGGACGAAGTTGAAGATCCTGCCCATGCAAGACACCGGCGCGCCGTGCGTCAGGTGGCCGCCATGCGAAAGGTCCATCGCGAGAATCGTGTCGCCCGGCTCGAGGCACGCCATGTACACGGCCTGGTTCATCGGCGAGCCGCTCAGCGGCTGCACGTTGGCGTGCTCGGCGCGGAACAGAGCTTTGGCACGCTCGACCGCGAGCGCTTCGATGCGGTCCGTGAACTGCTGGCCACCGTAGTAGCGGCGCCCGGGGTAGCCCTCGGAATACTTGTTGGCGAACACGCTGCCGTTGGTCGCGTAGACCTCCGGGAATGCGTAGTTCTCGGACGGGATCAGCTCGATGCCATCGCGTTGTCGCTGCTCTTCGCCCTGCAGGGCGGCATACACGTCGGGATCGGAAGCCTGGACGAGATCGAACGAGATTTGCATGGCGGCGCTCCAAGAGTAAGGAGTGGGACGAGTGCCCAGGCGAGCGGCCGCAGCAGGGGACGACCCTGCACGCATGCTTCCCAATGGTTCAGCCCATTTACGCCAGTCACATGCGCAGGCGGATGCTAGCACCGGTATCGCCGCAGCGCCGCTTCTTCTTTACTATCCGCTAATCGCCAACGGCCAACCGCTCCTCTCCGCCATGCCGCTGAACTACGACAAGCTGATGAGCCTGACCTTCGAGCCGACGCGGCAGACCTACGCGCGCCGGGACACGATGCTGTACGCGCTGGGCGTCGGCGTCGGCGCACTGGACCCGTGCGACCCGCAAGAGCTCAAGTACGTCTACGAGAAAAACCTGGTCGCGCTGCCGACCTTCGCCGTGACGCTCGCCGCCGGAGCGATGCGGCTTGCCGATCCTGTCTACGGCATCAACTACCGCATGCTGCTGCACGCCGAGCAGACGCTCGAAATGCACAAGCCGCTGCCGGTCGAAGGCACCGTCGTCAGCGAAGCGAAGATCGACGAGATCTACGACAAGGGTGCGAGCAAGGGCGCGATCATGTACATGACGCGCCGGTTGTACGAGGCGTCGAGCGGCGACCTGCTCGTCACGATGGGCAACGTCGCGTTCCTGCGCGCCGACGGTGGCTTCGGCGGCAAGAGCGAAGGCGCGCCGAAGCCGCGGCCCGTGCCGCTGGATCGTCCGGCCGATTTGCGGACGCAGCTGCCCGTGACGTTGAACCAGGCGCTCATCTATCGCCTGGCCGGCGACTACAACCCGTTGCACATCGATCCCGATGTCGCGCGCAGTGCCGGCTTCGATCGGCCGATCCTTCACGGGCTCGGCGGGTACGGCACTGTCGGGCGCGCGTTGATCAAGGTGTTGTGTGGCGACGATCCGGGCCGGCTGCGTCGACTCGACGTGCGCTTCACCAGCCCGGTCTATCCGGGCGAGCCGCTGCACGCGGACATCTGGAACATCGGCGCCGGCGATGCAGCCTTCCGCTTGATCGCGAGCGAGCGCAACGTCGTCGTACAGGACTTCGGGCGCATCGAATACGAAGCGTCGCGCTGACGATCATGTTCAACGCTTGCGGCGTCATCACGCTCACGACGGACTTCGGTCAGCAGGGGCCGTTCGTCGCGACCATGAAGGGCCGCATCCTCGCGCACCTGCCCGCCGCACGAATCATCGACGTCACGCACGAGGTGCCGGTGTACTGGCCGGCGGAGGCGGGGTTCTGGCTGGCGCGGGCGTACTCATACTTTCCGAGCGGTTCGGTGCACGTCGCGGTCGTCGATCCGGGTGTCGGTACCGCGCGCGACATCATCATCGTCGTCGCCGGTGGACACGCGTTCCTTGCGCCCGACAACGGTTTGCTCGCGCCCGTAGTAGCACGTAGCGACTCGCCGGCGATCTTCAGGCTCGACACGCCGAAGGCGATTGCGCGATTCAAGCTGCCGGTGCCGAGCGCAACTTTCCACGGGCGCGACATTTTCGCGCCGATCGCGGCGGAGCTTGCAGCGGGGCGAGCGGCGCCCGCTGAGCTGGGAACGAAGACCACCGATATCGTGCCGTCGTGGGTCGAAGAGCCGGCGGTCACGCCGGACCAGGTCGCCGGCGTGATCATCACGATCGACCACTTCGGCAACCTGATCACCAACATCGACGCGGACCTGATCCGCGCCTTTGCGTCCCCGGTCGTACGGACCGGCGGCCACACCCTGCCGCTGCGGCGGACCTACGGCGACGTCCGGCCCGGGGAGTTTCTCGCCCTGGTGAACTCCTTCGGGGTCATCGAAATCGCCCGGGCGGAGCAGAGCGCAGCGGAGGCGCTGGGCCTCGGACGGGGCGCTCCGGTCACGATTTCCAGCCGCTGACAGCCCTTCAGGCACCCCCGGCCCGTTCCCTTGTAGAACTCTGCCAGCGGACCCAGTCTAAGGTCCCTGCAGGGTTGGAGCCCCGGGTGCGCCCGGCCATTGAAAACGCTGGCGCATCGTATATAGTCCGCAGGCTTCCGGCCCCGCCGGGGTTCCGATCTACTTGATTTAGCGAGAATTTTTTTAGGAATCGCCATGGTGGAGAGAGACGACGACCATTTCGATCTCGATGAGGAGTTCGTCGCCGAGGCCGAAGAGGACTCGGGTTACGAAAAGTTCATTGACCCGGTCGGCCGCCGAGCGCGCCCCAGCGCTGCGGCTGCGGCCAAGAAGGGTAAGGCGGCGTGGAGCAAGCTCGAAGACGTCCTGGCGGAGCGGCGTCTGCAGAAAGAACTCAAAGATTTCGAAGGCGAATAAGCTTTAGGCCTCGCGCTGGCCACCCCGGCCGGCGCGTGGCGCGACCGCGCCGTGACGCGCGCGGGCTGGGGTACTTCAATGACGATGGCTGATCCGACGCCCGGCGCCTCGCCGTGGGTCGTGCTGAAGTTCGGCGGCACCAGCGTTTCCTCGGTCGCGAACTGGAAGAACATCGCCGCGGTGCTGCGTGATCGCCTCGCGGAAGGCATGCGGCCCGTCGTCATCCATTCCGCCCTGTCGGGCATCACCGATCGACTCGAACAACTGCTCAGCCTCGCGCTTGGCAACGAGTGGCAGCCGGTCATGGAGCAGATCGAGCAACGCCATCGCGATCTCGCGCGCGACCTCGGTGTGATTCCCAGCCCGGAGCTCGAAGAGCAGTTCAAACGTCTGCGACAGATCGCCGCCGGCATCGCGCTGGTCGGCGAGGTGAGCGAGCGTCTGCGTGCCCGCGTCATGGCGCAGGGCGAGTTGATGGCGACGCGGCTCGGCGCCGCATTTCTGACCTCGCAAGGTCTCGACGTGCAGTGGGTCGATGCGCGCGCCGTCATCAAGGCGGAGCCGCGACGCAACGCCACCATGCGTGCGAGTTATCTCTCCGCGACCTGCGCTTACGATCCGGATCCGGACCTGCAGCAACGGTGGTCTACGCCCGGGACGGTGTGGATCTCGCAGGGGTTCATCGGCAGCGACGAGAGCGGCGATACCGTACTGCTCGGTCGCGGCGGCTCCGATACTTCCGGCAGCTACTTCGCGGCGAAATTGCAGGCGCGTCGGCTGGAGATCTGGACCGACGTACCCGGTATGTTCAGCGCGAACCCACGCTCCGTGCCGACGGCACGGCTGCTGCGCGCTCTCGAATACGACGAGGCGCAGGAAATCGCCAGCAGCGGTGCCAAGGTTCTGCATCCCCGTTGCATCATGCCCGTGAAGCAGTACGGCATCCCGTTGTATGTCTACGCGACGCAGACGCCGAAGCTCGAAGGCACCGTCATCACCACGCACGGCGGCGATGTCGCCGCGCAGGTGAAGGCAGTCACGATCAAGAAGAACATCACGCTCATCTCGATGGAAACCGTCGGGATGTGGCATTCGGTCGGCTTTCTTGCCGATGCGTTCGCGGTGTTCAAGCAGCACGGCTTGTCCATCGACCTCGTGTCGACGTCGGAAACCAGTGTCACGGTGTCACTCGATCCGGCGGCGAATTCGCTCGACAAGGTCGCGCTCGATGCGCTGGTCGCGGATCTCGGCCGGCTGTGCCGCGTCGAAGTGATCGGGCCGTGCGCGGCGGTGAGCCTGGTCGGCCGCAACATCCGCGCGATCCTGCATCGCCTCGGCGA
>CADEEJ010000020.1:6768-16682 GCA_902826315.1 uncultured Steroidobacter sp.
AGGCGTTGCCGGGCATCGACGCCGTTTTCTATGCGATGAAAGCCAACTGGCATCCGCAGATCCTGCAGGTGTTCCACGAGCAGGGGCTGGGATTCGAGTGTGTGTCGCGCGGCGAGGTCGAGCACGTCCTCGCCACGCTCAAGGGTATCGATCGCAAGCGCATTCTCTACACGCCGAACTTCGCGCCGCGCGCGGAGTACGCATGGGCGGTGGAGCAGGGTATCTGGGTGACGCTCGACAACCTGCACCCGCTGCAGAAATGGCCGGAGCTGTTCACAGGACGCGACCTGTTCGTCCGCATCGATACCGGCCATGGCCGCGGCCATCACGACAAGGTGCGCACGGCGGGCGTGCATTCGAAGTTCGGTGTGCCGCTGTTCGAGGTCGAAGAGTTGGAGCGTCTCGCCAAAGCGGCCGGTGCGAAGATCGTCGGCTTGCACGCGCACACCGGCAGCGGCGTATTCACGGTCGACAATTGGCAAACAGTGGGCGACACGTTGACCGCGTTGACGCAGCGATTCCGCGATGTACGCACTGTCGATCTCGGCGGTGGTCTCGGCGTGCCGGAGCGGCTCGGCCAACAGGGCGTGTTGCTGACGGAGTTCGGCGCTACGCTCGCTGCGATCAAGGCTGCGCATCCGAAACTGACGCTGTGGATCGAGCCGGGCCGCTATCTCGTCGCGGAAGCCGGTGTGCTGCTGGCCCAGGTCACGCAGCTGAAGGGCAAAGGGGAAGTCCACTACGTCGGCGTCGCGACCGGCATGAACTCGCTGATTCGCCCGGCGCTGTACGGCGCACATCACGAAATCCTGAACCTGACCCGCCTCGACGACGTGGCGACCGAAGTCGTCAACGTCGTCGGCCCGATCTGCGAGTCCGGCGATCTGCTCGGCGTCGATCGCCTGCTGCCGCCGAGCGAGGAGGGCGACGTCCTGCTGATCGCCACGGCCGGCGCGTACAGCCGCTCGATGAGCTCGCGTTACAACCTGCGCGACCCGGCACCGGAGTTCGTGATCTGATGGACTTCGCGGTCCTCGCCGAGGGATTGCAGTTCCCGGAGGGGCCGATCGCGATGCCCGACGGCTCGGTCGTGCTCGTCGAAATCGCGCGCGGCACTCTGACGCGCGTATGGAACGGCCGCACCGAAGTGATCGCCGACCTGGGCGGTGGCCCGAACGGCGCAGCGATCGGGCCCGACGGCGCGGCCTACGTCTGCAACAACGGCGGCTTCGAGTGGCGCGACGTCAGCGGCTTGCTCGTGCCAGTACGCGCTGCTCCCGACTACGCGACGGGCCGCATCGAGCGCGTCGATCTTGCGACCGGCAAGTTCGAGCGGGTCTATGAGTCGTTCAACGGCGAACGCCTCAGCGGTCCGAACGACATTGTGTTCGATCGAACCGGCGGCTTCTGGTTCACGGACATCGGCAAGAGCTTTGCCCGTCAGCGCGATCACAGCGGCTTGTTCTACGCGCGACCGGACGGCTCGCATCTGCATCGCGCCGTGTATCCGGCCGTTTCGTTCAACGGCGTCGGCCTGTCGCCGGATGAGCGCGTCGTCTATTGCAACGAGACGGAGACGCAGAAGGTGTGGGCGTTCGACATCGTCGAGCCCGGCAAGCTCGCGCCGTTCTCCTTCGGCCGCCGTGGGCGCGTCGTATGCACGCTGCCGGGACACCAGTTGCTGGACAGCCTTGCGGTGGAAGCGAACGGTAACGTGTGCGCGGCAACTCTGCTGAATGGCGGTATCACCATCGTCGCGCCGGACGGCTCGTTCGAGCACGTCGCGTTTCCGGATCCGCTGACGACCAACATCTGCTTCGGCGGTGCAGACATGCGCGATGCCTACATCACGCTGTCGGGCACAGGAAAGCTGGTCAAAGCGCGTTGGCCTCGTCCAGGCCTGAAGCTGAATTTCTCGTAGATCGGGCTTCAGCCCGACACCTTGTGCCGCTGCTCCAACTCGCTCACCGCTTGCGTCAACGACAGATTCCGGCTCTTCAGTAGCAACGCCAGGTGATAGAGCAGATCCGCTGACTCGCCGATCAGCCGCTCGTCGTCCTGCGTGACCGCGGCCAGCGCGACTTCGACTCCTTCCTCGCCGACCTTCTGCGCGATCCGCGTCGGGCCTTCCGACCACAAGCGCGCCGTATAGCTGCCTTGCGGCAGCTCGCTGATCCGCTGCGCGATCACCGATTCCAGCCGCATCAGGAACGACAATCCCGCCGCATCGGTCTCGACCTCGTCGCCGAAACAGCTCTGCGTGCCCGTGTGGCAGGTCGGGCCTTCCGGATTCGCCAGCACGAGCAGCGTGTCCTGATCGCAGTCAGCTGCGACGTCGACGACGTGCAGCCAGTGACCCGACGACTCGCCCTTAGTCCACAGCTTGTTGCGGCTGCGGCTGAAGAAAGTCGCGCGCTTCTCCGCTAGCGTGATGCGCAGCGCTTCGCGATTCATGTAAGCGAGCATCAACACCTGTCCGCTGCGCGCGTCCTGCACGATCGCGGGGAGCAGGCCGTCGTTCTTGTCCCAGTCGAGCGTAGTGACCTGTTCCAGCTTCATAGACGCACCTCGATCGACTGCGTGCGCAGGAAGCGCTTCAGGTCGGGAATCCCCAATGCGCCGGTATGAAACACGCTCGCCGCGAGTGCGCCGTCGACGCGCGCTTCCTTGAACACGTCGGTGAAGTGTTCGGGTTGGCCGGCGCCGCCGGATGCGATGAGCGGCACGTTGCAGATGCGCCGGACGGAGACGAGCTGCGCGATGTCGTAGCCTTTGCGCACGCCGTCGCTCGCCATGCAGTTGAGCACGATCTCGCCCGCGCCGCGCTCCTGCACTTCACGAACCCAGTCATGGGTCCGGCGCGCGGTGTTCCGTGTTCGCTGCGGATCGCCCGTGAACTGATAGACGTGGTAGTCGCCGTCGATCGACTGACTGTCGATGCCGACGACGACGCATTGCGCCCCGAAGCGCGCGCTCAGCCGGCTGATGAGCTCCGGGTCGGCGAGCGCGGGAGAATTGATCGAAATCTTCTCCGCGCCTTCGCGCAGCACTTCCTCGGCATCGGCGACGCTGCGGATGCCGCCGGCGACGCAGAATGGGATGTCGAGAGTCGCGGCCACGCGCCGCACCCAGCTGCGGTCGACGGAACGTTCGTCCGGACTCGCCGTGATGTCGTAGAACACCAGCTCGTCGGCGCCTTGCTCGCAGTAACGTCGCGCCAGCTCGAGGATGTCGCCCACGACGACGTGGTCGCGGAAGCGCACGCCCTTGACGACCTGGCCGTCCCTTACATCGAGGCAGGGGATGATGCGTTTGGCAAGAATGGCCGCAGCTCCTCGGGAGAGATCTTGTTTTCCAGCAGCGCCCGGCCGCTGATCGCGGCAGTGACGCCGCACTCCGACAGCGAGCGCAGGTCGCGCGCCGCCGCGATGCCGCCGGACGCTTGCCAGTGCAGTTCCGGATAGCGCCGCACGGCTTCCGAATACAACGTCAGGTTCGGCCCGGTCATCGTGCCGTCGCGGCCGATGTCGGTGCATAGCACGTGCGTCAGGCCGACATTCATGAAGCGCTCGATGAGTGTCCACAGCGTCGCGGTGCTCGTCTGTTGCCAGCCATGCGTGGCGAGACGCGGGGTGCCGATGTCGTCCAGGCGGACGTCGAGAGCGAGCACGAAGCGTCGCGGATCGAGCTCGAACATCCAGCTCATCACGCGATCGGGGTCGGTGACTGCGATGCTGCCGATCACGGCGCGATCGACCCCTGCATCGAACAGCTCGCGAATGCGCTCGATAGTGCGCAGGCCGCCGCCGACTTGCAGTTTGATGCCGCTGCTCTTCGCCATCAGCAACACAGTCGGGCGATTCGGCTGTGTGCCGTCGCGAGCGCCGTCCAAGTCGACGATGTGCACGCGCCGCGCGCCAAGCGCGCGATAGCCGTCGAGCACGCCCTGCGGATCGTCGGAATAGACGGTCTCAGCTGCAAAATCGCCCTTCAGCAGGCGCACGCAGCGCCCGTCTCGCAGATCGATTGCCGGAATCAGTTCCATGGTGCCGAATCCCTTCATGAGACGAGCAGGAAATTGCGCAAAACGAGCGAGCCGGCTCGCGCGGAACGCTCGGGGTGAAACTGCGCGCCGAACACGTTGCCGTTGCGGACGATGGCGGCGAAGCTTTCGCCGTAGGTCGTCGTGGCAACCGTGTTCTCGTTGAGCGGTGCACAGTAGCTATGCACGAAATACACGTGATCGCCGCTCGCAACGTCGTCGAGTAGCGGTGAGGGCCGCGTGAACTCGAGCTGGTTCCAGCCCATGTGCGGCACGGGTAACCCGTCGCGATCGGCGAAGCGGTGGACGCGGCCCGGCAGCAGGCCGAGACACGGTACGTTGCCCTCTTCGGAAGACTCGAATAGCAGCTGCATGCCGACGCAAACACCGAGCAAAGGCTGCCGCAGACCGCGGATGGTTTCGACCAGGTCCGCCTTGCGCAGCCGTTCCATGCAGTCCGCTGCTGCACCGACGCCGGGCAGGATGACGTGCGTCGCGGCGCGCAGTGTCGCCGCGTCGGTCGTAACTTGGGAGTCGATGCCGAGCCGCTCGATCGCGAAGCGCAGGGACGCGATGTTGGCACCGCCGCTATCGATGATCGCCAGCCGTATCACAGCGTGCCCTTCGTGCTCGGCAGTTGCGTGTCCGTGACGCGGATCGCCTGGCGTAGCGCGCGCCCGACGCCTTTGAAGCACGCTTCGATCATGTGATGCGTGTTCTCGCCGCTCACCTTGATGTTGATCGCCGCACCGAGTGTCTCCGCGAGCGAGCGAAAGAAATGCGGCACGAGCTCGGTCGGCAGCTCACCGACGTGATCGCGGCCGAACGTGCCCTCGAAGACGAAGTAGGGGCGTCCCGACAGATCGATCGCCACGCGTGCCAGGGCCTCGTCCATCGGCAGGAGGAAGCCGTAACGCGCGATGCCGCGCTTGTCGCCGAGCGCGGTCTTCAATGCCTGCCCTAGAGCGAGCGCGCAGTCCTCCACGGTGTGGTGCTCGTCGATGTGCAGATCGCCGATGCACGAGAGTTGCAACGAAAATCCGCCGTGCTTGGCTACCTGCTCCAGCATGTGATTGAAGAAGCCGATGCCGGTGGCGACGCGGATCGGCGTCTCGTCATCGAGCCGCACTTCGACGTTGATGTCCGTCTCCTTCGTCTTGCGAGCGACGGTCGCGGTGCGCACGCCGGTCGTAAGACGGCGGGCGATCTGCGGCCACGTTTCCTCGGAGGCGCGAATGCCTTCGATGCGGATGTCGACGTCGGCGCGATGCTGCAGCAGGTACGCAGGAAGATCCTGGGCGCTCAGTACTGTTTCGAATGGGGCGCCCTGCGATGCGAACAGTTCGAGTAGAAAATCAGTGATCGCGCCGCGCTCGCTGGAAACCATCACGAGCTCGTAGCCCGCATCGCGCAGCGTCTTGAGCGCGGGCACGACGTCCGGCAGCAGGCGAATGCTTTGCAGAGTGGCGCTCTCGTCCGGCGGCGGGACGATCAGGGCGTCATCGCGATCGATGAAGAGCACACGACGGCTCATGCGGCCGCTCCCGCGGATTGCGCGATGCCCTGGAGAAGGCGGTCGTTCTGTTCCGTCGTGCCCACGGAGATCCGCAGGCTGCTGCCGAGCCCCGGCTGCGAGCGCGGATCGCGCACGATCAAACCCACGGACGCGGCAGCGCGCAGCACGCGATCCGGATCGATGCAGTCGACCAGGATGAAGTTGGCATCGCTCGGCCAGACACGCCTGACTGCTGGCAGCCGTGCTAGTTGCTCGCTCAGGCGCGTGCGCTCGCCGCGGATCACGCCGATCCGCTGCTGCGATTCCGCGCGATGCTGCGCGTCTGTGAACTTGAGCACCGCCTCGATGGTGTGCGTCGGCAGCGAGTACGGTGTGATCACGCGAGCGAGCAAGCTGACGATATCGGCATGCGCAAGCAGGGCGCCGCAACGTGCGCCCGCAAGCGCGTAGGCCTTGGAGAGCGTGCGCAAGATGACGAGATTGGCGTGGCGATCCAGCTGGTCGATCAAGCTCGCTGCGCCGGAGAATTCCATATACGCCTCGTCGACGACGACGATCGCGCGGTCGTGGAGCTGCTCGCACAGCGACTCGATGGCACCGCGATCCAGTAGATTGCCCGTCGGATTGTTCGGCGTGCACAGGAACAGCAGCTTCACGCCGCTGCGGCATGCATCCAGCACCGATTGGGCGTCGAGAGCGAAGCCACGCTCCTTGAGCAGCGGCACTTCGACGACGCCCGCGCCTTGGATGCGCGCGGACACCTTGTACATTCCGAATGTGGGCGGGCAGATCAGGACGCTGTCCTGTCCGGCGCGGCAAAAGGCGCGTACGAGGAGGTCGATTCCTTCGTCGCTGCCGCGACCGGCGAGCACCTTCTCGGGCGAAACTCCGTACAGCGATGCGAGATGTGCAATCAGCTCGGCAGGCTGCGGCTCGGGGTACCTGTTGAGACCGGCGATGGACGTGTCGCCGCTGGCCCGCCACGGCATCTCGTTCGCATGCATGCGCTCGAGCGAAGGCTCCCACGCTGCATGCTGATACGGCTGCAACGACAGAATGTCCGGGCGCGCCAGTTCGAGGATCGGGTTCATGCGGGCTCCCGGTCCAGATGTGCGAGACGAACGCGCACGGCATTGGCGTGAGCGTCGAGCCCTTCGAGCGCCGCGAGCGTAATCGCGGTCGGTCCAAGCTCGCGCAGTCCGTCTGAGGTCAGCTCCTGGACCGTCATGCGCTTCACGAAATCGTGCAGCGACAGGCCGCTGTAGGCGCGTGCGAAGCCGTAAGTTGGCAGCACGTGATTGGTGCCGCTGCAATAGTCACCCATCGTCTCCGGCGTCCAGGCGCCGAGGAACACGGAACCGGCGTTGCGTACCTTCGGCAGCCAGTCGCGTGCGTTGGCCACCTGCAATATCAGATGCTCGGGCGCGTACGCGTTGCTGAGCTCGATGGCAGTGTCGAGCGTGTCGACGACAAACAGGCGCGCGTGCTCGATCGACTTGCGCAGCGTGTCGGCACGGCCGAGCTTCTGCATTTGCGTCTCGACCTGCGTCGCCGTCGCCTCGGCCAAAGCGCTGGACGTCGTCACGAATACAACTTGCGCATCGGCGCTGTGCTCGGCCTGCGCCAGCAGGTCTGCGGCCACGAATTCCGGTCGTGCCATCGCGTCAGCGATTACGAGCACCTCGGAAGGTCCCGCAGGTAGATCGAGCGCTGCACCGTCGGGATCGTTGGCCACCAGTAACTTCGCGGCGGTCACCCATGAGTTGCCGGGACCGAGGATCTTGTCCACCTTCGGAACGCTTTGCGTGCCGTAGGCCATCGCGGCGATCGCCTGTGCGCCGCCGATCTTGAACACGCGGCGCACGCCGCAGAGATTGGCGATCGTCAGCACGGCCGGGGCGGCTGTACCGTCACGACGCGGCGGCGTGCAGATGATTCGCGTTGGGCAACCCGCGATCCGCGCCGGCACTGCAAGCATGATCGCGGCAGAGGGCAGGGGAGCGACACCGGCTGGAACGTAGAGCCCGACTGCATCGATGGGGCGGAACTGCCGCTCGCAGACGACGCCAGGCTCAGTCTCCACACGCAGCGGCGTGCCCACCTGCGCTTCGTGAAAGCGGCGCACGTTCGCAATCGCGCGATCGATTGCTTGGCGCTGCTCCGTGTTGAGGGCAGTCTCAGCTGCGGCAAACTCCGCAGCGCTGACTTCGATTGCCGTGAGCGCAACCCCATCGAAGCGCCGCGTGAATTCGAGCAATGCCGAGTCGCCGCGCGTGCGCACGTCGCTGATGATCTCGCGCACTTGCTCCTGGAAGGCAGTGGAGTTTTGTTGTGCCGGCCGGCGCAATGCCTGGCGGCGTTCCTGCGCCGAGAGCGATGACCAATTGAGGATGGAAATAGCCATGCCGTGTCAGGCCAGCATCTTCTCGACCGGCAGCACCAGGATCGCGCTGGCGCCCGCACTCTTCAGGCTTTCCAGCGTTTCCCAGAACACGTTCTCCCGGCAGACGGCATGGACTGCGACCTTGTCGCTGGTACCGTCGAGGGGCACGATCGTCGGCGATTCGCTGCCCGGCAGGAGCTTCTTGATCTCCGCCAGCTTGGCGCGCGGCGCGTGCAGCATGATGTACTTGCTTTCCTTGACCTGCTGGACACCGTCGATGCGCATCGACATGCGGTGAATCCAATCCTGCTTGTCGGCCTCGACCGGCACGGGCGTGCTGATGATCGCCGCCTGACTTTCCAGGATCGTGTCCGCTTCCCACAGGTGATTTGCGATCAGCGTCGAGCCGGTGGAGACGAGGTCGCAAATGAAATCGGCGCGACCGAGACGCGGCGCGATTTCCACCGCGCCGGACAGCGTGACGATCTCCGCCTGCACGTCGTTCTGACGCAGGTAGCGCGCCAGGATGTTCGGATACGTCGTGGCGATGCGCTTGCCGCGCAGTGAGGGGATGCCCTCGTACTCGACGCCGTCGGGCACGGCGATCGACAGCCGGCACTTGCCGAAGTCGAGCACCATGAGCTGCTCGAACAGCGGATCGATGCCACGCGCCTTGAAGGCGAGTCGCTTCTCTTCGATGACATTCAGGCCGACGATGCCCAGGTCGCAGACATCCTGTTGCACGAGGTCGGGAATGTCGTCGTCGCGCACGAACAGCACGTCGAGCGGCATGTTCTCGCCGTAGCACATGAGCTGATCTTTGCCGCGGCTGTACTTGAGGCCGCAGCGGACCAGCAGGTCGAGCGAGTTGTCGGTCAGGCGGCCGGACTTCTGCAGCGCGACCTTGAGGCGGGAGGATTTGTCCATGGTGGCTCTATGTCGGTCGCTGCTCTTTGAGGCGTGCGGCTGCCAGCGCGTAGCCGCCGTTTCCATTCGTCAGGTAGCGTGCGACGCGCCCGACGGTCGTGACGCTCACGCCGGTCTGCTTGTAGATCTCGCGATAGGGCACGCCTTGCTGGAGCAGGGCAACCACTGCCCAGCGATCCGCCAATGCCTGCAGCTCCGCCGGCGTGCACAGGTCGCGGAAGAACGACCGGCACTCCTCGACGCTGCGCAAGGTCAGGACGGCGCTGAACAGCGCCCGTTCCGCCAGTACCTCCTGGCGGGGGGTCAGTGCCCGATGCTCTTTCATGGCTGGAATGTGTGGGGAGCGCGGCGGCGTGTAATAACGCACTAGCACGCTAATACAATGGAGCGGCCAGTACAAGGAGAAATTGCGCACATTCCGCGCCCCGCCGGTTGACGCTGCCGCTTTCCCGCCTCTAGACTGTGGACCGCTCATCGAGACCGGCTGAGGGTCAGGCCCTTTGAAGCCGGGGCAACCGTCGAACCTAACCAGTTCGAAATGGTGCCAACTCCTGCGGGAATGGCCGTAAGCCGGCCAGATCCGACAGATGAGTTGCTGTGAAGCTGGCTGCCTCCTTTTGGAGCGGCCGGTCGGTCACGGCGACCTGCCACTACGGGTACTCCGTGGGGTTTCAGCGATGCGCGAAACCTGTCCGGCCATCGAGGCCGGCGCGGAAATGGAGTGCTCGATCAATGAGTTCGTTATCGCAAGCCGGCGTCGTGCGCAGCTCGACGGACGTGCGTGCCGCGCGCTTGACCACCCCGGTCGTGCCGGTCGCGCCTGTGCGTGAGGGCGTTCTGCAGCTGGAGCATCCGCTTGCTCTGCACCTCGGTGGACGGCTCGAAGGCGTGCGTGTCGCCTGGCGTGTAACGGGCAACCCCGACGGCCCGGTGGTCGCGGCGCTGGGTGGTATTTCGGCCGGCCGTGCCGTGGCAGACGTGGGCACGAGCGAGAAGGGCTGGTGGTGCGAAGTGATCGGATCGGGCAAAGCGCTCGATACCCAGCG
>CADEEJ010000020.1:16782-18373 GCA_902826315.1 uncultured Steroidobacter sp.
GGCGACTCACCGGAAGGACTGCGGCTCGCACGAGCCCTCGCGATGGCCACATATCGCAGCCCCGAAGAGTTCGCGGCCCGGTTCAGCGGTGCACCCGCGCGAATCGACGGGCGTTTCCAGTTCCCGGTCGAGGCTTACTTGCTCGCGCGCGGCGATGCGTACGCGGCCACCTATGTGCCGGAAGCCTTCGTATGTTTGTCCGAGTCGATCGATCTGCACACGGTAGACGCGTCACGCATCCGTGTGCCGGTGACCCTCGTCGGGATCATCGAAGATCAGCTCATCCCGATTTCAGATCTGCGCTCGTTGCAGGCGCGGCTCGGCGGCGAAGCATCGCTGGTCGAGCTCTCGTCGCTGTATGGCCACGACGCGTTTCTCAAGGAAGGCGCGGCTCTGGAGCCGGTCTTTGAACGCGCACTGTCAGGACAGGGAGGTGCGTCATGAGTAACGAGTTTTCTGGAACCACTCGCGCAGTGCGCGCGGCCCTCGAGTCGGACACTCAGCACGGTGCTGTCATCCCGCCGATTCACCTGACCTCGACGTTCGCCTTCGAGTCGTTCGGCGAGAAGCGAACGTACGACTACACGCGTTCCGGCAACCCGACGCGCGATGCGCTCGCCGAAGCGCTTGCAGCGCTCGAAGGCGGGGCTGGGGCTGTCGTTACGTCCTCCGGCATGTCGGCTGTTCACCTTGTCGTGCAGCTCCTCTCGGCAGACGACCTGCTGATAGCGCCGCACGACTGTTACGGCGGGACGTATCGCCTGTTCAGCAACCTGGCGAAGCGCGGCGTCGTGCGCGTGAAGTTCGTCGATCAGACCGACGACCGCGCCTTTGCAGCGGCGCTCGCGCTTGGTCCGAAGCTGATCTGGATCGAGACGCCCAGCAATCCGTTGCTGCGGATCGTCGACATTCGCGCACTCGCTCAGAAGGCGCATGCAGCGGGCGCGCTGGTGCTCGTCGACAACACGTTCCTGTCGCCAGCGTGGCAACGGCCAATCGCGCTCGGCGCAGACCTCGTACTGCACTCGACCACTAAATATCTCAACGGGCACAGCGACGTCGTCGGCGGTGCCGTCATCGCATCGACGCCGGAATTGCACGAGCGTCTGGTCTGGTGGGCGAACTGTACGGGCGTTACGGGCGCGCCTTTCGACTCCTATCTGACACTGCGCGGCCTGCGTACTCTGCATGCGCGTCTGCGCGTACACGGCGAGAACGCTGCGCTCGTCTCCCATCTGCTGGCGGGTCATCCCGCAGTTCGCCACGTTTACTACCCCGGGTTGCGCTCACATCCGCAGCACGAGCTGGCGCGCACTCAGCAATCCGGCTTCGGCGGCATGCTCAGCTTCGAGCTTCACGGCGGCATCGGCAACGTGCGTGCGTTCCTCGACGGGCTACAGTGCTTCTCGCTGGCCGAATCGCTCGGTGGTGTCGAGAGCCTGGTCGCACATCCGGCGAGCATGACGCACGCTGCGATGGACGAGGAGGCGCGTCGCGTCGCCGGCATCTCCGACACGCTACTGCGTCTGTCGATCGGCATCGAGTCGGCCGACGATCTCATCCGCGATCTGCATGGCGGGCTGGAGCGCGC
>CADEEJ010000020.1:18473-26562 GCA_902826315.1 uncultured Steroidobacter sp.
CGTGTTTTCGCGGTGACCTCCGTGTACTCTGTGGCGGGTTTCGCCGCGAGTGCAGTCACCAGATGAGAACTAAGATCACCGAGCTGCTCGGCATCGAATATCCGATCATTCAAGGCGGCATGCAGTGGGTCGGCTATGCCGAGCTCGCATCCGCAGTCTCCAACGCCGGTGGGCTTGGCATCCTGACCGCGCTGACGCAGCCGACGCCTGACGCTCTGCGCGACGAGATCGCGCGTTGCCGCAGCATGACCGACAAGCCGTTCGGCGTGAACCTGACGATCCTGCCGGCGATCACGCCGCCGCCGTACGCCGAATATCTGAACGCGATCATCGAGAGCGGCGTCAAGATCGTCGAAACCGCCGGCAACAACCCCAAGGACTTCGTCGCGCGCCTCAAGGAGCACGGCATCAAGATCGTTCACAAGTGCACGTCGGTGCGCCATGCGCTCTCGTCGGAGCGACATGGCGTCGACATCGTCAGCATCGACGGCTTCGAGTGCGCCGGTCATCCCGGCGAAGACGACATTCCGAACCTGATCCTCATTCCCGCGGCGGTGCGCGCCCTGAAGATTCCGATCGTCGCGTCCGGTGGTATTGGCGATGGGCGAGGCATGGCAGCGGCGCTCGCACTCGGCGCGCAGGGCATCAACATGGGTACGCGTTTCATGTGTACCAAGGAAGCGCCGATCCACGACAACATCAAGCAGGCGCTGGTTGCGGCCGGCGAGCGCGACACGAACCTGATGTTCCGCACGATGCACAACACGGCGCGCGTCTTCAAAAAC
Organism: uncultured Steroidobacter sp.; assembly: GCA_902826315.1. Taxonomy (GTDB): domain Bacteria; phylum Pseudomonadota; class Gammaproteobacteria; order Steroidobacterales; family Steroidobacteraceae; genus Steroidobacter. The sequence goes on from CADEEJ010000020.1 coordinate 19,259, forward strand.
TCGATCTCGAGCGAGGTGGTCGCGATGGAAAAGCGCGGCGTGAAGTTCGAGGAGGTGCGGCATCTCGTGGCCGGCGCGCGCGGCAAAGTGGCGCTGCGGACTGGCGACGTGGACGGCGGTGTCATCAGCGCCGGCATGGTGATCGGCCTGATCGACGACGTACCGACCTGCGCCGAGCTGATCCAACGCATCGTGCGCGATTGCCGCGAGCACCTGCGGTCGGCGACCGCGATGGCCGCAGCCTAACCGGAAGATCTCCGATGGACTTCAAGACGATCCGCTACGAGCTGGCCGACGGCATCCTGACGATCACGCTCAATCGTCCCGAGCAGATGAATGCGTTCACGCCGCAGATGGCGGCGGAGTTGATCGACGCGTTCAACGCCGCAAGCGCCGACGATGCAGTGCAGGCTGTGATCGTGACCGGCGCGGGCAAGGCATTCTGCGCCGGCATGGACCTGTCGGCAGTCGGCAACGTCTTCGGCCTCGACGAGCAGTTGCGCCCGACGCTCGCGGACATGCACGACAAGCTGCAAGATCCGACGATCGTTCATCGCGTGCGCGACACCGGTGGACGCGTGACGCTCGCCATCTTCGATTGCAGCAAGCCGATCATCGGTGCGATCAACGGCGCGGCGGTCGGAATCGGCGCGACCATGACTCTGGCGATGGACATTCGCCTTGCTTCCGAGAAGGCGCGCGTCGGTTTCGTGTTCGGCAAGATCGGCATCGTGCCGGAGGCATGCTCGTCGTGGTTCCTGCCGCGCATCGTCGGCCTGCAGCAGGCGCTCGAATGGGTATATACGGCGGACATCTTCGATGCGGAGGAGGCGAAGCGCGGCGGCCTGGTGAAAGCGGTCTATCCCGCCGAACGTCTGCTCGAAGAAGCGCGACTGCTCGCGCGACGCATCGTCGACAACCGCTCGCCCGTCGCGATCGCGCTGACGCGCCAGATGATGTATCGGAATGCTGCCCAGCCTCATCCACTCGAAGCGCATCGCATCGACTCGCTCGGCGTGTTTTACACGAGCGTGAAGGACGGCAAGGAGGGCGTGCGTGCGTTCCTGGAGAAGCGCCCGCCGAACTTCAAGTCGCGCGTCTCGACCGATCTGCCGCCGTTCTATGCCGAATGGCTCGACGCGTATCGAAATCCGGGCGACAAATAAAAACGGGCCGGCGAAACGCCGGCCCGGACGTGGCAACGTAGAACTTTTGTCGTGGCGACGTCGGCTCGAAGAGCCGACACCGACCTTGGGGACTAACCCGACACGAGTCCCGTTTCCACCAGAAATACCCCGACCCGTGAAGGTCGAGACATGGAGAATGGGCCCGAAGGCTGAGCGCGGGAGAGATCGGAAACCTGCGCCGGCGGAAATCATAACCGGACTCGGACGGCTTTTGGGCAAGAATCTTCGGTGTATACCGAGGCTATTTATCGGCTGTTTAAATTCAATGAGTTACGCCGTTATCCTAGAAGCCGGCTGACTACGGCTTCCCCCGCATTCGAGGTGCTGGCCACCGCGCCGCCGGCCGCAATATCGGCGGTCCGCACGCCTGCCGAAATGCTCGCTGCAACGGCCTTTTCGACCGCCGCCGCTTCCTCGTTCAGACCGAGCGAATGCCTCAACAACATGGCCGCGCTGAGCATCGTCGCGTAGGGATTTGCGATGCCCTGGCCGGCGATGTCGGGCGCGGAGCCGTGAATCGGTTCGTACACGCCGAGCTTGCCCGCACCGAGCGAAGCAGATGGCAACAGACCGAGCGACCCGGCCAGCATCGACGCTTCGTCGGTCAGAATGTCGCCGAACATGTTCTCGGTGAGGATCACATCGAAGCTCGACGGCTTGCGGATCAAGTGCATTGCTGCCGAGTCAACCAACATGTGCTCGAGCTCGACGTCAGGGAACTCTGCGCCCAATACGGCTTCGACCGTTGCGCGCCACAAGCGCGAAGTCTCCAATACATTCGCCTTGTCGACGGACACGATGCGCTTGCGACGTCCTTGCGCGAGCCGGCCCGCGACACGCGTGACACGCGTAACTTCCTCGACGCTGTACGTGCACAAGTCGCTCGCGAAATCCTCGGTGCGACGCTTCTCGCCGAAGTAGATGCCGCCGGTCAGTTCGCGAACGACCATGATGTCGGTGCCACGCAGCACCTCGGGCTTGAGCGGCGAGACGTCGAGCAACGCGGGATGAATCGTCACCGGCCGCAGGTTGGCGAACAGGTTCAGCCCTTTGCGCAGAGCGAGCAGTCCTTGCTCGGGTCGAATCTTCGCCTTCGGATCGGACCACTTCGGTCCGCCGACAGCCCCGAGCAGCACTGCGTCGGCCGTGCCGCACGCGGACAGCGTCTTCGCCGGCAGCGCGGACTGCGTTTCATCGATCGCGGCGCCGCCAATCACGTGCTCCGAGAAGGTGAATTCGTGGCCGTAGCGCGACGCAATTGCCTGCAGCGCGCGCACGCCTTCGCGCGTGACTTCAGGACCGATGCCGTCGCCGCCGAGGACGACGATCGTTGCTTTGATACCCACGTTGCCGGATCCCGCCTATGACTGTGTTTGCTCGTAACGCGTGATGGCATCCCCTTGTTGCAGCAGATACCCCAACTCGTCGACCCCGTTCAGCAGGCAGTATCGCGCAAAGGCTTCGACCGGGAATCGGACAGCAGTGCCGTCCGGAAGCGTCAGCGTGCTCGCCTGCAGGTCGATCTGCAGCGAGACGCCGGGATGCTCCAGCAGCCAGGCATGTGTCTGCTCGTCGACGACGATCGGCAGCAGCCCGTTCTTGAGCGAGTTGCTGCGGAAGATGTCGGCGATCTCAGTGCTGACGACGGCGCGAAACCCGTAATCCAGCAAAGCCCATGGCGCGTGCTCGCGGGAAGAGCCGCACCCGAAATTGCGTCCTGCAACCAGAATCGCGCAGCCCGCAGCTTCCGGCCGGTTGAGCGCGAAGTCCGGTTTCGACGCGCCGCTTGCGTCGTAGCGCCAGTCTGCGAACGCCTGTCGTCCCAGGCCTTCCTTCGTGGTCGTCGTGAGAAAGCGCGCCGGGATGATCTGGTCCGTGTCGATGTTCGTGAACGGCAACACGACCGTGCGCGAGGTGAGGGTGCTGATCGGTTGCATGGTTACGACCTGAGGAATTCGCGCGGATCGGAAATTCGTCCGGATACAGCCGCGGCAGCAGCGGTCAGTGGGCTCGCGAGTAGCGTACGTGCGCCCGCACCCTGGCGGCCCTCGAAGTTGCGGTTGCTCGTGCTCACCGCGTACTCGCCCTTGGCGACGGTGTCGCCATTCATGCCGATGCACATCGAGCAGCCTGACTCGCGCCACTCGGCGCCAGCGTCCGTGAACACTTGCGCCAAGCCGCTCGCTTCCGCTTCACGCTTGACTTGCTGCGAGCCAGGCACGACCAGCATGCGAACGCCGCTTGCCACCTTCCGCCCGCGCATGACGCGCGCAGCCTGTTCCAGGTCTGACAATCGTGCATTCGTGCAACTGCCGACGAACACGACTTGCACGGGCTTGCCGAGCAACGGCTCGCCGCCATGCAGCCCCATGTACGCAAGCGACTTGGCATGAATCGCGTCGCTCGGACGATCGGGGACCGTGGCGGTGATCGGCACGACCATTCCCGGATTCGTGCCGTAAGTGATCATCGGCTCCAACTTGCTGGCATCGATCTCGACGACACGGTCGTAACGCGCGCCGCTGTCGGTACGCAAGTTTCGCCAGCGCTCGACCGCACGAGCCCACGCGTCGCCTTGCGGAGCGAAGCGACGACCCTTGAGATATGCGAACGTCGTCTCGTCCGGCGCAATCATTCCAGCGCGTGCGCCGGCCTCGATCGACATGTTGCAGACGGTCATGCGCTCGTCCATCGAGAGCGCTTCGATCGCCGAGCCGCGATACTCGATCACTTGCCCCGTGCCGCCGGAAACGCCGATCTTGCCGATGATCGCGAGAATGAGGTCCTTCGCCGTGACCGCATCGCGCAGTCGTCCACTGACTTCGATCGCGAGCGTCTTCGGCCGACGTTGCAGCAGGCATTGGGTCGCGAGCACCTGACCGACTTCGGTGGTGCCGATGCCGAAGGCGAGGGCGCCGAATGCGCCATGCGTCGCCGTGTGACTGTCACCGCAGACAATGGTCTTGCCGGGTTGCGTCGCGCCGAGCTCGGGGCCGATGACGTGCACGATGCCGCGCTGCTCGCTGCCGAGGCCGAACAGCTCGACGCCGAACTCACGGCAGTTCTTCTCCATCTCTTTGACCTGGCGCCCCGCGGACTCGACCTTGATCGGCACGCGGCCGAAGACTTCGGCCGGATCCGTCGGTGTGGAGTGGTCCAGCGTGGCGAGTGTGCGATCGGGGCGTCGCACCGACAGCCCTCGCGAGCGCAGCTCCGCGAAGGCCTGCGGCGTGGTCACTTCGTGAATCAGGTGGAGATCGATGTACAGCACGGCGGGTGTGTCCGCCGTCTCGGGGGCGACCTCGTGCTGTTCCCAGACCTTCTCGAACAGAGTCTTCGGTTTCATCGCCAGAGCATGCCCACCGGGGTTCGCCGCGGGTTGATGAATGCTCAGCGAGCCATCGCCACCCGCGATCCCTCAGCTGGCGGCGGCGACGCCTCGTGAAGCACTCGTGTCGCAGGGCTCCAGCCAGCCCCACTTGTCGGGCGTCTTGCCGTTGAACAAGCCGAAGAAGGCCGCCTGCAGCGCTTCGGTGATCGGGCCACGCTTGCCGGCGCCGATCGGAATGTGGTCGACCGAGCGGACCGGGGTGATTTCCGCCGCCGTGCCCGTCAGGAAGATCTCGTCCGCCAGGTAAAGCAGCTCGCGCGGAATCGCCTGCTCGCGCACCTCGAAGCCGTGCGCCCGGGCGAGCGTCATCACGGTATCGCGCGTGATTCCCTGCAGGATCGCGTTCACCAGCGTCGGCGTGTACAGCACGCCATCGCGGATGAGGAACAGATTCTCGCCGGCACCTTCGCTGACCGTGCCGTCGACACCGAGACCAATGCCTTCCGCGAAGCCGAGGCGTTTCGCTTCCATGCTGATCAGCTGGCTCGACAGGTAGTTGCCAGCCGCCTTGCCGAGCGTCGGGATCGTGTTCGGAGCGAGCCGCTGCCACGAAGACACGCAGACATCGATGCCGTTCTCGAGCCCTTCGGCGCCGAGATAGGCGCCCCACTCGAACGCCGCAATCACGGTCTCGAGCGGCGGTGGAGTCTTCGGTGCTACACCGATCTCGCCGTAGCCGCGAAACACGAACGGCCGCAGGTACGCGCCGCGGTTCAGTTGATTCACGACGATGATCTCCTTGCACGCAGCGTTGATCTGCTCCTGCGTGTAAGGAATATCCATGCGATAGATCTTTGCCGAATCGAACAGGCGGCGCGTGTGGTCGCGCAGCCGGAACATCGCAACGCCCTGCGGCGTCGCATACGCACGCTCACCTTCGAATACCGTCGAGCCGTAGTGCAGGGCATGCGACAGCACGTGCACTGTCGCCTTCTCCCACGGCACCATCTTGCCGTTCTGCCAGATGTACTTCGCTTGGGTGATCGGCATTGCGATGCTCCTTGGATGTCCGCGATCAGGCGCGCGACTGCTCCAACCACGGCATGCGGTCGCGCAGCTTCAGACCGACCTTCTCGATCTGGTGCTTCAGGTCCTTGTTCATCAGCCGGGTGTAGTTCTTGCGGCCGCTGCGATTCTCCTTGATCCACTGGCGCGCGAACTTGCCTTCCTGAATCTCGCTCAGCACCTTTTTCATCTCGCGCTTGGTGCCCTTGTTGACGATGCGCGGGCCGCGCGTCAGGTCACCGTACTTCGCCGTCTCGCTGATGAAGCGATGCATCTTCGACAGGCCGCCTTCGTGCAGCAGGTCGACGATCAGCTTGAGCTCGTGGAGGCACTCGTAATACGCGACCTCCGGCTGATAGCCGGCTTCGACCAGCGTCTCGAAACCTTTCACGACCAGCTCGGTGGCTCCGCCGCACAACACAACCTGTTCGCCGAACAGATCGGTCTCGGTCTCCTCGGCGAAGCTCGTGGTGAGCACGCCGCCGCGAGTGCCGCCGATGCCGTGCGCATAGCCGAGGGCATTGGCCTTCGCGCGACCCGTCGTGTTCTGGCCGACGGCCATGAGGCACGGGACGCCGCGGCCTTGCTGGTACTGACGGCGCACGAGGTCGCCCGGACCTTTCGGCGCGATCAACACGACATCGAGGTCCTTGCGCGGCTTGATCTGCTTGAAGTGGATGTTGAAGCCGTGCGCGAACAGGATCGTCGCACCTTTGCCGATGCCGCCGATCACTTCCTTGTACAGGTCCTTCTGCGTGAGGTCCGGTGTCAGGAATGCGACGAGCGCGGCACCGTTTACCGCGTCGATCGGCTCAGCGACTTTCAATCCGTCCTTCTTCGCCTTCGCCCAGCTGGCACCTGACTTGCGGACGCCGACCACGACGTCGAAACCGCTGTCCTTCAGATTGAGAGCATGGGCACGGCCCTGGCTGCCATAGCCGAGAATGGCGATGCGGGCGCCCTTGAGGGCTTTCTTATCGACGTCCTTCTGCGAGTAGATCTGCATGTGCGCTCCCGACGCTGGGTGATGAGTGAATCCGTTGGGTCCGATGTGCGCGTTCGCAACGCATCAACGGCCGACGAAGGGGCGACGAGGCGGGGAAGGCGGGACCGAAATTGTCGAAGGATCGCACCATATGGCTGCGGAGCTTGTCAAGCTGCGCTACCCTGCGATCTGCAGCGATCCCACGCCATCACTCAGCACCCACGCCGATGACCGTCAACGAAGAGCGCCACGGTTCGATACCTATATATCTGCTGTACGAGGATGACCTCGAGCAGTGGCGCGCGGCGCAGGACGAGTCGACTCGCAACTGGAGCGCGGCGAATTGTTTCAAGGCCGAGCGCGGCAAGCAGCTGGTGATTCCCGGCTCGCAAGGCCGGCCAGTGGCAGTCGTCGTCGGTCTTGGCCGGCGCAATCCTCGCGAGGAGCTGAGCTGTTGGGCAGCGGCCGCGATTCCGGATCGCTTGCCGGACGGCGACTATCACCTGGCCGAGACGCTGCCGGGTCGCTTGGCCACGCAGTTCGCGTTCGGCTGGGCGTACGGGCAGTACAAGTTCGAACGCTATCGCCGCGCCAACCCGCAGCGAGCGGTGCACCTTCGGCCGCCCCCAGAAGCCGACGCTGCAGAAGTCGCGCGACTGCGCGCAGCGACTGCTCTCGCTCGCGATCTGATCAACACGCCCGCCAACGACTTGTCGCCCGAATCACTGGCGCAGAC
>CADEEJ010000020.1:26662-38380 GCA_902826315.1 uncultured Steroidobacter sp.
TCGATGCTGCTGATGAAGAAGGACATGGGCGGCGCAGCGGTCGCGCTGGCACTCGCGCAACTGATCATGGACGCGAAGCTCCCCGTGCGCCTCCGCCTGTTGCTACCCGCTGTCGAGAACGCCATCTCCGCGAACGCCTATCGGCCCGGCGACGTGCTCGCGACCCGCAAGGGACTGACGGTCGAGATCGGGAACACCGATGCCGAAGGTCGCGTGATTCTCGGCGACGCGCTGGCGCTTGCGGACGAAGAGAAACCCGATCTGCTCATCGACTTCGCAACGCTCACCGGCGCGGCACGTGTCGCGCTCGGCCCGGAGCTGCCGGCGTTGTTCACCCCCGACGATACGGTTGCACGAGAGCTGGTCGATATCTCCGCACAGCAGGGCGATCCGGTCTGGCGTATGCCGCTGTGGAGCGCGTACGACGACGAGCTGTCGAGCAAGATTGCAGACCTCAACAACGTGTCGAGCTCATCGTTCTCCGGCGCGATCTTCGGCGCGCTGTTCCTGCAGCGGTTCGTCACTGAAGCACGCACCTGGGTGCATCTCGATCTCTACGCATGGAACGGCAAGGAGCGGCCGGGACGACCGGTCGGGGCCGAGCCGCAGACGGTCCGCGCGGTCTACGCTTTCCTGAAGCACCGCTATCTGCGCTGACGCCTACGCATGTCCGTGACCACCACGAGTGCAGGCGAGCCGACATCGCTGGCCGGGCGCGATCTCGCGCTGCTGATCTTCATGAACCTCATCTGGGGCCTCAACCTGATCTCGTCGAAGATCGGGGTTGCGCAGTTTCCGCCGATCTTCTTCACCGCGCTGCGCTTCGGCTCGCTGGCATTGTTCCTGGTGCCGATGCTCAGGATTCACCGCGGGCAGATGACCAATCTGTTCGCGGCCGCACTGCTGACCGGACCCGCTGCCTTCGCGTTGCTGTTCGCGGGAATCTTCCTCACGGAAGATGCCGCGACGGTCGCAGTCGCGACGCAGATGGGCGTGCCGTTTTCGACGTTGATGTCGGTGCTGTTCCTCGGCGAGACGATCCGCTGGCGGCGCACCGTCGGGATCGTGCTGGCGTTCGCGGGCATCGTGATCATCGGCTTCGATCCGCGCGTCTTCGCCTACTGGGAAGGGCTAGCGCTGGTGGTGTGCTCGTCGTTCGTCAGCGCGCTCGGCTTGATCTTCCTCAAGCGGTTGAAGGGCATCCGGCCGCTCGAGCTGCAGTCGTGGATCGCGCTCCTCGGCGGCTCGATCCTGCTGGTGCTGAGCCTGATCCTCGAAGGAGGGCAGATGAGCTCGGTGCGCAACGCGACCTGGGAAGGCTGGGGGGCGCTGCTGTTCACGACGATCATGTCGAGCCTGATCGCGCACACGGCGTGGTATTACCTCGTCGCACGCTATCCGGTAACCAGTCTTTCGCCGCTCACGCTGCTGTCGCCGCTGTTCGGCATCTTCTTCGGCGTCACGTTACTGCATGATCAGCTGACCCCGCGCATGCTCGCCGGCGGGGCCGTCACGCTCATCGGCGTGTTGATCGTCGTGTTGCGCGAGCAGCGGATTGCGGATACGGGGACGTGACTTCGCGAGACTCGCCGGGCGCGAGCCCTGCGAGGGTCCACTCGCCGATCGACCAGCGAATCAACCGTAACGTCGGATGGCCAACCGCTGCTGTCATCCTGCGCACCTGCCGATTTCGCCCCTCGCGGATCGTCAGCTCGATCCAGCTCGTCGGGATCGCCTTGCGAAAGCGGATCGGCGGATCGCGGGGCCACAACCACGCCGGCTCGTCGACGCGCCGCGCGGAGGCGGGCAATGTTTTCCCATCGTTCAGCACGACCCCGCGGCGCAGACTCAGTAGGACAGCTTCGTCGGGCTCGCCTTCGATCTGCACGAGGTAGGTTTTCTCGGTTTTCCAGCGCGGGTCGGCAAGTCTTGCCTGCAACGCACCGTCGCTCGTCAGCAGCACCAGGCCTTCACTGTCGTAGTCGAGACGGCCGGCGGGCCGCATGCCCGGCGCCTGGATGAAATCGCGCAACGTCGCCTTGCCATCCGTGCTCGTGAATTGCGTGAGCACCTGGAACGGCTTGTTGAACAGCACCACGACGGACATCAGCGCAGCTCGCTGTCGGCCTCGATGTGCTCGGCCGAGCTTTGCACGAGATCGATGAAGCGCTGCACCGAGGCCGCGTTCTCGCCGCGCCGGCACGCGAGAATCAGCGGAGCGGTGAGCTGTGCGTTGTCCGCTAGCCGGCGATACACGACGCCGTCCATCTGCAATCGGCGCAGCGACTCGGGCACGAGCGAGACGCCGAGGCCCGCGGCAACGAGATTGAGCGTCGAAATGATGCGCGGCGCTTCCTGGCCGACGTGCGGACTGAATCCGGCACTTCGACATGCCGTGATGATCGTGTCGTACAAGCCTGGACCACCGGGGCGCTTGTAGAGAATGAAAGTCTCCGTCGCGAGATCGGCGAGCGGCAGCGGCGCGCTGCGCGTCTGCGTCGACTTCTTCTTCCGAGCGCTGCCGGCCAGCGGATGTCCCTTCGGCAGCGCGACGACCATCTTTTCCTGAAGCAGCGGTCGCACTGTGAGCCCGACGACGTCCGCGACCGGCGAGCGAATGAACGCCGCGTCGATCTCTTCGTCGTGGAGTCCTTGCACGAGCTCGCTGCTGCCGCTTTCTTCGAGCACGAGCGAGACCAGCGGGGACATCTCGCGGAACGCACGAATCACGCGCGGTACGAATGGATGAAAGGGCGCCGAGCTGGTGAAACCGACGACCACGCGCCCTTGCTCGCCGCGCGCCGTGCGGCGTGTGGTCGCGAGCGCGCGATCGACCTGCTCGAGAATGACCCGTGCCTGGTCCAGAAAGGCGACGCCGGCATCGGTCAGCTCCATACCGCGCGGCTGACGCCGGAACAGCTGCACTCCGAGCTCCTTTTCCAATGCCCGGATCTGCATGCTGAGCGGCGGCTGCTGTATTCCCAGGCGTTCCGCAGCCCGGGTCATGTGTTTTTCCTCGGCGACGGCGATGAAATAGCGGAGGTGGCGCAGTTCCATGTGCCATATTTTACAGATATGGCTTTCTAACTCATCATATATTTTACCCGCACCTCGGAAAAAGCTATCGTGGCGCCCTTCGCACTGGGGGTCAGCGCATGGCGAACGACAGGACTTTGCCCGCCGGGCTGGAAATCCGTGGCTCGATGCAGCCCGGCTATGAATCCGTCCTCACGCCGGCCGCCCTCGAGTTCGTGACCGACCTGACGCGGCGCTTCGGCGATCGCGTCACCGAGCTGCTCGCCGCCCGCGCCGTTCTGCAGAAGCGTCTCGACGACGGCGTACTGCCCGATTTCCTTCCCGATACTGCCGAAGTGCGCAAAGCGCAGTGGCGCGTGACACGAATCCCGGATGACTTGCAGGACCGTCGCGTCGAGATCACCGGCCCGACGGATCGCAAGATGGTCATCAACGCGCTGAACTCCGGCGCGAAAGTCTTCATGGCGGACTGCGAAGACTCGCTCACGCCGACCTGGGACAACGTCGTGCAAGGGCAGATCAACCTGCGCGATGCCGTGACCCGCGAGATTTCCTTCGCGAACCCGGACGGCAAGCAATACCGCCTCAATCCGCAGATCGCGACGCTGCTCGTGCGTCCGCGCGGCTGGCATCTCTACGAGAAGCACCTGCTGCTCGACGGCAAGCCGATCCCCGGCGCGTTCGTCGACTTCGGCCTGTACCTGTTTCACAACCATGCTGCGCTGAAAGCGCGTGGCACCGGGCCGTATTTCTATCTGCCGAAGCTCGAGAATCATCGCGAGGCGCGCTTGTGGGCCGACGTGCTCAAGCACTCGGAAGCGAAGCTCGGCATCGCGCCGCAGACGATCAAGGTGACGGTGCTGATCGAGACGATCCTCGCCGCGTTCGAGATGGACGAGATCCTGTACGAGCTGCGCGATCACATCGTCGGGCTGAACTGCGGCCGTTGGGATTACATCTTCAGCTTCATCAAGAAATTCAGCCGCCGCCCGGATTTCGTACTGCCGGATCGCCAGCAGGTGACGATGACGACGCACTTCCTGCGCTCGTATTCGAAGCTGCTGATCAAGACCTGCCATCGCCGCGGCGCCTTCGCGATGGGCGGCATGGCGCCGCAGATCCCGATCAAGAACGACCCGAAGGCGAACGACGAAGCGCTCGCCAAAGTGCGCGCCGACAAGGAGCGCGAGGCGGGTGACGGTCACGACGGCACGTGGGTCGCGCACCCCGGGCTCGTGCCGATCGCGATGGAGATTTTCAACCGCCTGATGCCGACGCCGAACCAGCTGCAGAAGACGCTCGCGGACGTCGAGATCAATGCGCGCGACCTGCTGCAGATCCCACAGGGAACCATCACCGAGACCGGGCTGCGCAGCAACGTCAGCGTTTCCGTCCAGTACATCGCCGCGTGGCTCGGCGGGCTCGGCTGCGTGCCGATCAACAACCTGATGGAAGACGCGGCGACCGCCGAGATCTCGCGCGCGCAGATCTGGCAATGGATCAAGCATCCCGCCGGCAAGCTCGACGACGGCCGCAAGGTGACGGTCGAGCTGTTCCGCAAGATCGTGCGCGAAGAGCTCGACAAGCTCGCCGCAGCAATCGGCGCAAATGCCTACGCTGCAGGCAACTACGAGCGCGCCGCTACGCTCATCGACCACATCACGACGGCACCCGATTTCGGGACGTTCATCACCCTGCCGGCGTACCAGGAAATCAACTGAAGCGAGACTCCCATGACGAACCTCACTGCCGAGCAGCTCCGCAAAGAATGGCAAACGAGCCCGCGCTGGAAAGGCGTGGACCGCCCGTACAAGGCCGAGGACGTCGTGCGTCTGCGCGGCACGGTGCACGTCGAGCACTCGCTCGCGCGACTCGGCGCCGAGAAGCTGTGGCGCTACATCCATGAGAAGCCGTTCGTCAACGCGCTCGGCGCCTTGACCGGCAACCAGGCGATGCAGCAGATCAAGGCAGGGCTCGACGCGATCTACCTGTCGGGCTGGCAAGTCGCCGGCGACGCGAATCTCTCGGGCGAGATGTATCCGGATCAATCGCTGTATCCCGCGAACTCAGTGCCGTCCGTCGTTCGCCGCATCAACAACACGCTGCTGCGCGCGGACCAGATTCACCACTGCGAAGGCAACGATTCGATCGACTGGCTGAAGCCGATCGTCGCCGACGCGGAAGCGGGCTTCGGCGGCGTACTGAACGCCTTCGAGCTGATGAAGGGCATGATCGAGGCGGGCGCCGCCGGCGTGCACTTCGAGGATCAGCTGTCTTCGGCGAAGAAGTGCGGCCACATGGGCGGCAAGGTGCTCGTGCCGACTTCGGAGGCGATCGCCAAGTTGACCGCGGCGCGTCTCGCAGCCGACACCTGCGGCGTTCCGACCGTGCTGGTCGCACGCACCGACGCGGAGTCGGCGAACCTGCTGACGGCTGACGTCGACGAGCGCGATCGGCCCTTCATCAAATCCAAGGACCGTACCAGCGAAGGCTTCTTCTATGTGAACGCCAGCCTCGAGCAGGCAGTCGCTCGCGGCCTCGCGTACGCGCCGCATGCCGATTTGATCTGGTGCGAGACCGGCACGCCGGACCTGCACGAAGCGAAGGTGTTCGCCGAAGCCATCCACAAGCAGTTCCCGGACAAGCTGCTGGCGTACAACTGCTCGCCGTCGTTCAACTGGAAGAAGAAGCTGGACGACGCGACGATCGCCAAGTTCCAGCGCGAGCTGGGCGCGATGGGCTACAAGTTCCAGTTCATCACGCTGGCGGGCTTCCACGCGCTCAACTATTCGATGTTCCAGTTGGCACGCGGCTATAAAGCGTCGCAGATGTCGGCGTACGTGCAGCTGCAGGAGCAGGAATTCGCCGCCGAGAAGGACGGCTACACGGCCACCAAGCACCAGCGCGAAGTCGGCGCGGGTTACTTCGACGACGTGACGCAGACGGTCACAGCCGGCAAGTCATCGGTGACGGCGATGAAGGGCTCGACGGAAGAGGGGCAGTTCCACAAGGCGCACGGGTAGGAGGGTAAACTGCGCGGGTGCCTCAGCAACTCTGGCCGTCCGACGGCGTCATCTTCGATCGCACCTGCACGGATTGCCCGCGCCTCGCACGCTTTCTCGTCGAGGGGCGCCAGGAATATCCGGACTACCACTGCGCACCGGTCGCGCCTTTCGGCGATGCCAAGGCGCGACTGATCGTCGTCGGCCTCGCGCCGGGCTTTCACGGCGCGAACGCCAGCGGCCGGCCGTTCACGGGCGACCACGCCGGCCTGCTGCTCTATCGCACCCTGCATCGCTTCGGCTTCGCGAGCCGGCCGGAGTCGACCTCCCGCGACGACGGGCTGAAGCTGTTCGACTGCCGGATCACGAACTCGGTGAAGTGCGTGCCGCCGGAGAACAAGCCGACGCCGGCGGAAATCCGCACCTGCAATCGTTATCTCACGGCGGAGTTGAATCGCCGGCCGGCGGCACCCATATTGCTGACGCTCGGCTCGATCGCTCACAACGCCGCGCTGCGCGCGCTGACCCTCAAGCCTGCCGACTACAAGTTCGCGCACGCCGCCGAGCATGAGCTGCCGACCGGCCAGACGCTCCTGAATTCCTATCACTGCAGCCGCTACAACACGAATACCGGTCGCCTGACCGAGAAGATGTTCGCCGACGTGTTCGCCAGAGCCCGAAAGCTGCTGGACGCTCTAAAATAGCCGCGCATGAGCGCGTTCGACCCGAAACCTTTCCTCGCCAACCTCAGCCAGCGACCCGGCGTGTATCGCATGATCGCGGCGAACGGCGAGGTGCTGTACGTCGGCAAGGCGCGCAATCTGAAGAACCGCGTCGGCACCTATTTCACCGGCAGCAAGGCGCATGCAGCGAAGACCATGGCGATGGTCGCGCAGATCGCCAGCATCGAAGTGACGGCAACCGCGTCGGAAACCGAAGCGCTGCTGCTCGAATACAACCTGATCAAGCGCCATCGTCCGCGGTACAACGTCACGCTCCGCGACGATAAGAGCTTTCCATATCTGTACATCACGACCGAGCAGGACTACCCGCGCATCAGCTTCTACCGTGGCCCTCGCAAGCTGCCGGGTCGATTCTTCGGTCCGTATCCGAACGCGCGCGCCACACGTGAAACGGTATTGCTGCTGCAGAAGTTGTTCCTGCTGCGTCCGTGCAGCGACTCGTTCTTCGCGAACCGTTCGCGGCCGTGCTTGCAGTATCAGATCAAGCGCTGCTCCGGTCCGTGCGTCGGACTGATCTCCGTCGAGAATTACAAGCAGGACGTCGACGACGCGATCAAGGTGCTGGAGGGTCGTGGCGCCGAGCTCATCGACGACCTGGCCCGCCGCATGGAGGAGGCCGCGCAGCAGCTGGCGTTCGAGCGCGCTGCCCGCCTGCGGGATCAGATCAACGGCATCAAGGCGATCCACTCGACGCAATCCGTCACCCGCAACGTGACCGAGGACATCGACGCCGTCTCACTCGTGTCGCGCGGCGGCGACCACTGCGTTTCGATCGTGTTCGTGCGCGGCGGCCGCAATCTCGGCAGCTCGAATTTCTTCCCGCGGGCAGGTCTCGCGGAGGAGAGCGAGCTGCTGTCGGGATTTCTCGCGCAGTACTACCTCGGGCGCGAAGCACCCGGCGAAATCCTCATCAGCCAGCCGATCGAGGACGCCGACCTGCTCGAAGCTACCTTGTCGGAGCGACTGGAACGGCCGGTGGAAATCCGCTCGTCCGTGCGCGGCGTGCGCGCGCGGTGGCTGGAGATGGCGCGCACCAACGCCGAGATCGGGCTCAACATGCGCCGGGCGACCGAGGCGACGACCACCGAGCAGCTGCAGTCCGTTGCCGAAGTGTTCGGACTCAGCACGCCGCCGAAACGCATGGAATGTTTCGACGTGAGCCATACGATGGGCGAGCGGACCGTGGCGTCGTGCGTCGTGTTCGGTCCCGAAGGCCCGCTCAAGAGCGACTACCGCCGCTTCAATATCGAAGGGCTCGCACCCGGCGACGACTATGGCGCTATCCGGCAGGCACTCTCGCGGCGGTACGCGCGGATCAAGAAGGGCGAGGCGCCGCTGCCCGACCTGCTGTTGATCGACGGCGGTCCGGGGCAGCTTGCAGAAGCAGTCAGCGTGCTGAAGGAGCTGGAGATCGAAGGCGTTTGCGTGGCCGGCGTCGCCAAAGGGGCCGACCGCCGTCCAGGGCAGGAAAGGCTGTTTCTCGCCGGCGAGGAGCATCCCCGCATCCTTCCGCCCGATTCGCCGGCGCTGCATTTGATCCAGCGCATCCGCGACGAGGCACACCGCTTCGCGATCACCGGCCACCGGGCGCGTCGCGCCAAGGCACGCACGCATTCCGTACTGGAAACGGTACCGGGCCTCGGACCTCGCAAGCGGCGGGAGCTACTGCGGCAGTTTGGCGGGCTGCAGGGTGTCGTACGCGCCGGGGTCGACGACCTGGCGAAGGTGCACGGCATCGGCCGCAAGCTCGCGCAGTCGATCTACGACACTTTGCACGCGACCGGCTGAAAATTTCCTTACAATCGGCCCCAGTGAGTTTTCCGATTGCGAATTACCTGACCGTAGCGCGGATCGTCATGATCCCGCTGGTCGTCATCCTGTTTTACTCGCCCTATCCCTGGTCGAATCCCGCCGCCGCGACCGTTTTCATTGCGGCGGCCGTCACGGATTCGCTCGACGGCTATCTCGCGCGGCGGCTCGGCCAGACCTCGGCGCTCGGCGCGTTCCTCGATCCCGTCGCCGACAAGCTGATGGTGGCAGTCGCGCTGGTGCTGCTCGTCAGCGAAGTGCCGCCGGAAATGCGCTTCCCCAAGTTCAATCCGCACGTGCTGATCACGCTCACGGCAGCGGTGATCGTCGGCCGCGAGATCACGATCTCGGCGCTGCGCGAATGGATGGCGGAAATGGGTGCGCGCGGCAAGGTCGCGGTGTCCGCGATGGGCAAGCTGAAGACCATTTTCCAGATGACCGGCCTGTCGATGATGCTGTTCCGGAGCGACGTCTGGTTCATCCCGGCGTTCGAGCTCGGTGTGTTTTGCCTGGTTGCTGCGGCGGCGCTGACGCTGTGGTCGATGGTCGTCTACGTCCGCGCCGCCTGGCCCGAGCTGATGCGCTCCGGAGAGCGCTGAGTTGGGCTGTCTTGCCTTGACAGGGTGTCGGTCGGCCCTAGAATATCGCCCGTTCGCCCGGACCCCTGTCCGGCGACCCAAGCGGGAATAGCTCAGTTGGTAGAGCGCAACCTTGCCAAGGTTGAGGTCGCGAGTTCGAGCCTCGTTTCCCGCTCCAGCTTTTGAGTAAAACCCCGGGCCGATCCCGGGGTTTTGCGCTTCCACGGCCGCAGCAATTGCGTCCGCCCACCTGGCTAGGTGGCAGAGTGGTCATGCAGCGGCCTGCAAAGCCGTCTACGCCGGTTCGATTCCGACCCTAGCCTCCATCGATCGAGTAACGCATCGAACGACGCCGACCAAAGTCAGCATTCAATAGCTGACGGGCGAAAGTGGGCGCTGCCGCGGGGACGTGCGTCAATTCGCCGCTGCAAGTTCCAGTTGGTGTACCGCCCGATGCAAGACGTCGTCTCGACCTCAGCTCTCCCGCAACAGAAGTCCGAGCTCGCCCGACGCGTGCTGAAAGGCGCATGGCTCGGCGTATTGCTGGGGTTGTTGCTCGAAGCGCTCTTGCTCGTCGTCGCGCTTTGGCAGGACCGACTGCCGTCCGGCGTGCACATGGCCGCGGAGACGATCCAGAAACTCTCCTGGTCCGCGCTGATTTGTGCCGCCCTCGTTGCCGGCCAGGCAGCGGTGCGGGCAGGCACTTCCATTACAGGGCTCATCGGATTGTTCGCCGCCCCCTTGGCGTTCCTGACCGCGCGCGCCTTGCACAAGGCAACGCTCGAGGTGCTCGGTGAAAGCGTAGTGACAGCGACTCAGTGGTTCGCGGCCAGCATCAAGGGCGTCGAATATGCCTTGCTCAGCCTGGCGATCACCTGGCTCAGCAAGCGCGACGCTGCGTGGAAACCGTACGTGATTGCGGGTGCGCTCGTTGGCCTGGCGAGCTATGTGCTGACCGCGCTCGTGCTGTCGCAGCCCGGCGACCCACTGCAACGGGCGCTCGTGGAAGTCTCGCATCCCATCGGTTGCGCGCTTGCCGTTCGTTTCAGCTCGCAAGTCAACGCTCGGCTGCGCGACTGATAGCAACTCGTCACGCGATGAGTGCATGATGGCCGTCATCGATGCGGTGAGACTGACCGCCGGAGTGCAGCCATGAATCGCAAACTCGGTCGCGACGGTCCGCAACTTTTTCCGATTGGCCTCGGCTGCATGGGCATGAGCGAGGGCTACGGCGATCGAGCCGAGCGCGATGAAACCGAGTCGATCGAGACGATTCATCGCGCGCTCGATCTCGGCGTGAACTTCCTCGACACGGCGGACATCTACGGCCCGCACGAGAACGAAGTTCTCGTCGGTCGCGCCTTGCAAGGCCGCCGCGCGCAAGCGGTGCTCGCTACGAAGTTCGGCTTCGTGACCGATCGTGAAAAAGCGAAGACACGGCGCATCGATGGACGGCCGGAGTACGCGCGAGCAGCGTGCGACGCGAGTCTGCAGCGCCTCGGTGTCGAGACGATCGACCTGTGGTACTTGCATCGCGCCGATCCGCAGGTGCCGATCGAAGACACGGTCGGTGCGATGGCGGAATGCGTTCGCGCCGGCAAGGTTCGCTACCTCGGACTCTCCGAGGTGAGCGCGGCGACGGTGCGGCGCGCGCATGCAGTCCATCCGATTTCGGCATTGCAGAGCGAATACTCCATGTGGACTCGCGATCCCGAGCACAACGGCACGCTAGCGACCTGCGCAGAGCTAGGCGTAACGTTCGTCGCGTTCAGTCCGCTCGGGCGGGGGTTTCTGACAGGTGCCGTTCGCTCGGCGGACACGCTGGCAAAAGGCGACATGCGCCGCAACCTGCCGAGATTCCAAGGCGACAACCTCGCCCGCAACATGCAACTGGTCGATGCCGTGACTGCACTTGCGACTAAGCGAGGCTGCACGCCTGGACAGCTGGCTCTCGCGTGGGTGCTGAGCAGGGGCGAGCATGTCGTACCGATCCCTGGCACGAAACGGCGGACGCGACTGGAGGAGAACGTTGCAGCGGCGCGCATCACGTTGACCGATGCGGAGCTGCGCGCTATCGACGAACTGCTTCCGCCCGATGCGATCTCTGGAGCGCGTTATCCAGACTCCTTGATGGAACTCGTCAACCGCTAGCGAAGAAAGCGATCACGTACCGCCGGAGACGTCGATCCGGAACAGCTCCTTGCACGCGTCCTCGCAGCCGTACAGCGACACCTTGTCGGGCGAGCTGCCGCGGATGAAGCTGAAGCGGCCGATGTTGATCGAGAACTGATACGCGACCGTGCCGACTGAGATCGACCCCGAGTACTGGCAAGGCAGGACCGAGTAAGACGAGCGCAACTCGTCCGGACTGATCGCGGTCGCGTCCTTGAAGAAACTCAGCACCTGCTCCTTCGTCAGATTCCAGTTCCGGCAGGCCCGCGCGAAGGCGCCCTCCGGCACGTCCGGCGGACCCAGGTGCCGTTCCAGGCTGGTGACCTTGACCGTGCCTTTCGCCAGCGCCGCCCGCAATGCATCGTCTTCGATCGCGGG
>CADEEJ010000020.1:38480-39577 GCA_902826315.1 uncultured Steroidobacter sp.
GCCCGGCAGGTCGTATTCGATCCAGTACTGATTGCCCTGGTTGCCCATCGAGCCGCGCTTCAGCCCGAACGTTTCCTCGTAGAACTTCCGCGCACGTGCGACGTCCGCGATCGGGTACATTGTGAATGCTACCTTCTTGAACACGGGGCACCTCCAATCATGGCCGCCGGATCGATCGATCGCCTGTTCCTGGCACACCCGCGCAGCGCCGGACAAGGATACTTCGAGCACATGCGTTTTGCGTGGAGCTTCGGCGCGACGCTTGCCGTCGCAACCATCGCCGCGCTCGTGCACGGCCTGCTCCCGTTCGTATGCCAGAGCGCTGCAGGTGACAGAGTGCGCGCGCTGTACGCCCGGCTCTCCACGCGAGAACCCGGAACCATGCGCTAGGCAGCTGCGCGTCGCGCCTTGCGCACGGAGAAGAATAGCTGCCGGTGCTCACCGGCCTTCTGAATGGAAGCCTGTTCCAGCGCGACCATCACGTAGAGGATGTTCAGCGCTTGCAGCCGGCCCGTGATGTGCTTCGTACGCCGGCCTGCCTGCACGACGTCTTTCGCGGTGACGCCACTGTGGCCGCCCATACGTCCCTGCACGTATTCAACGGCCGCTGCGTCGATGAGATTGAAATAGCCCGAGCCCTTGCGATCCCGCGACCGCGCGAACGACAGAACCAGATACGAGCTCTTGGCCTGGAAGACGTGATAGGTCTGGCGCACCGCCTCGACCCGCCCGCAGTATTCGAGCCCTTGCTGAAGCTGCTTGATGTTCACGGATCCCCCCAACTGCTTACGCGTCGTCAGGTCGCTCATCAGGTCCCGGGGGCTCATTCTCGACCGATCGCTCGGGGAGTGCCAGCTTTTCGGCACGCGGCGCCGCCATGATGGATTCGGTTTTGCGGCATGCGCAGGTCGTGCGCGGAATTGCGCAGATGCCTCAACCGGTATTAATGCTTGCGCGGTCGCGCATAGCTCCTACGTCGCGTGACTGTTGAAATCTACCGAGTTCGTCGGCGAGACGACCGAAAGTCTCCCGCGTGCCGTCTTCCAGGCCGGCCTTCAGCACGGCGTCGCGCACGTCGCGCGACGGATACAGTCCGG
>CADEEJ010000021.1:0-6468 GCA_902826315.1 uncultured Steroidobacter sp.
TCCTTGGTCGTGAAGAACGGCTCGAACACGCGCTTGAGCACGTCGGGCTCGATGCCGACGCCGGTGTCGCTGACGCTGATCGACACGAACTCGCCCGGCTCGATCTCCGGGTGGTCGCTGCAGAAAATCGAATCGAGATAGACGTTGCGCGTGCGCACCGTCAGGCGGCCGCCCTCCGGCATCGCATCGCGCGCGTTGATCGCGAGATTCAGGATCGCGTTCTCGAATTGCCCCGCGTCGACGCGCGTGTGCCACAAGTCGTGAGCCTGAACCATGTGCACTTCGACGGACTCGCCGAGCGTACGTTGCATCAGCTCGGTCAGGCCCGACAGCTGCCGGTTCGCGTCGACCACGACCGGATCCAGGATCTGCCGGCGGGCGAACGCGAGCAGACGACGCGTCAGGTCGGCGCCGCGCACTGCTGCACGCATCGCCGTGTGCACCTTGCGTGCAAGCGTCGGCGTTTCGGACACGCTGCGCTCCAGCAGCTGCAGGTTGCCGATCACGACGCCGAGCAGGTTGTTGAAGTCGTGCGCGATGCCGCCCGTGAGCTGGCCGATCGCTTCCATCTTCTGGGCTTGCAGCAGGCGCGCTTCGAGGCGCCGCTGCTCGGTGAGATCGTAGATGATGGAGAAAAAGCCCAGTACCGCGCCGCTTGCATCGACTTGCGGGACGTAGTGGTTCTGCCACTCCCGCATGATGCCGTGGCGCATGGCGGTGTGCCGCGAGTGCACGCGCTCGCCCGCCATCACCTTGTCGACGTACGGCATCACCATCGTGAACATGTCGGTCGGCAGCAGCTCGCGCAGACCCTTGCCGAGCATCTTCGTGGCGGACACGCCGAGCCATTCCTCGAAGGCGCGGTTCGAGTACGTCATCACGAACTCACGGTTGAAGTAGTTGATCGGCGTCGGCACCGCGTTCAGCGTCAGCTCGAAGAAGTCGCGCGTCTCGCGCAGCTGGCGCTCCGCGACCACGCGATCGGTCACGTCCTGCAAGGTGCCGTGCAGTCGCCCGATCTTACCGTTGCGACGCTCGGCCTTGATGATCATGCGCACCCACAGCTGCCGGCCGCGTGCGCTGGTCAGGCGCAAGTGCAAGTCGCTGCTCGCACCCGTGTCGACCGCGTGCTGCGAGGCTTCGACGACCTTCTTGCGGTCCTCGGGATGGAACATGTTGCGACTCGACTCCAGCTCGATCGGCTGGCCGAACGGCAGGTCGTGGATCGAGTACAGCGCTTCGGTCCAATGGATCTTCTGAGTCTCGACGTCGTATTCCCAACCGCCGATGCGCGCGGTCGTCTGCATGTCTTTGAGCAGATTGTCGAGGCGCACGCGCTCGCCGACGTCGTGGAATACGAGCACCGTGCCGACGGTCGCGCCCTGCTCGGTGACCGGAACGATGCGGTATTCGACAGGACGGAACTGGCCGTTCTTACGACGCAGCAGCGCGCCGACGCCGCGCATGATGTCGGTCGTGTAGCGCACGCGGCGCACGGGGTCGGTGCGGTTGTCGTCGTCGCTCTGCGTATTGATCAGGACGCGATAGTCGAGCCCGGGCAGCTCTTCGATGTCGTAGCCGAGCAGCTTCGCGGCGGCCGGATTGGCGTAACGCACCTGGCCGACGTTATCGAGCTCGAGCACGCCTTCGCCCGCCCCCTCGACGATCGCCTGGTTGCGGCGATGAGTCGCGGCGGCATCCGGCTGCCGCGACGGTCCCGTCTTGCTCGGACCCCGGCGCAGCAGCAACCAGACGAGCGGCGCGCCTGCCAGCAACAGTCCGACGACGAGACCTGCGATCCCGGATCCGGTGAGCAGTCCTTGCAGCGCTTCGGTCAAGGCTTTTGTCCGGGCTCCCGGCCCGCGTACCAGTTCACGGCGTACTGCATCAGCTGGGCCGACGTGCGCAGCGACAGCTTGCGCTTGATGCGCTGGCGGTGCGATTCAACGGTCTTGACGCTGAGGTTCAGCGCCTCGGCCGTCTGCCGCGTCGACAGGCCCTTGCCGATCATGTGCAGCACCTGCAGCTCGCGATTGGTGAGGCTGTCGACCGGGTTGGAAGAGATGTACGCGCCGCCGGACGCGAACTTCTCGATCATGCTGTTGCCGACCGCTTCGGAGACATAGATGCCGCCGTCGAGCACGCGGCGCAGCGCCACCAGGAATTGATCCGAAGCTGCCTGCTTCATGATGTAGCCGTTCGCGCCGGCCGACAGCATGCGCTCGGCATAGATCGCCTCGTCGTGCATCGACAACACGAGCAGCGGCAGCGACGGATAGTGCGCGCGTGCATCCTTCACCAGCTCCAGGCCGTCGCCCTGCTTGAGCGACACGTCGACGATGACGGCATCCGGCTCGAGCTCGCGGATCAGCGATTTCGCCTCGCGCGCCGTCTCGGCCTCGCCACACACCTCCAGATCGGATTCCGCCTCGATCAGCCGACGCAGGCCCTGACGGACGATCGGATGATCGTCGACGATCAGCACGCGGCGCTTGCGGTCCTTCGACACGCTGCCCGACGGTCGATGCGCGGGTTTGAACAAAGTGGGGCCAACGGTCATTGCATCACTCCTCAGCAATTAGTCCTTGTACGTTGTCGGCGGCGGGCGCTCAGCCTGCTGCCGTGCTCAGCCGACCGCGACGGCGCGCGCGGGGCGCGCGGGCTGGTTGTGCCAGAGGTTCCAGCGGGCATTCGCACACGATGCGCGTGCCTTGCGGCTCGACTCGTTCGAAGCGGACTTCGCCGCCAAGCATACGCGCACGGTATTGCATGATCTT
Organism: uncultured Steroidobacter sp.; assembly: GCA_902826315.1. Lineage (GTDB taxonomy): Bacteria > Pseudomonadota > Gammaproteobacteria > Steroidobacterales > Steroidobacteraceae > Steroidobacter. Next base: position 2,778 of record CADEEJ010000021.1, read on the forward strand.
CAGTCCCATGCCGGCGGCGTCTACCGCGTCGACCGGCATGCCGGTGCCATCGTCGGTTACGGTCAGGCGCACCTTAGCGCGGGCGCCGTGCAAGTGCAGTCGTATAGTCCGCGCGCGGCCGTGCCGGACGGCGTTGCGCACGGCCTCCTGCGCGATGCGATAGAGATGGTTCGCCAGCTCGGCGCCGAGCGGGCGGATCGTCTTCACGCGATGCGTGCACACGATCTGCACTCCATAGAGATCTGCGGCATGCATCGCCAGGCCATCGAGGGCGTCCGAGAGGCCGCCGCGCTCGAGGTTCACGGGCGACAGGCCGCGGGCCAGCGCGCGCGTGCTTTCGATGGCGTTGTTCACGAGCCGCGTGATGCCCTCGATCTCGGGCAGGATCGGTGCGTACTCGCTCGCGAGCCGGCCCGCGACGCCGCGCAGCATCAGTGCGATGCCGGTCAGCTCCTGGCCGAGGCCGTCGTGCAGATCGTTACCGATGCGGTATTGCTCGCGGTTCACGGCTTGCAGGATCGCGCGCTCCAGCTGCTTGCGCTCGCTCACATCCTGCAGCACTACGAGGCAGTGACTGCGGCCGGCCACGTCGAATCGCGAGAGCAGTCCGGCCGCGGCGAAATGGCTGCCGTCGCTGCGCAAGCCGTCGAACTCGACGCGCATGGAGCCCTGCCCCTGCGGATCGGCGGCGAGCTGTTGCCAGCGCTCGGGCTGCTCGAACGGCCAGCCGGCGAGCGTCGTCATCGGGCGGCCGATCAACTCGCCACGGCGATAGCCGAACATCGTGTCGAAAGCGGGATTGGTAATCTCGATGACCGCCTGGTCGCTCACGACCGCGACGCCTTCGAGCATCGACTCGATCATGCGCGCCTGCGTGGCGATGGCGCGCTCGGCGCGCACCTGCTCGGTGGTCTCGGAAGCGATCATCGTGATCGCGACGATCTGCTGCTGCGAGCGGATCGGACTGATGCGGATGTCGAAGTGGCGCGACTCGCCGTCGTCGAGCATCGCGGAGTAACCGTCGACCTGACCGGTCGCGAGCACGCGATGCATCGCTGCGAGCGCTTGCGGATGCAGATCGTGCGGCAGGAATTCTGTCACGGCGAGACCTTGCAGGTCCTGCGCGCTGCGCCGGCCGACACCGCGGTTCGCAAGCAGCACACGCAAGCGACGGTCCAGCACCAACACGTAGTCCGGAACCGACGCGATCAACTCACGCAGCGGCTCGCTCGCCCAGGCAGCCGGGGAGGACAGGTCGCTCGTGGCGGAGGCGGCTGGGACCGCGGTTTTTTTCGTCGCAACGCTCAAGGGGCCTGCACCGGCTCTGATGACGGAGCATGGTGTTGGAGGCCCTGTGTAGGGGATATCAGATATTCCCTTAATGTGGCACGCGACGCGCACGCCATCGGCCCAGGGTGTGCGATGCGTCGCGCTCGCGAACCACGAGGCGAAACAAGGCGTTGGCGCCGTGCCGGCGCGTCGGCGGCCTAGGCCGAACCGTGGCTCAATCCGGGGGTGCCGCCCCGGTCGGAGACCCATTGCGTGGCGTAGCGGATCAGCTCGCTGGTCGAGCGCAGGTTGAGCTTTTCGCGCATGTGACGGCGGTGGGCATCGACGGTCTTCATCGACAGGTCCAGGCGCTGCGAGATCTCGCGAGTGCTGATGCCTTCGCCGATCAGACGAAACACTTCGAGCTCGCGGTCGGTGAGCGCGGAGACCGGATCTTCGTCGACGCCCGGCGTACGGCCGCGCGCGACCTGCGAGAGGAGCCGTTCGCCCATCGCGGCGCTGACGTGGCGCTGGCCGCGAGCGACCTTTCGCAGTGCACCAAGGAAATCGGTGCCGGCGACGTTCTTCATGACATAACCGCTGACACCGAGGCGCAGCAGCCGCTCGGCGTAGAGGGCCTCGTCCTGCATCGACAGCACCAGCACGCGCACGCTCGGATGCGAGCTGCGGATCCAGCGCACGAGGTCGACGCCGTCGTCCGCGCCCAATGCGAGGTCTACGACCGCCACGTCGGGGTTATGCGAGTCAATCGCCGTGCGGGCGTCCGCGATCGACGACGCCTCGCCGGCCAGCAGGAACTCGCTCTGACCTGCCAGGAGCTGTTTCAGGCCTTCACGAACGAACGGATGGTCGTCGACGATCACGATGCGGGTCTGCTCAGCCATGCCCTGCCCTCTTCGATCCTTCGCTGGGCCGAGTCTTGCGGCGCGATCTGCGTGCGGCAATCCTCATTTTCCACAAGCGCCGCACAATGATAGCGTTGCCCCCCGGTCACGGACGGAAGGCTTGACGCGCGCGCTATGAAGAAAGGTACGGGTCCGCTGCGGTTCGTGCTGCTGGAGGACGACCCGAACGACGCCGAGCTGATCCAGTTGCAGCTCGCGAAGGACGGTATCGACGTCGAGTGGCGGCACGTCGCCACCGAGCGCGACTTCCGCGAAGCCCTCGCCGGTGCACCGCCCGAGCTGGTGCTGGCGGACTACACGCTGCCGGGCTTCGACGGCCTCGCCGCGCTGAAAATCCTGCTGCAGCACTCGCCGGACATTCCCTTCATCTTCGTCTCCGGCTCGCTCGGCGAGGAGCGCGCGATCGAAGCACTGAAGAGCGGTGCGACCGATTACGTGCTCAAAGACCGATTGCAACGATTACCGGCCGTCGTGATGCGCGCACTGCTGGAGGCGCGGGAACGGCGCGAGCGGCGCGAGGCGCAGGCCGCGCTCGAAGAACAGCGGGTGCTGCTGGGGACGCTGATCGACAGCCTGCCGGAGATCATCTACGCGGTCGACACCAGCAATCGCGTGAAGGTCGTCAACAAGGCGCTGCTGGACACGCTCGGCCGGCGCCGCGACCAGGTGGTCGGCCGCACCCTGGCAGAGATTTCCATCGACGAGAACGTGGCCGATATCGAAGCACAGGCAGCGGCGACGATGCGCACGGGCCGCGCGCTGACGGACCAGGAGCGCGCGTGGATCTCGACCGATGGCACTGTGCGCTGGTTCAACTACACGCACGTGCCGTTGCGCGATCACGGCACCGTTTCAGGCCTGGTGTGCACGGTGCAGGAGGTCACGACGCGACGCGAGCTGGAGCAGGAGATCCTGGAGATTTCCAATCGCGAGCAGCGCCGGCTCGGCAGCGACCTGCACGACGGCCTCGGCCAGGAGCTCACCGGCCTGTCGCTGTTGTTGAAAGGCCTGGAGGTGCAGCTGTCGCGCGAGTCGCCGCAGTACACCACGCACATCACGAAGATCACCGACCTGCTGGCGCACGCGATTCAGAGCACGCGCTCCCTGGCGCGCGGCCTGGCGCCGGTGAACCTGGAACGCGGCGGCCTGCCGGAAGCGCTCAAACATCTGGCTGCGCGCTGCACGGACATGTACAGCCTGCAATGCACGTTCGGCAACGGCTCGCCGAAATTGCCGGATCTCGAAGAAGGCGCGGCGACGCACCTGTATCGAATCGCGCAGGAAGCGACGACGAATGCCGCGCGTTATGCGCGGGCGAAGACGATTGCGATCGACTTGCGCTCGACGGCGCGCAAGCTGCAGTTGTCGATCGCGGATGACGGCATCGGCCTGTCGGCAGGCCTGGCGCAACGCCCGTCGGGCATGGGCCTGAAGATCATGGAATATCGCGCGCGCATGCTGGGCGGCACGATCAATTTCGAAGAGCCGAACCCGGG
>CADEEJ010000021.1:6568-11020 GCA_902826315.1 uncultured Steroidobacter sp.
CGTGTGATCCGCGCCGTTCCACACCTGGATGAAGTTCTCGATTTCCGCCGCCGGCATCGCTGAAGCGATGAAGTCGCCCTGCATCGCGTCGCAAGCGCTCTGGTCGAGGAACTCGAACACCAGCGGTGTCTCGATGCCTTCGGCACACACGGTCAGCGACAGATTGTGCGCGAGGTCGATGATCGCACGCACGATCGTCGCAGCCGGCTTGGCGGTCGCGATCTCCGAGATCACCGTGCCGTCGATCTTCACTTCGCTGAACGGCATCTTGTAGAGCTGCGTCAGCGAGGACGTGCCGGTGCCGAAGTCGTCGAGCGACAGGCCGACGCCCTTCACGCGCAGGCGCGTGAAGATGTCCATCACCAGTTCGGGATCGCCGAGCGATGCCGCCTCGGTCACTTCGAGCGTCAGCTGTTCGGGCGCGACCTCGAATTCGCGGAACACGCGCGTCAGCCGGTCTGGAAATTCCAGGTCCTGCACCAGGCGCGGCGAGAGATTCACCGCGGCCGCCAGGTCGAGCCCGCGTTGCCGCCAATGACCGATCTGGCGGATCGCATCCGTCAGCACGAAATCGGTGACGCCGACGATCAGGCCCGACTGCTCCGCCAGCGGCAGGAACTCACCGGGATAAAGCAAGCCGAGGCGCGGATGGCGCCAGCGCACGAGCGCCTCGGCGCTGCGCACCTGCCAGTCGCCGGCGGCGCGCACGACTTTGGGTTGGTAATGCACGATCAGCTCGTGCTCTTCGATACCGCGACGCAGCTCCTCGACGGAAATGCGCGCACCGGGTTCCAAATGTTGCGACAGCAAGCTTTCGATCTCCTCGAGCATCGCCGGCTTCTGCAAAGTGCCGAGCATCTTGAGGCCGAGCGAGTCGCCGAGCTGGCGCGCGCTCGCCAGCACCCGCTGGTCCATGCCGCTCGCCAGGAGAATACCGGATGTGACGCCCTGCCGTGCCAGATAGCGCAGCGCCTCGATGCCGTCCATGTCCGGCATCTGCAAGTCCAGCAGGATCAGCGAAGGCTGACGCTTGGCCAGCCGCTCGCGAAAGCTCGAGGCCGTGTCGGCCGTGATCACATCGCAGCCGATGCCGGAGCCGATCTGCTCGATCAGCTCCAGAAAATCGGTCTCGTCGTCGACCGCCAGTAACAGATTCCTCTCACGCCGGAACACGCTCATCCTCCTGTGTGCGGGTCGACAGCCTACCTGCACGCGGCCGTCACGTCTCCATGCGGCGCCGCACGAAGTGACGGAATTCACAGCTCGCGACGCGTTTGTTACCGCGCCAGCCAGCCGCCGTCGACAGGAACGATCGTGCCGTGCACGTAGTCGGAAGCAGCCGATGCCAGGAATACGGCAGCGCCGCCGAGATCTGAAGGCTTGCCCCAGCGGCCGGCGGGAATGCGGCCGAGGATGTCGCGATTACGCTGCTCGTCCGTGCGCAGCGCCGCGGTGTTGTTGGTTTCGAAATAACCGGGAGCGATCGCGTTCACGTTGATGCCGCGCGTCGCCCACTCGTTCGCGAGCAGCCGCGTGATGCCGGCGAGACCGCTCTTGCTCGCGGTGTACGACGCCGTGCGGATGCCGCCCTGGAACGAGAGCATCGACGCGATGTTGATGATCTTGCCGCCGCGCCCTGCCTGCACCAGCTGCTTCGCGACCGCCTGGGCGAGGAAGAACGGCACTTTGAGATTGAGGTTCAGCGCCGCATCCCAGTCTTCTTCGCTGAAAGTGAGTGCGTCGTCGCGCCGGATGATGCCGGCATTGTTCACCAGGATGTCGACGCGACCGGCGGCCTTGAGCGCCTGCGCGACGACGTTCGCCGGTTCATTCCTGCGCTCCAGGTCCGAATGCAGCGCGTGAAACTTGCGCCCCGCCGCGGTGACGCCGCGCTCCGCGTCCGCGGTGCTGGAGCGCGCGACGCCGACGACGTCTGCGCCCGCCTGGGCGAGTGCGATCGCGATGCCCTGCCCCAGCCCGGTGCTGGCGCCGGTGACGAGCGCCACTTTGCCGTGGAGCGAGAACGGATTCGAGGTGTTCGGTGCGGTCATGTTGTCACTGGCGGTGCCGGTCGTCACTTGAGCTGGCAGATATCGAGCACGTTCATGTCGGTGTAGTCCAGGTTCTCGCCGCCCATCGCCCAGATGAAGCTGTAGCTGCGAGTACCGGCCCCCATGTGAATGGACCACGGCGGCGAGATCACCGCTTCTTCGTTCTGGAGCACGAGACTGCGCGTCTCGTCGGGCTCGCCCATGAAATGCAGCACGCGTTGCGCGCTCTTGTCCTGCGACGGATCTTGTAGATCGAAATAGAAGTAGACCTCGGAGCGGCGGTCGTGCAGATGGGGCGGCATCGTGTTCCAGACGCTGCCGGGCTTGAGCATCGTCAAGCCGAGCAGCAACTGCGCGGAGCGGCACGTCGCGGGCACGATGTACTGGTAGATCGTGCGCTCGTTCGAAGTCTCCAATGCGCCTCGCTGCAACGGCACGGCCTTGTCGATCGAGATCTGCACCGGCTCGAAGCGCGCGTGCGCGGGTGTCGAGATCAGGTAGAACTTCGCAGGCGTGCCGGCAGTGCGCGATTCGAACGTCACGTCCTTCGTGCCCATCGGCACGTACAAGCCGTCGCGCGCTGCGAGTTCGAATGCCTGGCCGTCGAGCGTCACGCGGCCGGCCGCCTTGCCGATGTTGACGATGCCGAGCTCACGCCGTTCGAGAAACGGCTTGCCCGCTGCCGACGCAGGCTCGGTCTGATCCGGCAGACGCAGCGCGCGCGTCGTGGCCAGCGCGCCGCCGATCACGAAGCGCTCGTAGTGAGCGTAGTTGAGAACGATCGCATCGGCGGCGAACAAACCCTCGACGAGATAGCGGTCGCGCAGCTGCTGATTGCTGGCGCCGGCCATCATGTCGGGATGCGTTGCGTGATAGGTCTTCTTGAACACGAGCGGGTTCCGGTATGACTAGAGTTTGTAGGCTTGCTTCGGCAGACGATACGCAAGATCGACAGCGATCTCAGCAGCTTCGCCTTCCTCGATGCGGTGCTCGACGACCAGCCGCGCCAGGAAGCTGCAATCCACGCGGCGCGCCAGATCGTGCCGCGCCGGGATCGACAGGAACGCGCGCGTGTCGTCGTTGAAGCCGACGGTGTTGTAGAAGCCGGCGGTCTCGGTGGTCTGCTCGCGGAAGCGGCGCATGCCCTCGGGACTGTCGTGGAACCACCAGGCCGGGCCGAGCTTCAGAATCGGATAGTGCCCGGCGAGCGGCGCGAGCTCGCGGCTGTATGCAGTCTCGTCGAGAGTGAACAGGATCAGCGTCAGCGCGCGCTCGTTGCCGAAGCGATCGAGCAGCGGGCGCAGTGCGTGCACGTACTCGGTCCGTTGCGGCACGTCCGCGCCCTTGTCGCGACCGTAGTGCGTGAACAGCCAGCGGTTGTGGTTGCGGAACGCACCGGGGTGCAGCTGCATGACCAGGCCGTCGTCCAGGCTCATGCGCGCCATCTCGACGAGCATCGCCGCGCGAAACAATTCGGCGTCGGCCTGCGAGAAGTTTCCGGAAGTGATGCGCGCGAACAAGCGCTCGACTTCACGGCTCGACAGATCGGCCGTCGCTGCGGTCGGATGGCCGTGATCGGTCGACGTCGCGCCCGCCTTCGCGAACACGGCGCGGCGCTTGCGATGCGCTTGCAGATAGCCGCGCCAGGAGAGCACGTCTTCATTCGTCAGCTCGCCGAAGCGTTCGAGCGACGCCGTGAATGCTTCGTGCTCCGCGTCGATGACGGGATCGGGACGATACGCAGTGATCACGCGGCCCCGCCAGCCGCTGCTCGCAATTGCGCGATGCGCATCGAGCGTGTCGATCGGCGACTCCGTCGTCGCCAGCACCTCGATGTTGAAGCGCTCGAACAAGCGGCGCGGCCGGAAAGCATCCTGCGCGAGCTGCTCGCCGATGACGTTGAAGTAGTGGTCAGCCGTGTCGGCGGCGAGCGCGACTTTCAGCTCGAACACTTTCGCGAACACGTAATTCAGCCACAGCACCGACGGCGTGCCGCGAAACAAGTGAAACCGCTCCGCGAACATGCGCCACGCCGCGCGCGGATCGGCCGCAGAGGAACCGCTGCGCGAGGCCACGCCCAGTGCGGCGAGGTCGACGCCCTGGCTGTACAGCATTCGGTACAGGTAGTGATCCGGCGCGAGCAGCAGCTCGGTCGCGTTCGTGAACGGCTGGTTTCCGGCGAACCATTGCGGATCGGTGTGGCCGTGCGGACTGATGATCGGCAGCTCCGCCACTTCGCGATAGAGCCGCTGCGCGACGGCGCGTGTGGCGGCGTCGGCGGGAAACAGCCTGTCCTCGTGCAGTTGTAGGGGTCTTGCCATGAGGGCCGATGTTGCAGTGCATTGCGCCCGGTGCGCACGCTGTCCGCCGATTGTCTCGGATGGTAACCGGTGTCATGACC
>CADEEJ010000021.1:11120-12287 GCA_902826315.1 uncultured Steroidobacter sp.
CGGGCGGGCCGGAGGACTCGCGCACGACCAGGTGCGGCTCCACGGTCGTGGCGTCTATGGCGGGTCCGTCGGCGAAGCCGGAGATCTTCGCCACGAGCTTCTCCGCGGCCATGCGGCCCATGTCGCGGATCGGCTGCCGCATCGTCGTGAGCGACGGGCACAGCCGCGAGGCGAGCGGGCTGTCGTCGAAACCGATGACCGTGAGCTCGTCCGGAATCTTCACGCCGCGCAGATAGGCCGTGCGATAGACGCCGGCAGCGGTTTCGTCGTTGCCCGCGAAGATCGCCGTGGGCCGCGGTGAGCGGGACAGCAGCATGTCGGCACATGCAGCGCCCGACTCGAACGTGTACGAGCCCTCGGCGATGAATTCCGGCGGCAGCGACAGGCCGCGATCCGCCAGCGCGTTCGAGAAACCCTCGAGACGCTCGATCGCCGAGCGGAACGTGCGCGGGCCCATGATCATCGCGATGCGCCGATGGCCGAGCTTGGCGAGATGCTCGGCCACTTCCGCCGCGGACTGCCGGTCCATCGACATCACCAGGTTGCGCGGATCGTCGAGCGCCGCGGCGATGACGCGGATATACGGGCATTCCAGCTTGCGCAGCATCTCCGCGAGCGTCGAATTCTCCGACACCGGCGGCAGCATCACGACACCGTCGAGCTTCTGGCGCGTGATGAAGCGGCGGATGTCGGTCAGGAACTCTTCGCTGTGGCGATCGCACGGATGCACCACGAGCTCGTAGCCGACGCGACGCAGCGCCCCGAGCGCACCTTCCTGGAAGTTGATCACGTACGGCGCATTCGGGTTGTCGTAGATGAGCCCGATCAGGAACGAGCGCCGGAACGCGAGCGCGCGCGCCTGCGGGTCAGGCGTGAAGCCGACGCGCTTGATGATCTCAGTGATGCGCGCGCGGGTTTCCTCGCGCACGAACGGCGACTCGTTGATCACGCGCGACACGGTCTTCTTCGAGACATTCGCGAGGCGCGCGATGTCGTTGATCGTGTGCTTGCGCTCCAGGTCGGGAGGCGCCTTGGCGGCAACTCGGGCAAGCTTCGTAGCGGGTTTCTTGGGCATGTGGGGAGCGATTGTAATGCCAACTACGGCCGTGCGGAGGACAATCTGACACCGGTTTCCCCCGGCGGTAATATGCTTTCCATGGACAGCGC
>CADEEJ010000021.1:12387-14911 GCA_902826315.1 uncultured Steroidobacter sp.
GCACAACCTGGCAACACTGCTTGCAGGTGTCGACGAATACAGATTCACCCAGCAAGCGGGCGGCGCAAGGTCAGCGAGTGCAGAGGCACTGTCTTTCATGGGTTACCGGCGCGCGGACGGACGTGTCGGTACGCGCAACGAGATCTGGATCCTCTGCACTGTCGGCTGCGTCGGCCGTACGGCCGAGCGCATCGCGCGCTTGGCCACCGAGCGCTGCAAGGGCCGCGTCGACGGCGTGTACGCGTTTCCACATCAGTTCGGTTGTTCGCAGCTCGGCGGCGATCTCGCGCGGACTCGCAAGCTGATCGCTGCGCTTGCACGCCATCCGAACGCCGGCGGCGTGCTGATACTCGGGCTCGGCTGCGAGTCGAACCAGCTGGAGCCGCTGCTGCAGGAAATTCCGCCGTCGCAGCGCGAGCACATCCGTACGTTCGCAGCGCAGGCCGCGTCGGATGAAGTCGAAGAAGGACTGCGCCTGGTCGAGGAGCTCGCCGACATCGCAGCGCGCGCCGCGCGCGAGCCCTGCCCGATCGCTGCGCTCGCCGTCGGCTTGAAATGCGGCGGCTCGGACGGCCTCAGCGGCATCACGGCGAACCCGCTCGTCGGTCGCATCGCCGATCGCGTCACCAACGCCGGCGGCACGGCGATCCTGACCGAGATCCCGGAGATCTTCGGCGCGGAGCGGCTGCTGATGGAACGCGCCGCGGACGAGCAGGTGTTCGCCGGCATCGCGGCGATCGTCAACGACTTCAAGCGCTACTTCCTCGACAACGACCAGCCGGTGCACGAGAACCCATCGCCCGGCAACATCGCCGGCGGCATCACGACGCTGGAAGAAAAATCGCTCGGCGCCGTGCAGAAGGGCGGTCATGCAACGGTCACGCAGGTACTGCGCTACGGGGAGCAAGTCGCGCGGCCCGGCCTCGCGTTGCTGGAAGCGCCGGGCAACGACGGCATCTCGTCGACAGCGCTGGTTGCGGCCGGTGCGACGATCGTGCTGTTCACGACCGGGCGCGGCACGCCGCTCGGCTTCCCGGCGCCGACGCTGAAAATCAGCTCCAATTCGCCGCTCGCGCACAGCAAGCCGCACTGGATCGACTTCGACGCCGGCCGCATGCTGACCGGCGATCCCGACGCGCTGGCGGAAGACTTCATGCGCCTGATCGTGGACGTTGCTTCGGGCCGGGCCGCCCGCAACGAGTTGAACGAGGAACGCGAGATCGCCATCTGGAAGGATGGCGTCACGCTGTGACTTCGTTGCAGCAAGCCGAGCTGAGCGCGCTGGCGGCGCGCGGCGTGCGTATACCTGCATACGATCGCGATCGAGTTGCCATCGGTGCAGTCCACTTCGGGCCCGGCGCATTTCATCGGGTTCATCAAGCCTGCTATCTCGACGATGCGCTCGCGCAAGACCCGCGCTGGGGCATCGCCGAAGTTTCCTTGCATAGCGCGGGCGTGCGCGATGCACTCGCTCCACAGGAACTGCTCTACACGCTCGCTGTGCTCGATGAGACGCCGCAGACGCGCATCATCGGTGCGATCAAGGAGCTGCTGGTCGCACCGGAGTCGCCGGATGCGGTTACGCAAAGACTCGCGGATCCCGGCGTCACGCTGATCACGGCGACGGTGACTGAGAAGGGCTACTGCCTGGCGCCGGGCGGCGGACTGGATTTCTCGCATCCCGAAATCGCGCACGACCTCGCAAACCCGGCGTCACCGCGCAGTCTCATCGGTCATCTCTACGCGGGGCTCGCTCGTCGCCACGCACTCAGAATCGCGCCACCGAACGTCATCAGCTGCGACAACCTCACCGACAACGGCCCGCGTCTGCGACGTGCCGTCGCCGAGCTCGCGCGCAAGCACGATGCCGGCGTCGCACGCTGGATCGCAGACGAGGTGTCGTTCCCGCGCACGATGGTCGACAGCATCACGCCGGCAACTGATACAGCGTTGCGCGACGTCGTCGCCGAGCGGCTCGGCGTCGTCGATCGGTGGCCCGTGCAACGCGAAGCGTTCACGCAGTGGGTGATCGAGGAAGGCATGCGCGGACCGCAGCCCGATTGGGCAGCGATCGGCGTGACGATCGCGAGCGACGTCGCCGGATTCGAGCGCGCCAAGCTGCGCCTGCTGAACGGCGCGCATTCCTCGCTCGCCTATCTGGGCTCGCTCGCCGGCCACGAGACCGTGGCGCAGGCGATGCGGGATCCGCAGCTCGCGACGTTCGTGCGCCGCCTGATGATCGAGGACATCGCGCCCAGCCTCGTCGCGCCTCGTGGCCTCGACGTTGCCGACTACATCGAGTCCGTGCTGCGGCGATTTCGCAATCCAGCGCTGCGTCACCTGCTGGCGCAGATCGCGTGGGACGGCTCGCAGAAGCTGCCTTTCCGAATCTTCGGCACGGTGCTCGATGCGATCGAAGCGCGTCGCCCGCTGGACCGGCTGTGCACGCCGATCGCAGCGTGGTTCCACTTCATCCATCGCAAGGCGCAGCGTGGCGAGCGCACGGTCGATCCGCTGGCCGAGC
>CADEEJ010000021.1:15011-18123 GCA_902826315.1 uncultured Steroidobacter sp.
CTGATGTTGCCGATCGCGGTGCCGACGAACAGCACCGAGCCGATCGGCGGGCTGATCAGGCCGATGCCGCCTTTCAGGATCAGGATGATGCCGAAGTGCACCGGGTCGATGCCGAAGGCCTTGGCCACCGGCAGGAAGATCGGCGTGCAGATGATGATCATCGGCGCCAGGTCCATGAACGTGCCGATGATCAGCAGCACGACGATCATCACGAGGATCGCGCTGTACTTGTTGCTGGCGACGGTGGTGAGGACGTCCACCGCCGCGGCAGGAACCTGCAGGTACGCGAGCAACCAGCCGAACGATGCTGCAGACCCGATGACGAACAGGATCAGGCCGGTGGTACGCACCGCGCCGGCACAAGTTTCGAGAAATACCTCGCGCGTGAGCCGGCGATAGACTGTGCCGGTCACCAGGATCGCGTACAGCACTGCGATCGCCGCGCTCTCGACAGCAGTGAACACGCCAGCGCGGATGCCGATGAAGATCATCGCCACGAGCAGCAGGCCCGGCAGCGACGCGACGAGTCGCAGCAGCACTTCGCGCCAGCCCGGGAAGGCCTCGACTGCGTAGCCGCGGCGGCGTGCGATCCACCAGCCGGTGATCATCAGCACGACTGTCAGCAGCAACGCGGGCACGATGCCGGCCGCGAACAGGTCCGCAATCGAGATCGAGCCGCCGGCAGACGCGGAGTACAGGATCAGGTTGTGCGAGGGCGGTACGAGCAGCGCGACCAGCGCCGCGGTGATCGAGACGTTCACGGCGAAATCGCGATCGAAGCCGCGCTTGATCATCTGCGGGATCATCGTGCCGCCGATCGCCGAGACATCGGCGATCGCCGAGCCGGACACGCCGCCGAAGAACAGCGAGGCGAGCACGTTGACCTGGCCGAGACCGCCGCGCAGATGTCCGACCAGCGACGAGGCGAATGCAATGAGTCGCTCGGAAATCCCGCCGCGCATCATCAGCTCGCCGGCAAATATGAACAATGGAATCGCGATCAGCGACGTGGTGTTCGCACCCGCGGCGGTCTGCTGGACCACGACGATGGCAGGCACATCGAGCCACAGCACTGTCGCCAGCGACGCTGCCAGCAGTGCAAAGCCCACCGGCACGCCGATGAACAGCAGCAGGATCAGGACGCCGAAGAGGATTGCGATCGCCATAGATGTAGCAGCTGCTCGATGGAGAAGAGCGCGATCAGGACGCCGCCGAGGCACAGCGGCAGGAACATGATTCCCTGCGGCAACGGCGCGCCGGCGATTTCGTAATCCCAGGCGTCGATCATCATCTCGCCGCCCCACAGCGCGAACAGGATGCCGACGAGGCTTGCGATGAGGCGCGCGGCGGTTCGCATCAGCCGCTGCAGCGGGACTCGCGCGTTCTCGACGACGATGAAGAACCCGAAGTGCTTGCCCGAATGCACGCCGGCTGCAGCTCCGAACATCATCGTCGTGCTCATGCAGAGCAGGGCGAGCGGCTCGGTCCAGCTGGGAGGATCATCCAGCACGTAGCGTGCGAAGACCTGCCACGCCTGGATTCCCGCCATCGCGACGAGCGCGACGCCCGCGACTGCGATCGTGGCGCGCGCCAGCGGTGCAAGCGAGCTTTTCATGCGAGACCTCGAATGCTGTCGAAGAGATCGCGTAACGAGGGTTCGGCGAGATAACGCTCGTGGATCGGCGCCGCAGCTTGGCGGAAGGCCGGCAGATCTACGTCGTTCGCCTTGATGCCGGCCGCGAGGACCAGCGCTCGCGACTCCGCTTCCATCTTGTCCCACAGCGTACGCATGTACGGCACGCTCGCGCGCGCGGCTTCGACGACGATCTCGCGATCGCTCGCCGAGAGCGCATCGTAAGTGCGCCTCGACAGCAGCAGAGCTTCGGGCGAGTACGAGTGATCGGATTGGGACCAGTAGTGCGCGACTTCGAACTGGCGGCTGGTGTGAAACGTACGCCAGTTGTTCTCTGCGCCTTCGATCAGATGGGTCTGCATCGCCGAATAGACTTCGCCGAACGGCAGCGGCGTCGGATTGCCGCCCAGCGCAGCGATGGCCGCGATGAAGATGTCCGACGGCGGCACGCGAATCTTCAGACCGTGCAGATCTTTCGGCTCGTGCACGGGCCGCCGCACGTTGTAGAACGAACGCGAGCCGGCGTCGTAGATCGCCAGTCCGACGAGCTCGCGGCGCTGAAACTGTTCGAGCACAGCTGCACCGGGCTTGCCATCCACTGCGCGGCGCATGTGCTCGACGGAGCCGAAGACATAAGGAAGCGAGAACACGCGCGTCGCCGGAAACGCATTGTTCAGCGGCGCGAAATTCACGCGCGTGATGTCGAGAGCACCGAAACGCGCGAGATCTACGGTGTCGGATTCACGGCCAAGCTGACCTGCGTGATACACGCGAATTCGCAGGCGACCATCTGTCTGCGCGGCGATGCGCTCGCTCATCCAGCGCACGGCTTGCACGGTCGGATAGCCATCGACGTGCACGTCCGCCGCGGTCATCAAGCCTTCGGAGCTCAGCGCCGCGGCCGTGCGCGTGCGCGCAGCGCACAGTGCGCCGAGGCCGATGAGCGCGTCGCGCCGGTTCATCCGCATGCCGACCTCATGCGCGCTTCGGATGCGGCATCGCGCGTACTACGCGGCAACCGACTTCGCCCAAGCCTTCGAACACATGGCTCGAGCGCTGACCGGGACGGATGTCGTGCACGCCGGTGATCATGCCCGTCGTGATCACGGCGCCAGCCTGCAACGGACGCCCGCGTCGTGCGCACTTGGCAAGCGTGAAAGCGAGCGCGCCGAGCGGACCCTGGCGCAGCGCGGTGACGCCGCGGCCGACGAATTCGTCGTCGATGTAACTCCTGGCCGTGATTTCGTACAGCCCACGCCAGTCGCTCACCGCGACGCCGACGACGACACCCCAGTTGTTCCCGAAATCCGAAATGACCGCGCCGGCGCCGAGATCGTTCAGCGTCGCGAGCGGGCTGCTCGCGATTTCGACGCCGATGCACAGCTCGCCCACGAGCTCCGCTGCTTCGTCGATCGTCCAGTCGAGCTTGTCGCGCGGAGCGTCGCGGCCGACGCAGATCACGATCTCCGCCTCGACGGC
>CADEEJ010000021.1:18223-38722 GCA_902826315.1 uncultured Steroidobacter sp.
CGGCAAGAGATCAAGATCACCAAGCCCTATCTCACGGTCGCCGGCCAGACGGCGCCGTCGCCGGGCGTGACGCTGATTCGCACCGGCATCGACGTCATGACGCATGACGTAGTGCTGCAGCACATTCGCGTGCGCACGGGCTCTGCCGAGGCACCGAAGCGCGGCGGCTGGGAACCGGATGCGTTCTCGACGCAGGCCGGGCATGACGTGATCGTCGATCATTGCTCGATGACCTGGGCGATCGACGAAAACCTTTCGGCCTCCGGTCCGCGCTTCGCCGGCAAGACGCCGGACGAATGGCGGCGCGGCACGTCGTACCGCGTCACGTTCAGCAACAACATCATCGCTGAGGGCCTGAGGTACTCGACGCACTCCAAGGGCGAGCATTCGAAAGGCTCGCTGATCCACGACAACGCCTCGGACATCCTGATCGTCGGCAACCTCTACGCGCACAACCACGAGCGCAGCCCGCTGTTCAAAGGCGGCGTGCGCGGCATGGTGATCAACAACCTGATCTACAACCCGGGCCCGCGCGCCGTGCACTACAACCTGATCGCGGAGGAATGGCGCGATCAGCCGTACCAGGTCGGGCAGATGGCGCTCGTCGGCAATGTGCTGCGCGGCGGCCCATCGACGCCGCCGGGGGTGGCGTTGTTCATGCTCGGCGGCTCGGGCGATATCGAGCTGTACGAGGACGACAACATCGCGGTCGACTGGGTCGGCCGGCCGCTCGAGAAGCTCGGGCGGTACACGACTTCGAGCGCACGCATCGTGCCGATCGCGCGCCCGGCGCTGCCGTTCAATGTGCAGTTGCTGCACGCGGCGGAGGTGCAGGATGCGGTGATTCGCAACGTCGGCGCGCGGCCGTGGGATCGCGATCCGATCGACGCGCGCATCGTCGCCGACACGATCGAGGGACGCGGCGAGATCATCGACGATCAAGCGCAGGTCGGCGGGTATCCGCAGTACAAGGAGACGCGCGCGCCGTTCAATCCCGACGACTGGGATCTGCGCTACATGACGAAGAAGAGCCGCTAGGGAGTGCTCGCCGGCGGATACGCGACGATCAGCACCAGCTCTTCGTCTCCGTCCTGCCAGATGCCGACGTCCGCGCCTTCATGCATGAAGATGGCGGAGCTCGGACCGACTGCCACTTGCCCGTCATCGACGCGCAGCCGGCCGCGACCGCTCACGACGTAGTACACCTCATCGTGCGTCAGCACGTGCATGCCTATCGCTGAGCCCTTGTGCAGAGCGCGTTTGCGGAAGATCACGCGCGCGTCCGGAACGTCGTCGAAGTAGCGATAGGCAGTCGAGTCGCCGCCGCCGTCGTGAGGTGCAGGCTCTACTTTGGCAACGGCTGCATCCTCACGCACCCAGAAGCGATTGCGAACGTGTCGCGATGCTTCTGCTCCCTGCGGCTCCGGTGAGCGTGCGCACGCGATCGCCGCCAGTACGGCGAGCGCGCACGACGCGGCAGCGACTCGGATCAACGGAAGGGGCCTGCGAACAGCGGCACGAGCAGCGGCGTCGTCCAGGCCGGCAGCAGCTCGAAATTCAACGTCGGCGTCCAGCCCGCGTCGAAGCCGAGGTCCGGGTCGTTGACGGCGTTCCAGGCCGAGATCACGTCCACGGGATTGCGCACGCGCGGGCCGACGACCAGCGTCCCCGAAACCGACAGCGTCGTGCCGTTGAAACGATCGATGATCTGATCGACGGTGAACGAGCGGTCGGCGAGGAAGAAATTCTCCTCGGCGAAGATCGCCGACTCGATCCCCACGCCCCAGCTGTAGACGTAGTTCGGCGTGCCGCGCAGGTCGTAGAAGTTGTTGTAGAGGTGAACCTGCCCGAAGCGCACGCGCGGCGCGCGCTGGCCGATCTTGTCGAACAGATTGTGATGCAGGGTTACGCGCAGCTTGCCGCGGTCGGCAGCAGCAGTGTCCGAGGAGCCGATCAACATCGTCTTGTCGTGGTTGCGGAAGCGATTCCACGACACGGTGACGAGATCGGACGCGTTGGTGATATCGACCAGGCCGTCGTGCACCTGGAAGATCACGCCGAAATACAGCGGCAGCGTCTCGTCCGCCGTGGTCCGATCCTCGAAGGTGTTGTGATCGATCCAGACGTTGTTGCTGTCGCGAGTCGAAATCGAGTCGTACTGCGAGTTCCACGAGCCGAGCGCGCCATCCGTCGGCGCCCACGCCGGGAAGCAATCGAACGTGTCCTGGAACGTGATGTTGCGCACGATGATGTTCGTGCGGCTGTTCGCGACGCCCGCCGTGCCGCGGATGTCGAGCCAGGCGCCGCGAATGGTGGCGTTGCGTCCGAGACCGACGATCGTCGTGTTCGAGCCCGGGCGGATGCGCACACGCGCCTGCTGTGCCTGTTGCGAAACCACGCGCGCTGCTTCGACAGGACCAGTCGGTGCGACGCGACCCCATACTGCCGGATCGTAGGTCGCGAGGAATTGCTCGATCGTGAAGCCGTTGCGGTAGTAGTCGGTGCACGCCAGCGGCTGGTTGGCATCGTCGACGTTCGCGTCGATCGTGCCTTGCACGTAGATGATCTTCGGTTCGTTCGACGGATTCGACGGCGACGTCGACGAGACCACGCCGTTGTTCAGCGCCGCGATCAGCTCTGCACGGTTCGTCACGGTGTAGACCTGCGCGTCGACTGCAGCCGATCCGCCAGTCACGCCGCTGCCGCTGGCGGCCCAGCCGTTGTCGGGGCGCAGCGTCTCGCGACCGAGATCGCGCTGGTTGTGTGCATGGGCTGCAACGCTGGCGAGCAGGCAGACTGCGCCCAGAAGAGTGGTTTGAGTACGCACGATCAATCCCTCGATGGAAGAAGTGCGCCGGGTCCTCGCGGACCCGGCGCCAGCCGTTGGGGGGCTTAGAACTTGTAGCGGGCGCCGACCAGGAACTGGCGTCCCTGATGGTGGTAGTAGGAGAGACGATCGCCTGCCGCGCCGACGTACTGATCCTGGTACTCGTCGGTCAGGTTCAGCGCCTCGAGCGTGATGTCGAGATCCGGCATCACGGTCCACGTGGCGGAGAAATCGAGATTCAGCGTCTCGATCGTGCCTTCGACGTCGTTGTTGTTGCGACCAGGAACGGTCGTCAGATAGTCGTCGCGGTACGCCGCCGAGATGCGGGCGCCGAACACTTCGTTCTCCCAGTACAGCGTCGCGTTGTACGCGCTCTTCGACAGACCGGTCAGGTCCTCCTTGACGGTGCCTTGCGGCAGCGGCACGCCGTTGACGGTCGCCGGCGGCGTGAAGTACGTGATCTCGGACTCCACGCCGGTGTAGTTCAGGATCAAGCCGAAGTGGCTGAAGAATCCGGGCAGGAAGCTGAAGGGCTGCTGATAACTGATCTCGAAGCCCTCCACGTTGCCGCCGTCGGTATTCGTCGGCACGCTGAACTGCCAGTTGTCGAGACACGTCGCCGCGGGAACGGCCGCGCCGCACGTGTTGAGCGCGACGCTGTCCGGCAGTCCCAGCGTGTTGTTGGAGAAGTTGTCGCTGGAACGGATGATCTGCACGAAGCTGCCGACGTCCTTGTAGAACAGCGCCAGCGACAACAGCGAGTCTTCGGCGAAGTACCACTCGAATGCCAGGTCGTAGGCCTTCGCGCGGTACGGGTTAAGGTCCGGATTGCCCGCTTGCACGGTCTTGTTGGCGCCGGCGATCTGCACGGCCGCGCCCGGCGAGAGAATGCCCAGGCCGGTCGCCTGGCCGCCGCCGTTCGGCCGTGCCATCACCTTCGCTGCCGCCGCTCGGATCAGGAACGAGTCGGTCACTTCCATGACCAGATTGAGCGACGGCAAAGTGTCGTCGTAGGTACGGCTGACCGTGGTCAGCACCGGCGAGCCGGAAGTGAACACGTAACCGGACGAGGTCTGCTCGGTCTCGACGTAGCGCACGCCGAAATTGCCGCGCACCGGCCGGCCCATCAGCTCCGTCTTGAAGTCGGCCTGCACGAAGCCGCCGATGTCTTCTTCCTCGACGAAGTAGTTGTTGCTCAGCGCCAGCTCCGGGCCGAGCGGGAAGAGGCTCCGATCGTAGAGACCGAACAACTGCGCGGCGCGCTTCAGATCCGGGATGACCCAGCTGCGCGTGCCGCCGGCCGGCACATCGAGATTGCTGCTGATCGAAACGAGGCGGCTGTAGTCGGCGGGCAACGTCGCGCGGACGTTCGCCGGAATCACCGACTCCTGGTTGGTCAGCGTGCCGTTCGAGCGTTGCAGCGACTCGGTCTGGAACTCGAACTTCTTGTATTGCGGGCCGGCCTTCAGGGTGACTGCATCCGCGACATCCCAGGCGAGCTCGAACGAGGCGGTACGGAACTCGTTGGTGGACTGTTGCGGGCGCAAGCGGATCTGCGACAACGTCCAGGTCGCCGGATTGGTCACGTCCACATTGCCGTAGCTGATGACCGGCAGACGGCTGTTGCCGCGGTAGTCGAAGCTGTAGCCATCGACGTCGGCGGCATCGAACAGCAGCGTCGTCTGCACCGGGTTGTCGTGCTCGGCCTCCGAATAGCCGACCAGCGCATGCAGCCGCAGCGTCTCGGAGAACTCGTGGCTGCCGTCCAGCGTGATGTGCGTGAAGTCGGTGCGCAGCTCGTCGAACCGCGCTTCGGAGCGGATGTCGACGTCATCGAACACGCCATACACGAGCGTGTTGGTGGAATCGATGACCGCATCGCGCGCATTCACGTTCTGGATGGCCGCGCCGCCGGTCGCACTGAACACGGGCGATTCGAGGAAGGTCTCGCCGCGCTCGGCATCGAATCTCGCAAACAATCCGTCGAGCGTGAGCAGAGTCGAGTCCGCAACCTGCCACTGCAGCGAGGTCGTGATGCCGATGCGCTCCTGCTCGTGCTCGTAGATGTCGTAGCGCGGAATGCGCGGGCGGAATGCGGCATTCAGCTGCGTGAGGGTCGGCGCGCCGACGTATCCCGGGGCGAGCGGACCGAATTCGGACGTCAACGCCGCGGTACCGTCCGTGTTCTTCGAATCCTGCCAACGCACGGTGCTCGAGCCTTCGTCGAGCAGCTTGCGCTTGGTGTATGCGGCGGAAATCAGCGCGCCGAATTTGCCGTCGGCAAACGTGCTGCTGATCAGCAGCGCGCCGCGCGGATCCAGGTCTTCGTTGATGTCGTTGTAGCTACCCTGCACGCTGGTCACGACGGTGAAACCGTCGTAGTCGAACGGCCGTGCCGAGCGCAGATCGACGGTCGCGCCGAGCGATCCTTCCTCGATCTCGGCTGCCGAGGACTTGCGGATCGTCACCTGGTTGAACAGCTCCGAAGCGAAGGTGTTGAAGTCGAACGAGCGGTCGCGATTGGTGCCGCCGGAAGCATCGGTGCCGCCGTTCGCGCTCATCGCTTCCATGCCGTTGATGCGCACGCGCGTGAACTGCGGACCGAGGCCGCGAACACTGATCTGCCGCCCCTCGCCGCCGTCGCGGGCGATCGATACGCCCGGCACGCGTTGAATGGATTCGGCCAGGTTCAGATCCGGAAAGTCGGCGATATCCTCGGCCACGATCGCATCGATCGAGCCGGTCGCGGCGCGCTTGTCGTCGAGTGCGGCGCTCAGGCTCTGTCGGAAGCCGGTGACCACGATCTCCTCCAGCGACTCCTGGGCCGGCGCGCTTTGCTGCGCCAGGGCGCCTGGGACTGCCGAACAAGAGACCACGCCAAGGATTGCCTGCACCGTCAGGCGGAGCGGGCTGCGGTTGCGATCTGACAGCATGTGAATGACTCCCCCGAATCCCAAAAGCTGTTCTGTTCTGACACCGGTAGCATCGTCTGGGTACAGCATGACACCGGTGACAATCGAAGGCTAGCAGAGCACGATAGCCAGCGGCAAGACGCGCTGAGTGCCTCCCACCGGCAGCTGTGGCTTTGCAACAATCCCAGGTACGAAGGTAGGTTCGAGACCATGAGCGCAACTGTGCTTTGCTTCGGGGAAATTCTGCTGCGGCTGTCGTCGCCGAATAAGGAGTTGCTGCTCCAGTCGGCGCGCTTCGACGTCCACGTCGGCGGCGCCGAAGCAAATGTCGCGGTGTCATTGAGCAAGCTCGGCCACAGCGCCGCGGTCGTCAGCACCCTGCCGGATTCGACGCTCGGCCATGCGTGCGCAGGCGAGTTGCGACGTCATGGTGTGAATACAGATGCGATCCGCTTCTGCGACGGCCGCATGGGCCTGTATTTTCTGACACACGGCGCCGGGCATCGACCCGCGGAAGTGCTGTACGACCGCGCAGGATCCGCGTTTGCCGCGGCCGGCGCGGACGCGTACGACTGGAACGCTCTGCTCGCCGGCTGCAGTTGGCTGCACGTTTCAGGAATTACACCGGCCGTCAGCACTGCCGCAGGTGAAGCCGCGATGCGTGCGATGAGCGCAGCTCGCCAGCGCGGCGCGAAGATCTCGTTCGATTGCAACTTTCGCGCGCGCGTCTGGGGCTCGCGTGCGAAGGATGCACCGGCGGTCCTGCGCAAGTTGTGCGAGCAGGCCGACCTCATTTTCGGCGACGAGCGCGATTTTGCGTTCATGCTCGCTGGCACGACCGACGCGGCGTTCAAAGCCTTCGAGCAGCTGCAGTTCATCGCCTGTACGAATCGCGAGCGGCACAGCGTGGACGTGCAGCAGCTCTCCGGTCGCCTGCAGAGCCGGCAGGCCACCTACACGACGCGTCCCTACCCTCTCTACGGAATCGTCGATCGCATCGGCGCGGGCGACGCGTTCGCCGCCGGCGTCCTGCACGGCCTGATCCGCAGTTTCGATCCGCAGAAGGCGATCGACTTCGCAACCGTGGCGGCGTGCCTCAAACACTCGATTCCCGGCGATTTCAACCTGGCAAGCGCGGCCGACGTCGAGTTGCTGCTGTCGGAACAACGCACCGACGTGCGCCGCTGAGGGGAGCGTTGCAGTATCATTCGCCTCCCGCCTGCGGAGGTTTTCCCATGTACGATTTCCGAAAGTTTTTCATCGACGGTGCGTGGGTGAGCCCCGCGGGACGCCGCGAGCTGGACGTCGTCAATCCGGCGACCGAACAGGCCGTCGGCAAGATCCTGCTCGGCACCGCCGAGGACGTCGACGTCGCGGTGAAGGCCGCGCGCACTGCATTCGAAACGTTCTCGCAAACGTCGCGCGAAGAGCGCGTCGCGCTGCTGGAGCGCATCATCACTGCCTACAAGGCTCGCATGCAGGACATCGCGGTCGCGATCTCCGATGAGATGGGCGCGCCGATGAAGCTCGCGATCAACGCGCAAGCGGCGAGCGGCCTGGGTCATCTGTTGACCACGCTGAAAGTGCTCAAGACGTTCGAATTCGAGGAGCAGATCGGCACGACGCAAGTGCGCCGCGAGGCCGTGGGCGTCTGCGGATTGATCACGCCGTGGAACTGGCCGATCAACCAGATCAGCTGCAAAGTTGCACCGGCGCTCGCTGCGGGTTGCACGGTCGTGCTCAAGCCGAGCGAGATCGCGCCGCTGAGCGCACATCTGTTCGCCGAAGTGCTGGCCGAGGCCGGCGTGCCGAAAGGCGTGTTCAATCTCGTCGACGGCGACGGCCCGACCGTTGGCGAGGCGATCTCGCGCCACCCGGACATCGACATGGTTTCGTTCACGGGCTCGACGCGTGCCGGCGTGCAAGTCGCCAAGGCGGCGGCAGAGACGGTCAAGCGCGTGTCGCAGGAGCTGGGCGGCAAGTCCGCGAACATCATTCTCGAAGACGCGGATCTCAACGCCGCCGTGAAAGCCGGCGTGCTGTCGATGATGTCGAACACGGGGCAGTCGTGTAATGCGCCGTCGCGCATGCTGATCCCGGCGAAGATGTACGACGAAGCGGTGAAGATCGCGAAGGCGGTCGCGGAGAAGCCGGTCGTCGGCGATCCGAAAGCCGAGGGCGTGACGATGGGGCCGGTCTCCAACCGCACGCAGTTCGAGAAGATCCAGCGGCTGCTGCAAAAGGGGATCGAAGAAGGCGCCACCGTCGTGATCGGCGGCACCGGCCGCCCGAACGGGCTCGACAAGGGTTATTTCGTCAAGCCGACCGTATTCGCGAACGTCAACAACTCGATGACCATCGCACGCGAGGAGATCTTCGGGCCGGTGCTCGTGATGATCCCGTATCGGGACGAGGAAGAAGCGGTTCGCATCGCCAACGACACCGTGTACGGCCTGTCGGGTTACGTGTACTCGAGCAACATCGAGAACGCGCGCCGCATCGCGCGCCGGTTGCGTACCGGCATGGTCCATCTCAACGGCGCAGCGACGGACAACAATGCGCCGTTCGGCGGCTACAAGCAGTCGGGCAACGGCCGCGAGTGGGGCCGCGAGGGATTGAAGGAATTCCTCGAGACCAAGGCCGTGATGGGGTATTCGAGCGCCGCCTGATTATTTGATCGGACCCGCCGCCGGATCTGCCGGCGGCGGCGTCACCGTCACGCGATCGAACAGCCGCCTGATCTTCATGCCGTCGAGCTCGCCGTCGCCGGACCACTTCATCTCGTATTCGAGCTGAGCGGTCTTCGGCGCGAGCCGGAATTTCTCCAGTACGCGCGGGCCGCCGCGCACGCTGCGCTCGATCACGAACCACTGACCGTCCCAGCCGACTTTCGAATCGGCCAGCTCGCCCTCCGGCAGCGACACCTGCGTGCGCGATCCTGCGACTACACGCCGTGACTCGACCGCCGACACGATTTCGACCGTCGTGCCGTCCTGGCGGATCGTGAGGGTGTCCGAGATCGCCAGCATCTTGTAGAGATTTTCTTGGCGGCGCTTCATCGAAGCACGCCGCGACGGGCTCGGCTCGTTGCGGGCCGCGCCGCCCGGCCCGTCCACGTCGATCGGCGGCGCTCCGGGCGGGAAGCTCTTTTCCTGCCGTCTGCGCCACTGCACGTAGCGCTCCCACTCCTCGCGCTGCCGCTCTTCCAGCATGTGCTCGGCGTCGTCGCTGAGCGCGGCGTTCAACTTCCAGCTGCCGCTTAAGTCGACCGGCCGCGACGGAGCGGAATCGAGTGCCGCGGCGCTGAGGGCCGCAGTGCCGAACAGAGCGAATGCAAGGAGACGCAGGCGGGTGGACACGTGAGCGGAAGTCTCGATCTGGTGCGACGAAGCCGCGGGCCCGCGCACTTTAGTGCCCGCTCGGGCGGACGTACAAGTTCGGCGTGACGACGCGCTTCCAGCCAGAATTGCATCACGGCGTCGCCACAATTCGCCGACTAACCTGGCAGCCTCGACAACGGACGGATCTGGCCCCATGGTTGCTGTGCGCTTGCTTTGGATCGCTTTGCTGGCGGCGATAGTCTCTGCCCGAGCCATGGCCGCGGACTCGAACGGCTCCGCAGACCGACTCCGGAGTTGGTTCGAGCCGAAGCTGGTAGCGAACCACAGCGAGCTGTGCGCGTCGTTCTTCGATCAGTCACGGGCGCTGTTCTACTCCACGGATCCGCTCGAGCAGCTGCCTGAGAATTTCAGCCTGCCGCAGCTGGAGAACACGTCGTTCTCGGCGCGCTTCATGGAAGTCTCCACGCACGGCAGGACTGTGTACCTGGTCAACAGGACCCTTGGAGGGTGCGGCGGCGCCTGCGAACGGCGCGAGCTGCACGCAATTACCGACGTTCCGCCGACGGACCAGGCGCAGCGAGACTCATGGCGAGAGTTCATGTACAAGCTGACGAACGCTCCGCCGCCGGCGCGCGACTACCTGCTGTTGCGCTCCGTGGACACCGAATACTTCGTTGCCACGGTCGTCGACGGCAAAGTGCAGCTGCATCGGCTGAACGCCGATCTGCGCTGGACTTTGGCATGCGCAGTAGAAGTCGCGCCGCAGGATCTTCGCGCGGTAGATCAGCCGGGCGTCCGGCGGACTCTGAAGGCCATTGTCGACCTCGAACACGCCACCGAATCGGTGCGCGGCGAGGCCGGCGACTGCGGATCGCTGGCCAGTCATGGGCGGTACGGCCTGTACATGTCGCAGGCGCTGCGAGTCGCGATCTATCGCCCGTGGGTGCTGGGCGCCGGAGTGCTGGAGGGGCCACCCGTTGAGCCCAGCGGCCTCGATCAGGCTCTGCAGCAATGGGCCCTGCGCGGCAGAGCCGAATTCGCGGCGTACACAGACTTCCGCGCACAGCGAGCACGGACTATTCGCGAAGTCGCCGACTTCTTCCGCGGGGAGTTCGGCTGGAGCGATCAGCACTCGCGCAATGCTGCCGGGCACGCGATCGATGCCGCTCTCGACGTTGGATTCTTGTTTTCATCGGACTTCTCCCCGTTCCCCGCGTCCGAGGCGCCGTTACGTCGCGCATTGCTGGAACACCACCCGATCGACGACATCCGGCAGCTCGATGTACCGACAGACGAGCCTGCCAAGGACTCCTACGAATCGCAGTTCCACGAGTCCGTTCTCGCAGTCGCGATCGACTATCCGCAAGCGCTCGCGTGGCTGCTGGAGCAGGGACAGGATGTGGATCGTGCCAATGCATTCGGCAAGACGCCGCTGATGCACGCGGCACAGCGCAACAACCTAGAAGCAGTGCGCTTGCTCCTCGATCGGGGCGCGGACCCGAACGCAGCCACTGTGCAGCCGGAAGACAACTGCTTCTACACCTTGAGCCGAGCGAACGTCACGGCGCTTCACTACGCCGTGCGCTATGGCTCGCGCGAGCTCATCGAGCTACTCGTTGCCCGTGGCGCACGCCCTTTCATCGGCAGCAGTCTGATCGGGGACTTGCCAACGAAGCTGAGTCCGCCGCGCGACTGGCTCGAAACCTATGCGGGGCGCGACGCGGTGGAGCGCAATGCAAATTTGACGGAGTCCGACGTCGTCGCGTTGCGCGAACTGCTACGAGTTCCACCCACGGACGAGCTGCGGAAGATCGCTGCGGAACTGGTAGCCAGCGCCGAAAGTGCCTACGCGGCAGGAAAGGCCGATGCGGCCTATCGGCTGCTCAAGCAGGCTTTGTACGCGGATCCGGCCAGCGAGCGAGCGCTGACAGCTATGTCGCTCGTGGCGCAACGGGCTCACAAACAGGGGGAAGCCCTGGTTGCCGCCACGACGCTCATCTCGCGTACAACCGACAACAAGAGCCTGGCGCAGGCGTGGTTCAATCTCGGACTCGCGTGCGAGAGTGCGCGCTCGCGCTACGTGCACTACAACGGTAACCACTACTGCCAGTCCAGCCTGCTATACCCGTTCCTGAAAGCGTGGCTCGCCGAGCCTGTGACGGCTCGGGCGCGCAAGCTCGAATCCGTCTTCAACGCACCTGACATGCGCCTGTGTCGGACCTCCAGCGGTACGGCGAGCTACAACTATCTCCTGACGTACGGCGATGACCGGTCGCAGCGTCGGCCCCAGACGGACGGATTGGTGTACGTTCTGCATTCGCCGGAAGCGCCGGCGTCGGACATCGACATCACCTGGCGCGACTCATTGCACCCCGACGGTTACCGCCCGACGCTGGTGGCAACGCATGCGGTCGGTCACTTTCAGCTGAGCCTGCTGCAGGCCGAGAGCCGACCCCCGAATCAGGTACGCGTCAACGGCCTGGCCTGCGAATGCGACCAGCAGGGATGCAGCGTTGCGAGCTCGCGCGAGCGACTGATGAAGCGCCTGGAGGAAGCCATCCGCCGCTAGTGGGAATGGAGCGGGTGATGGGAATCGAACCCACGTTAGTAGCTTGGGAAGCTACAGTTCTACCATTGAACTACACCCGCCGCGCTGCCCGGATTCTATGCAGCGGCCCGCCCAACCGGCAAGCTACGCCCCATGAAGTTCGACCTGCGCGACCTGGAGCTGTTCGTCGCCGTCGCCGATGCCGGCAGCATCGCGCGCGCGGCCGAGCGCTCGCACACTGTTGCTTCGGCCGTCAGCAAGCGAATCTCGGATCTGGAGGAGGTCTTCGGCTGCCCGCTCATCGTGCGCGCGGCCAAGGGCGTCGAGCTGACCGCGGCCGGTCACGCGCTGCTGGTCCGGGCACGCGTGCTGATTCACCAGGCGGCGCAACTGGATGACGAGATGCGCCGGCATGCAAGCGGCTCGCGCGGCTATGTGCGCGTGTTCGCGAACATCTCGTCGATCGTGGAATTTCTGCCCGGTGCCCTCGCCTCGTTCAGCGCGGCGCATCCCGATATTCACGTGCAGCTGGAAGAGCATGTCAGCTCCGCGATCGCCGCCGCGGTTGCGGACGGCTCGGCGGACTTCGGCATCTTGAGCGAGTTGCCGCTCATCGGAGGCCTGACCACGGTGCCATTCCGCAACGACGAACTGGTGGCCGTGCTGCAACCGGCGCATCCGCTTGCGGGGCGACCCTCGCTGACCTTCGCGGAGATTGCCGATCAGCCGTTCGTCGGCTTGCACGCCGGCAGCTCGTTGCATCACGTGCTCACTCGCGCCGCGACGGAGACTGGCCGGACGTTGAACTGGCGCATCAACGTGACGAGTTTCGATGCCGCCTGCGCGATGGTCGCAGCCGGTCTCGGAGTTGGCATCGTGCCACGCGCGGCGACCACGCCGTACATCCGCTCGTTGTCGCTCGTCAGCATCGCGTTGACCGATGCCTGGGCGCGACGTCAGTTGTTTCTATGCACACGAGCGAGCGCGCCGCTGGCTTCGGCCGCGCGGCTGCTGTTCGAACACCTGCTCGGCCAAAAGCAAACACCGTGATGTCCGACAAAGATCGATCCGACGTGCGAATGCGCGGCGTGCGCAGCTTCGTGTTGCGAGCGGGTCGCGCGACCGCAGGCCAGGAGCGTGCGCTCGCGCAGCTTTGGCCAAAATATGGCATCGAGTATTCGGCGGCGCTGCTCGATCTGCACGCGCTGTTCGGACGCGCGGCGCCCCGCATGCTGGAAATCGGCTTCGGCGCGGGCGAAGCGCTGCTCGAATTCGCCGCCGCGCATCCGGAGATCGACTGCATCGGCGTGGAAGTTCATCGGCCCGGCGTCGGCCGCCTGCTGCTCGGTGCGGAAGCTGCGAATCTCCGCAACTTGCGCGTGATCTGTCATGACGCAGTTGAAGTCCTACAACAGCAACTCGCGCCTGGGTGCATCGACCTGGTGCACATCTTCTTTCCGGATCCGTGGCCGAAGAAGCGACACCACAAGCGTCGACTGATTCAGCCGCCGTTCGTCGAGCTGCTTGCGACGGCGATCGCAGCGGGTGGCACGCTGCGACTCGCGACCGACTGGGAGCCGTACGCGCAACACATGCGCGAAGTCATCGACGCGTCACCTGCATTTGCTAACGTCGCGACGGACACAGGTTTCGTCGCGCGATCTGCAGAACGAGCGCTCACACGCTTCGAGCGCCGCGGCCAGCGTCTCGGTCACGGCGTGCGGGATCTCGAATATCGCCGAGCAGGTTGATGCTCTGCAGAAAAATCTCCTCTTGAATCCCCACGCACACAGGACTAAAACGATTCTCGAAACGGAACGCCGCGCAGCTGCAGTCTCCACGGAGAAATGTATGACCTCGCCGAGTCCTGTTGTGGGTGACTGGTATCGCCGGCCGGGTGGCGCGCTGTTCGAAGTCGTCGCGATCGATCGCGACGATGCAACCGTCGAAGTGCAACACTTCGACGGCACGCTCGAAGAGTTCGAGCTCGAAGCGTGGGCGGAGCTGGAATTCGAAGAGGCGCAGGCGCCGGAAGACTGGACCGGCTCGGTCGACGTCGAGCCCGAAGACTACGAAGCCGAGCGCGAAGTGAGCAGCGGCGGCGCAGTGTGGACCGATCCGCTCACGAGCCTCGATCGCTCCGAGGCGTCCGGTTACTCGGAGTGGCCGGCGCCGCGGGATCTGTAGCGGCGGTGCCGATCGACGCATCGACGAATCCCGCTCGCATCATCAGCCAGAACAGAACGATCGCCGGCACCGCAAGCACGGTGGTCAACAAGTAAAAATTGACGTAGCCCAGCATCTCGATGAGCGCGCCCGCGCTCGTGCCCGTCAACACCCGGCCGACGACGCTCGCTGCCGCGGAGATCAGCGCGTACTGCGCAGCCGTGTAACGCAGATCGCAGAGCGCCGAGAAGTACGCGGTCACTGTCACGCCGCCGATCCCGCTCGCCAGATTCTCGAAGCCGATCGCTCCCGCCAGTCCCCAGTTCGAGTGACCGAGCGAGGCGAGACCGGCGAAGCTCAGGTTGGACACGCCCATCAGCACGAGGCTGAGCAGCACGGATCGCTTCATACCCAAGCGCGTGTAAAGCATGCCACCGAGAAACACGCCGGCGAGATAGGCCCAGAAGCCGAAGCCGACATCGTAGAACGCGATCTCGTCGTTGCTGTACTGCTGATCGTTGAACAGCAACCGGAACGTCAGGTTCGCCAGCGTGTCGCCGATCTTGTGCAGCAGGACGAACAGCAGCACGAGCAGCGCACCGCGACGGTTGAAGAACTCGACCAGCGGCGAAGCGATCGAGTCGAGGACAGCTGCCGCGCCTTTGCGCGCTGACACCGCGCGATGCCGCGCCGGCTCGCCGAAGAGCAGACCCACGACCATCGCCGGAATGGCGAACGCAGCGCAGGCGATGTACGCGAGTTGCCAGCCGCCCCGCGCGGCAATCACGAGTGCGAGCGCCGCCGCCGTCACGGACCCGATGCGCCACCCGTACTGAGACATGCCGGACCCGACGCCGAGCTGCCGCGGCTCGAGCGACTCGATGCGATACGCGTCGATTACGATGTCGTACGTCGCGCCGGCGACGGCGACCAGAATCGCAGCGACCGCGGTGGCCGTAAGACTCGCCTTCGGATCCACGAGCGCAAGATTCACGATGCTTGCGGCGGCCAGCACGCCGGCGAGCAACAGCCACGAGACGCGCTGACCCAGGCGACCGATGATGGGCAGCCGCACGCCATCCACGATCCACGCCCACAACCACTTCAGGTTGTAGACGAGGAACGCAAGCGTGAATGCCGTCACCGCACGCTTGTTGATGCCATCTTGCGCGAGCCGTGTAGTCAGCGTCGCGCTGATCAGCGCATACGGCGCGCCCGACGAGATGCCGAGAAACAGCGCTGCGAGCGGCGCGGACTCCGTGTAGGGCCGCACGCTTGCCGGAACATAGGCGCGCCAGCCGATGGCGGGGACCGCGGGCGGGACGCCGTTCGCACTCATCGCATGTTGTAGTCGTAGTCCATCACGAGCGGCGCGTGATCGGAGAAGCGCTTCTTCTTATAAATGCTCGCACTCAGCACGCTGCCGCGCAGGCCGGGACTGAGGATCTGGTAGTCGATGCGCCACCCGACGTTGTTGGCCCACGCCTGGCCGCGGTTCGACCACCAGGTGTACTGGTCCGGCTTCGCGTTGACCTCGCGAAAGCCGTCGACGTAGCCGACGTCGCCGAACAGCTCGTCGAGCCAGGCGCGCTCCTGCGGCAGGAAGCCGGAGTTCTTGCGGTTCGAGCGCCAGTTGCGCAGGTCGATCTCCTTGTGCGCGATGTTCCAGTCGCCGCACAGGATGAAATCGCGCCGCTTGCGCTTGAGCGCGCACAGGTGCGGCATGAACTCGGAGAGGAAGCGGAACTTCGCCTGCTGACGATCCTCGCCGGACGAGCCTGACGGGAGGTATAGAGAGACCACGGAGAGCTTGCCGAACTGCGCTTCGAGGTAGCGGCCCTCGGCGTCGAATTCTTTCGAGCCGTAGCCGATCGTCACGTTGTCGGGTTTGCGCTTCGCGAAGACCGCGACCCCGCTGTAGCCCTTCTTCTGCGCGTCGAAGTAAAAGCAGTGATAGCCCTTCGGCCGATACATCTCGTGCTCGAGCTGATGCTCCTGCGCTTTCGTCTCCTGGACGCACACGACGTCCGGCTCCTGCTTCGCGACCCAGCCGAACATGCCCTTGCTGCCGGCGGAGCGAATGCCGTTGGCGTTGAGAGTGATGATTCGCATGCCGGCATTATAGAGAGAATGTATAGAATCCCTTCATGTCCGCGTCCTTCATCGAACTGTGTCTGCGCCTGGGCGTGCTGCGCTTCGGCGAATTCAAACTGAAGTCCGGCCGCCTCAGCCCGTACTTCTTCAATGCCGGGCTGTTCAACACCGGCAGCGCCCTGGCCGAGCTCGGGCGCCACTACGCCGATGCGATCCAGCGCTCGGGCTGGCAGTTCGACGTGCTGTTCGGTCCGGCCTACAAGGGCATCCCGCTGGTCGCGTCCGCGTCGGTCGCGCTCGCCGAGCGCCATGGTCGTGACGTGCCGTGGGCCTTCAATCGCAAGGAAGCAAAGGATCATGGCGAGGGCGGGAGCATCGTCGGCACGCCGTTGCGCGGCCGCGTGCTCATCATCGATGACGTCATCACCGCCGGCACGGCGATCCGCGAAGCTGTCGAGATCATTTCGGCCACTGGCGCGCAGCCGGTCGGCGTCGTGCTCGCACTCGATCGCCAGGAACGCGGCACGGGTCAGTTGTCGGCAGTGCAGGAAGTCGAGCAGACGTTGCACCTGCCCGTGACCAGCATCCTCAAGCTGGCCGACCTCATCGAATACCTGGAGCGGTCCGGCAACGCGGACCAGCTGGCGGCAACGCGCGCATATCGCAGCCAGTATGGTGTCGCCTGAAGACCGCACCCCCACGTAAAAAGTTGACCGCCGGGGTTCCTCCGGCACAATACCCGCGGTTACGGCAGGCTCGGGCCAACATGCGCGGGATTCGCAGAATCGCGACAACGATCGTCCTGGTGGCAATGGCTTACGGCGCGGCGGACGCCGCGCAGCGCAACTCGTCGTCGCGCGAAGCTTTCTTCCGCTGCAAGGACGCCAAGGGCCAGACCCACTACGGCGACAGCGTGCCGCCGGAATGCGCCGGCTTCGACACCGAGGTGCTCAACGAAAACGGCATGCAGGTGCGGCTGATCGAGGGCGAGCCGACGCGGCTCAAGCGGCTGGAACGCGAGGCTGCAGAGGCGAAGGTCCGCAAGGAAAAGGATCAGCGCGCGCTACGCGATCGCACGCTGACCGAAACCTACCTGACGGTCGAGGACATCGAGCGCCTGCGCTCGCAGCGGCTCGAGATGCTGAACGCGCAGTACCGCATCACCGAGCAGAACATCACCAACCTGCGCGAGCGTCAGACGCGGTTGCAAGGACAGGTCTCCCGCTTCAAGCCGTACAGCGACAAGCCCAACGCACCACCCTTGCCCGACCATCTCGCCTCGGAGATGGTCAACACCGTGAAGGGCCTGCGCGTCTACGAAGAATCGCTGGCCGCAAACCGCAAGGAACAAGCGGACCTGAATGCGTCGTTCGACTCGGATGTGAAGCGCTTCAAGGAACTGAAGGGCCTGCGCTAAATCGGCGCCTGCTGATTCAGCCGCGGCCGGAGCTGCCGAAACCGCCGGCGCCGCGCTGGGACTGCGCGAACTCTTCGACCACGGCGAACTCCACCTGCACGACCGGCACGACGACGAGCTGCGCGATACGCTCGCCGGGCTGGATCGTGAACGTCGTCTGGCCGCGATTCCAGCACGACACGAACACCTGGCCCTGGTAGTCGGAGTCGATCAACCCGACGAGATTGCCGAGCACGATGCCGTGCTTGTGCCCGAGACCGGAGCGCGGCAGCACGATCGCGGCGTAGCCCGCATCCTCCAGGTGGATCGCGATGCCCGACGGGATGAGCTGCGTATCGCCCGGCTTCAGCTCGAGCGGCGCATCGATGCACGCACGCAAGTCGACGCCTGCAGAGCCCTCGGTCGCGTACTGCGGCAGCGGGTATTCGCGACCGATCCGCGGGTCGAGGATACGCACCTCGAGCCGGTGTCGCGCGCCGGCGGCGCGCGCTCCATCAGCTGGCATGGGCAGGACTCTTGGATTTCGCAGTGAAGGTACGGGTCTTGTTGCTCGCCTGATAGCGCTCGGCGATTACTTCGACGAGCTGCCGCGCTAGCGCCAGCTTGCTCGTGAACGCGAGCTCGCGCTTGCCGCCGTTCGGCCAGTAAACCGTCAACGCATTCTCGTCCTTGTCGAACCCGAGCCCGGCGCCGACCTTGTTCGCGGCAATCATGTCGAGATTCTTGCCCGTCAGTTTCGCGAGCGCGTTGCGCTCGACGTGCTCGGTTTCCGCGGCGAAGCCGACCAGGAACGGCGGCGACTCGCAGCGCGAGATCGTCGCGAGCACATCCGGAGCGCGCGCCAGCGACAGATTCATCGTGTCGCTGGTCTTCTTGATCTTCTCGCCCGCGACCTGATGAGCGCGGTAGTCGGAGACTGCGGCGGCAGAGATGAAGATGTCCCCGCCGACGAGGTTGCGTCGCACGGCTTCCAGCATCTCTTCCGCGCTCTCCACTTCGACGCGCTCGACGCCGCGCGGCGTCGGAATCTGCACCGGTCCGCTTATCAGGACTACTTCAGCGCCTGCTTCACGCGCCGCCTGCGCGACTGCATAACCCATCTTGCCGGAGCTGCGATTGCTGATGAACCGGACCGGATCGATCGCTTCGCGCGTCGGCCCGGCGGTCACGACGACCTTCAGACCGTGCAACGGACCGGCAGCGCCGCGCGTGGTGAAAATTTCGTCGGCAATCTGCGTGGGCTCGAGCATGCGACCGACGCCGACCTCGCCGCACGCCTGCTCGCCGCTGGCCGGGCCAAGCATGCGCACGCCGCGATCCTTCAGGATCTGCACGTTCGCTTGAGTGGCCGCGTTCGCCCACATCTGGCGGTTCATCGCCGGAGCCAGCGTGATACGCGCGGTCGTGGCAAGACAAACCGTCGCGAGCAAATCGTCCGCAAACCCGTGTGCGAGACGCGCGATGAACTCGGCCGTCGCCGGCGCGACGACGATCTCGTCGGCCCAGCGCGCGAGCTCGATGTGCCCCATCGCGGCTTCCGCTGCTTCGTCCCACAGGTCCGTGCGCACCGACCGTCCGGAAACTGCTTGGAAGGTCAGCGCAGTCACGAACTGCTGCGCGCCGCGCGACATGACGACCTGCACTTCGGCGCCGTGCTCCATGAGCCGGCGCACGAGGTCCGGGCTCTTGTAAGCGGCAATGCCGCCCGTGACGCCGAGCAGAATCTTACGGGGCTGCGGACTCATGGCCGGATTATGGGGGCGGCTCTCGGGCGCATCAAACGAGGCGCTGTATCGAGGTATTCCGAAAGCTCATGGAACCTGACCGCGGCACAATCGGGCCTGGCCACTCGAGGACAGCGGATGTCGATACGCCAATGGCCGCAGCGCGAGCGGCCGAGGGAAAAGCTGCTCGAGCGAGGGCCGAGCGTGCTGACGGAGGCGGAGTTGCTGGCCATCCTGCTCCGCACCGGCGTGCGCGGGTACAGCGCCCTGGATGTGGCTCGGCAGCTGCTGACCGAGTTCGGCTCCCTGCGAGGATTACTGACAGCGGACGCGCAGCGTCTGTGCGCCGCCCGTGGGCTCGGCCCGGCACGGTACGTGGTACTGCAAGCGTCACTGGAGCTGGCCCGCCGGCACTACCAGGAACCGCTGCGGTCCGGCGTACCGCTGAACGGCGACCAGGCGACGAAGGACTACCTGCAGATGCGCCTGCGCGATCTCCCCTATGAAGTGTTCTGCTGCCTGTGGCTCGACAACCGCCGCCGAGTCATTGCGTTCGACGAGCTGTTCCGGGGCACGCTCGACACGGCCAATGTGCACCCCCGGGAAGTCGTCAAACAGGCCCTGGCGCGTAA
This sequence comes from uncultured Steroidobacter sp., assembly GCA_902826315.1. Taxonomy (GTDB): domain Bacteria; phylum Pseudomonadota; class Gammaproteobacteria; order Steroidobacterales; family Steroidobacteraceae; genus Steroidobacter. Next base: position 37,885 of record CADEEJ010000021.1, read on the forward strand.
CGCAGCGTCGGTGATCCTGGCCCATAACCACCCTTCCGGCCTGGCGGAGCCCAGCCTGGCCGACGAACAGGTCACCCGGCGGCTGAAGGAGGCCCTGGGCCTGATCGACGTCCGGCTGGTCGACCACCTGGTCATCGGCGATGGGGTCTGCGAGTCCTTTGCCGAGCGGGGGTTGCTGTAAATGCCTTCCCTCTCAAGCCATTGGCTGGTATAAAGCGCGACTCGTTTTCGGCCCCTGGGCCCAGCCCGGACCGGCCACCCCGTTGAGGATTGCAGCCATGTCCAGAGTCTGTCAGATCACCGGCAAGCGGCCGATGACCGGCAACACGGTGTCCCACGCCAACAACCGGCGTCGCCGGCGCTTCCTGCCGAACCTGCACGTGCAGCGCTTCTGGCTGGAGAGCGAGCGTCGCTTCGTCAGCCTGCGCGTCTCGACCCGCGGCCTGCGCACGATCGAGAAGAAGGGCATCGAGATCGTCGTCCGCGAGCTGCGCGAGCAGGGCGTCGAGCTGTAATCCCGGAGAGTCGTCATGCGCGAAAAGATCAAGCTCCTGTCGTCGGCCAACACCGGCCACTTCTACACCACGACCAAGAACAAGCGGCTCCATCCGGACAAGATGGAGGTCAAGAAATTCGACCCGAAGGTGCGCAAGCACGTGGTCTATAAAGAGACCAAGATCAAGTAAAGAAAAGCCCGCCGAATGGCGGGCCCCTGGTAGAAATGAAAAAGCCCGCCGAATGGCGGGCTTTTGTTTAGGGTCAATATTCGTTTCGGTCAGGCGCGCTGCATCGCGTAGCCGCGCAAGCTCGCCGCGAAATCCTGCAGCACCTTGATGCG
>CADEEJ010000022.1:0-4439 GCA_902826315.1 uncultured Steroidobacter sp.
TCGAGCATCTGGTCCGTCGTCGCGATCGCCTTCGAGTTCATCTCGTAGGCGCGCTGCGTTTCGATCATGTTCACGAGCTCTTCGACGACGTTCACGTTCGAGCTTTCCAGCGAGCCCTGCTCGACCAGGCCGAGGCCGTTCAAGCCCGGCGTGCCGCCCTGCGACGGGCCGCTGGCGGCGGATTCGAGCAGCAGGTTCTCGCCGCGCGGCTGCAGGCCGGCGGGATTGATGAAGTCGAAGATCTGCAGCGAGCCGACCTGCGTCGGCGCGCTCTGACCGGCGAGCTGCACGGTGACGACGCCGTCGGCGCCGATCGTGACCGTCTGCGCGCCATCCGGAATCGTGATGCCAGGCTGTACCGCATAGCCACTCGAAGTGACGAGCTCGCCCTGAGCGCTGACCTGGAAGCTGCCGTCACGCGTGTAGCCGAGCGTGCCGTCCGGCATCAGCACCTGGAAGAAGCCGCGGCCATTGATCGCCACGTCGAGCGCATTGCCCGTTTGCGCCATGCTGCCCTGGGTGTACATCTTCTCGGTCGCGACGACGCGCACGCCCGTGCCCACATGCAGACCCGAAGGCAGCTGCGTGTCCTGCGACGTCGCGGCGCCGACCTGGCGCTGGTTCTGATACAGCAGATCCTCGAACACCGCGCGGCCCTTCTTGAAGCCGTTGGTGTTGACGTTGGCGAGGTTGTGCGACGTGACCGTCATGCGCGTCTGTTGCGCATCCAGTCCGGTCTTAGCAGCCCACAAGGCAGGATTCATGACGACCTCTTACGGTTAAGCTTTGAGCAGTTGCGCCGAGGCGGCCGCGTTCTCTTCCGCGGTGCGCATGGCTTTCACTTGCAGATCGAAGTGGCGCGACAGCTCGATCATGTTCACCATCGCATCGGCTGCGTTGACGTTGCTGGATTCCAGCACGCCCGAAGCGACGCGTACGTTTGCATCCGGCGCCGCATCGGTGCCATCGACCGTGCGAAACAGACCATCGTCGCCGCGCACCAGCGTTTCCGCCGGCGGGTTGACGAGCTTGATGCGACCGACCTGCGACGTAGTTTCCGGACCCTGGCCCACAGGCACGATCGAGATCGTGCCGTCGGCGGCGATCATCAACGACGTGTGCGGCGGCACGCTGATCGGTCCGCCCTCGCCCATCACCGTCTGTCCCGCGCCGTTCTTGAGCAAGCCGCTCGGCTCGATGCGCAAGTCGCCGGCGCGTGTGTAAGCCTCGCGCCCGTCTGCGCCCTGCACGGCAATCCAGCCCGGGCCGTTGACGCCGACATCGAGATCGCGTCCCGTCGACATCAGCGCGCCTTGATTCGAGTCCCAACCGACCGTCGCGTTGGTCGCATAGGCGCGCGACGCGTAACCCGAACCTGCGACCGCGCGACTCTGGAACGCGCTGAGATCGGCGCGAAAGCCCGTCGTGCTCGCGTTCGCGAGGTTGTGGTTGTTGACGGTCTGTGCGCGAAGGGTTTCCTTCGCGCCCGTCATCGAGATGTAGAGGAAGCGATCCATGAGGAGGGTTACCTGACCAAGGTCTATCTGATGTTAATGATCGTCTGCGTGATGGCGTCGGCCGTGGAGATCATCTGCGCGTTCGCCTGGAAGTTGCGCTGCGCCGTGATCATGTTGACCAGCTGCTCGGTGATGTCGACGTTCGACGATTCGAGCGCGCCGGACTGCACCAGGCCGAAACCGGAGTTACCGGCCTGGCCGCGCAGCGCCTGGCCCGAGCCGAACGTTTCCGCCCAGTTCGTGTCGCCGAGCTGCTGCAGGCCTTGCGGGTTCGCGAAGTTCGCGAGCGCCACCTGGCCGAGCGCGAGCGAGCGGCCGTTGGTGAAGCGCGCCTGCACGACGCCGGTCGAGTCGATGTCGATGCCGATCAGGCGGCCGGTCGTGAAACCGTCCTGCGTGATCGCGTTGACGTTGAAGCTGCCGCCGTACTGTGTCGACGTGCCGAAGTCGAACGTCATGTTCATGTCGGCGGCGCCGGTGGCCGGTGAATAGGCCGGGAACGTAATCGTGCCGCCGGCCGGGTCTATCAGGGCGCCGGTGTTGTCATACTCCAGTGTCTGGGGCGTGCCGACGGCGTTGCCGTCGACGTACAGCTGAGTCGTCCACTCGTTCACGTTCGTCGTCTTGGTGAAGTACAGCGTCGCCGTGTGCGCGGCGCCGAGCGAATCGTAGGTCGTGAGCGAAGTCGCGCTGTTGTAGCTGTTGACGTTCGCCGGATCGAAGACCGCAACCGTCGGCGGTGTGGCATTGGCCGGCAGGTTCAGCGTGACGTCGACCGCCGTGGTCGCGGACGGAGCGCTTTCGCTCGTCACCAGCTGGATGTCCGACAACGCGCCGGTGTTGAACTGGCCGTTGGTGCTGGGCGGATACACCTGCAAGCGCTGCTGACGCGCATTGACGATGAAGCCCTGCGAGTCGACCTGGAACGCGCCGGCGCGCGTGTAAGCGAGTGCGCCGCCGTCGTTGAGGATGAAGAAGCCCTGCCCGCTCAGCGCGAGATCCAGGCTGTTGTCCGTAAAGTCGATGTTGCCCTGGGTGAACTGCTGCGCGACGTTGGATACGCGCACGCCGTTGCCGATCGCGTTGCTGCTGACACCCTGCGGCGACACCGAGAACAGCTCGGCGAACTCGGCGCGCGAGCCTTTGAAGCCGGCGGTCGCAGTGTTGGCGATGTTGTTGGCAGTGACGGTGAGGTCGGCCTGCGCCGCATTCAAACCGCTCAAGGCAAGACGAAAGGTCATGGAAGTCTCCGATACCTGTTGAGTTCGATTACATGACCCGGCGCACGTCGCTCAGGGCGCGCGAGCCGAGATTGCTGGTGTTCAAAGTGAGTCCGGTCGCCGCGTCGATCGTCACGCTGTTCACGCGACCCGCCATCAGCATCTCCAGCGAGCCGGACTTGCCGGCGATGTTGGCGACTGCTTCGAAGCTGTATGTGCCGGCCGCGGCACGCGTGCCGTTGTCGGCGACGCCGTCCCACGAAAATTCCTGCAAGCCGCTGCTGGTCGGCAGCGACATGCGCCGCACGAGCGTGCCGTTGACATCGCGAATGTTGACCTGGAGCGCGGTCGTGCCGGTCGGCACGTCGATTGCGCCTTTGACCGGGCCTTCCGCTTGCAGCATCACTTCGTCGCTCGGCACGAGCACTTCGCGGCCGACCATCGTCGCGCCGTCGAGCACTTGCGAAGAGCGCATCGCATCCGACAGCGTGCCGAACGCCTCTTTCATTTCCGAGATGCCGCTGACCGTGCCGAACTGCGCAAGCTGGCCGAGGAACTGGCTCGGATCCATCGCTTTGAACGGGTCCTGGTTCTTCAGCTGCGCGATCATCAGCTCCAGGAACTCCGCCTGGCCGAGCTGATCCTTCTTCTTGACCCCGCTGCCCTGCGACGCGCCTGCTGCGCCGGTACCGTTGATGATGTCTGCGATTGACATGTATCAGCTCCGTTTACTGGCCGAGCCGCAGCGTGGCGAGCATCATTTCCTTCGCCGTGTTCATCACTTCCACGTTGTTCTGGTACGAGCGCGAGGCGGAGATCATGTCGACCATCTCCTCGACCGTATTGACGTTCGGCGCGAACACGTAGCCGTTGGCGTCCGCGAGCGGATTGCCCGGCTCGTAGCGCGCTGCCGGCGCAGCCTGGCTCTCGACGATGCCTTTCACGGCGACGCCCGAGCTCGCCGCGTTCGAGCCGAGGCTCGCGCGGATCGCCTCGAACAGCGGATGCTTCGCCTTGTAGACCTGGTTCGGATCGCCGCTGACGCTGTCCGCGTTGGCGAGATTGCTGGCGGTGGTGTTGAGGCGCACCGACTGCGCGCTCATGCCGGTGCCGGCGATTTCGAAGATCTTGAACGATGACATGATGGTTACTGCCCTGTGATCGCCGTCATCAACGCCCGGAACTTCGAGCTGATGAACGACAGAGTCGCCTGGTATCGAACCGTGTTCTCGGCAAAGGCTGCCTGTTCGAGCTGCCCGTCGACGGTGTTGCCGTCGAGCGCCGGCGCGAGCGGCGTGCGGTACTTCAGTTCCGGCGCCGGCGAGCCGTTAGCAGTTGCGGCACCGATGTGACCAGCACGTGTGGTCTGCAGATGCACGCCACCGCCCTGGCCACTCGCCGCAGCGAGCGCGTGCTTGAAGTCGATGTCGCGAGCGCGATAGCCCGGCGTATCCGCATTCGCGAGATTCGCCGCGAGTACTTCGGTGCGCTGTGACCGCAGCTTCAGCGCTGTGGCGTGCACTCCGATGTAGTTGTCGATGCTCGATGGCATGTGCCTGTCCGTCAGAAAACCGTCTGCGAAGGGACATTGCATAGGCCGTGCCAGCGAGCTGCAGCGGCCCTCTACGGTGCCGGAGAGGCAAATTGTTGTGAGAGGAGTCACGCGAGCAGCGGCAAGAAGTTGCCGCGGCGGCAAGCGCCG
>CADEEJ010000022.1:4539-5830 GCA_902826315.1 uncultured Steroidobacter sp.
GTCGGCGTGCGCTGCGCGGCTGCGAATACCTGGACTTTGTACGTGCCGGTTTCCGTCGAAGTGGAAATTCCGGTGCTGGTGCTGCGTCGTGCGCTCGCGCGGCGAGCACGCGTTGCAGTCATCGATGTCGAGCCGCAGACGCGTCGCGTGCCCGGCACGGCAGCCACTTTCCTGCTCGATACCGCGAGCCTGCAGGGTCATCGACTGAAGCGATCGTTGCCGGCCGGCACGGCGCTGACTGTCGACATGCTCGTTCCGGACGTTATCGTTCGCCGCGGTCAGCAGGTCACGCTGATCGCCGCAAGCGGCCCGGTCGAGATCCGCGCCCAGGGACATGCCTTGACCGAGGGCGGGGTCGCCGATCGTGTCCGCGTGCAGAACATGAGCTCATTGAAGGTCGTGGAAGGCGTCGTGGAGAGCGAAAACGTCGTCCGGGTCGGCATTTGATGGGCATTTAACCTATTGTCATAGCTAACTTTTTCGCCTGCGGGGTTCCCCTAAGCGCCCGTACGGCCGCCACCGAGCCAATCTCTAAAGTTCTGAGAACTACGGCCGTTACAGGCCTCGTACGGAGTCGGGCTGGAGCCTGACCCAAACAGGAGATCGGGCCGTGACGAACAAGATCGGTGGCTATGGCAATCGCCCGGTGCACAACGGCACCGGCAAGTCGGTATCGCGGGAGCGCGATGCTGGCACTGAGGCATCGAAGTCCGCTGAGGGCTCGAAGGCCGCGACGCCGGTTCGCATCACCGAGCAGGCTCGTCAGCTCGCGGCACTCGAAAAGGCCGTGAACGACGCGCCGGTGGTCAACGAAGCCCGCGTCGCTGCGGTTCGGCTCGCAGTCGAGGAAGGCCGATACGAAGTCGTGCCGGAGCGCGTCGCCGACAAGCTCCTGCGCATGGAACACGAGCTGCGCCTGACGGAGAAGTAAGGCAGTGGATCCGGGAGTCTGTCGCGAGCACCTGCAGAAACTGCTCGCCGAAGAATCGAACGCGCTGACGCAGCTGGAAACGCTGCTCGATCACGAGCACGGGCTGCTGGTCGCCAATGACGTCGACGGTCTCGACCTCGCCGGCGAACAACGCCAGGCGTGCGTCGGCGAGCTGTTGCGCGTCGAAGACGAGCGCCGCTCGCTGTGCCGGGCGATGAACGTTCCCACCGATGTGCACGGGCTGGAGAAACTGCTCCGCTGGTGCGATCCCTCGAACACGATGCAGCGCCGATTGGCTGACTGCGCACAACGGGCGACGCGTTGCCGCGAGCTCAACGAGCGCAACGGCGCGTTGGTCAC
>CADEEJ010000022.1:5930-31536 GCA_902826315.1 uncultured Steroidobacter sp.
CACAACGGGCGACGCGTTGCCGCGAGCTCAACGAGCGCAACGGCGCGTTGGTCACCGCACGGTTGAAGAAAGTCGAAGGCATGCTCGACGTGCTGACCGGCCGCGCGAATCAGCCGAAGATCTACGGCCGCCAGGGCATGTTCCAGCAGCCGCGCGCCAACGCCCGCGTCCTCGCCAGCGTCTGATCTCGGTGCCGGTCTGATCTCGGTGCCGGGTTAAAAAACAGACCAAAACTCAGCAGCGCAGCAAAACGCTCGGGATCTTGCTGCAGTGCTGAGTTATGGGTCGGTTTCCTCACCCGGCACCACACCCATCCCCCTCAGCGCCGACTCGATCACTTCCGCATTTTTCTTCGACGCCGCGGCGCCCTGCTCCGCGATTGCGTCTGCTTGCACGAACAGCGGCTGGAACAGACCCAGCTTGTCGACCGGCCCGATCAGCGTAACGCTGCCGCGGTCGGCGAACACTTTGCTCCAGCGATCGCGCACCTGATCCCAGAACTCTTTCGTACGCTCGTAGTACTGATCCGCGCCGGCGAAGTCGGCGTCGCGAATGCGTTCGTAGCGAGCCACGCCGTATTCGCGGCCCACGTATGGCCGTACGGAATCGAGCGCACGCGCTGATGTAATGGCCGCCTTGAGGTTGTTCTCCTCCTGCACCCAGCCGGTGGCGAGAATCGTGTGGCGGTTCGTGCCGGCCAGCACCTGGTAGTCGCTGCGCACGCTCCACTCGCGTCGCGGCAGCGGCCGCCACGTTTCGCCGCTCAGCCAGGTCGAGAAGCTGCCGCTGTGCTCCCACTTGCCGAGACTCGCGTAGCGCGGCGACTCGTCGACCTGATACACAGCCTGCCGCCAACGCCCGGCTGCTTCACCGGACGCCAGCTGACGGCGCTCCCAACGATCGTTGCCCTGGTAGCCGACGATGTCCGCGGGCTCGTACGCCCAATCCTGCCGCCAATGCTTCGTAACCATCGGCTCGCTGACTTTCCCGTCCTGCTGCACGATGCGCATCTCGAGAATGTGCACGAGGCTGATGAAACGCCCGGCGTCGCTGTCGACGTAGACCTTCTCCGTGCCCCACGACTGATATGGCGCTTTGGGCTTGTCGTCCCCGCCGAACGGCGTGACTTCCAGGAAATCGAACGTCACGCGATACGTGCCGGCCATCGCGAGAATCGCGCGACGATCGCGCTCCAGGTCGCTGAGCCCTTTTTCCTGGAGCCGCTGCCACGCCGGCGACTCGCTCTTGTCGAGCGTGACTGCCGGCCCTTTCGTGGTGCCGCCGCGCGGCGCGAGCCCGCTGCCATCGAGCGGCCAAGAGAACGTGTAGCGCGGCGGACTGGCCGGCGCCGCGTCCTTCGCGAACACCGGCAAGCAGAGGATCGTGGCCAGCACAGCCAACGCAGAGCGGATCGGAATCACTCCCAGCTCCTTCAGCATTCAGGGACGTTGACCGCGAGACCGCCGAGCGACGTCTCCTTGTAGGAGTCGTGCATGTCGGCACCGGTACGGCGCATCGTCTCGATGACGCGATCGAGCGTCACGTGGTGCGTGCCGTCGCCCATCAACGCGAGCCGCGAGGCATCGATCGCCTTGACTGCGCCCATCGCGTTGCGCTCGATGCAAGGGATCTGCACCAGCCCGCGGATAGGATCGCAAGTGAGCCCGAGGTTGTGCTCCATGCCGATCTCCGCGGCGTTCTCGATCTGTCCGTTGGCGCCGCCCTGCGCTGCCGCGAGACCGCCCGCCGCCATCGAACATGCGACGCCGATCTCGCCCTGGCAACCCATCTCGGCAGCCGAGAGGCTGGCATTGCGCTTGTAGAGCGAGCCGATCGCGCCAGCGGTCAGCAGGAAGATGTGTCTGCCCTGCTGCGTGCCGTCGCAAAAACGATCGTAGTAGCGCAGCACCGCGGGGACTACGCCTGCTGCGCCGTTGGTCGGCGCGGTCACGACCTTGCCGCCCGCTGCGTTTTCCTCGTTGACGGCCAACGCCCATGCATTGATCCAATCCATCGCGATCAGCGGGTCCGCCTTCTTGTTGCGCTCGCGCTCTTCCAGCGTTGCACGCAGATTGGCCGCGCGGCGCTTGACGCTCAGACCTCCCGGCAGCACGCCCTCCTGACGCAGGCCGCGATCGATGCAAGTGCTCATCGCGTTCCAGATGTGATCCAGCCCGCTGCGCACTTCCTGCTCGCTACGCACGGCACACTCGTTGCGCAGCATGACGTCCGCGATGCTCAGCTTCTCGCGCTCGGCGACCTCCAGCAGCTCTGCGGCATTGGCAAACGGAAACGGAATCGCGGGACCCGTGGCGAGCGCTGCGGGCGACTGTGCTTCGGTTTCGGTCACGACGAAACCGCCGCCGACGGAATAGAAAGTACCCACATGCAACGAGCCGCCCTGCGCGTCGAGTGCGCGCAGCGTCAGCGCGTTGGGGTGATACGGCAGGCTTTCCTTGTAGTGCCAGTGGATGTCGCGATCGATCCGGAACTCGACTGCGTGCGAGCCGGCGAGCGTCAGCTTGCCCTGCTGCCGGACTTCATCGATGAGCTTCGCGGCAGCATCGGGATCGACCTGCGCCGGCAGCCACCCGGCAAGACCCAGCGTCACGGCGGTGTCGGTGGCGTGGCCCTTACCGGTCAGCGCGAGTGAGCCGTAAAGATCGACGGTCACGCGCGCGACCTGCGCGAGCTGGCCGCGCTCCTGGACTTCGCGGATGAAACGAGCAGCGGCCGTCATGGGCCCCATTGTGTGGGAGCTCGACGGCCCGATACCGATCTTGAACAGGTCGAAGACGCTGACGTTCAACTGCAGGTCACTCCGTTGGGGCCGGACGCGAATGATAGTCCATTCCGACCTGCAGTAGATGGGGCCCCTGACGGGGCCCCTCAAGCGCTAGAAAGCCCAGCTCTGGTGATCCGGGTAGGCCTGCTTCTGGTCCAGGTATTTCAGGCCCTTCACGCAGCGAACGATCCACCACACCGCGATCACGAAGTACAGCAGGAAGCCGATCAGCACGAAGATCAGCAGCGTCGCGACGATCGAGTACAGGATGCCCATCCAGAAAATCCTGATCTGGCTCTCGTAGTGAGTACGCAGCCACTCCGGCGAGTCGTCCTTATAAATGTAAGCCATCACCACGCCGATGATGATGGTGAGGCCGGTCAGCAGGCCGATCAGGTACAGGACATAGACGATCTTCGCCATGTCCGGATTGCCGGTGCGCTCTGCCGTGACTTCGTTCATCGTGGACCCCCGACGTGGTGGCAGCGGGTCGCTGCGTGTTGATTATTCTCTGCGCTCGATTCAGGCCTAACAACTCATTTCGCCGGCGAAAATCCGCGGCTCACACCGGCGCGACCTCGAAAGCAGTATCGACCTCGCGCGCCCAGGCCAGCAATCCGCCTTCGAGGTGCGCGATATCCTCGACGCCGGCGCGGCTCGCGAGCGCGGCGGCAGTCAGGCTGCGCGCGCCGCTGCGGCAGACGAAGACCACCATTCCTTTCGACAGCGAGCCGATGCGCGCCTGCAGTTCGCCGACCGGAATGTTGGTAGCTCCCTCCAGGTGCGAAGCTGCGAACTCGCGCGGCTCACGAACGTCGACGATCGCAGTCGTGCCACCCGGTTCTTCGAGCAGCTCGCTCAGCTCGGCTGGAGTCAGAGTGCGGACGCTTGCAAGCGCTTCTGCGGTACACAGCTGCGGCGCATCTTGCGGCACCGTGATCGTGGGACGATCGCCGCACACGGCGCAGTCCGCGCGCCGCTTGAAACTGAACTCGTTGAAGCGCATCGCGAGCGCGTCGTACGTGAGCAGCCGGCCGATCAGCGGCTCGCCGGCACCGACGATCAACTTGATCGCTTCGGTCGCCTGGATCGTGCCCATCACGCCGGGGAGTACGCCGAGCACTCCCGCTTCGGCGCAGTTCGGCACGAGACCGTCGCCCGGCGGCGCGGGGAACAAGCAGCGATAGCACGGGCCGCGATCCGGCACGTACGTCATCGCCTGCCCTTCGAAGCGATGGATGGCCGCCGAGACCAGCGGCTTGCGCAGGATCACGCACGCGTCGTTCGTGAGATAGCGCGTGCCGAAACGATCGGTGCCGTCGAGCACGATGTCATAGCGTTCGAACAGTTGCAGGACGTTGTCCGCACGCAGCTCGACCTGGTGAGCGATCAGCTCGATGTGCGGATTGAGCGCGAGCAAGCGGCTCTTGGCGGCTGCCGCTTTCGGCGTGCCGACACTCGCAGTGTCGTAGATCACCTGGCGCTGCAGGTTCGACACGTCGACGCTGTCGAAATCGATCACTCCGAGCGTGCCGACGCCGGATGCCGCCAGGTACAGCGCCGCAGGCGAGCCGAGCCCGCCGGCGCCGAGCACGAGCACCCGCGCAGCTTTGAGCTTTTCCTGGCCCGCGACGCCGATCTCCCGCAGCACCAGATGGCGGCTGTAGCGTTCGCGATCGGCGGGCGTGAGCATGGGGGTCAGGCTGCAGCCTGCCTCCCACAGTGTCAACCCGTAAAAAAGGCGCCGCTACGTCGCAGGCGTAGCGGCGCCAATACCAGTCGAACCGTTAGAAGTCGATCGTGACCAGGCCGAAGATCTGCCGTCCGAACGCGTCGTACACCTGCGGCCAGGTGTTGCCGTTGCACGGGCCGGTCGGGCACGAGCTCTGGCCGTTCAACGGCGGGTTCTTGTCGAACAGGTTGTTCACGCCCAGGCGCACCGTGTACTTGTCCGCCAGCGTCATCGAGCCCGTCAGGTCGAAGTAGCTGCGGCTGCCGAGCCGGGAGTCGGTCGGCAACGCGCCGGTCGCCGTGCCGAGGAACGACAGGAACTCGTTCGAGTCCTCCGCATCGCGCTTCGCTTCGCCGAAGTAACGCCAGCTCAGCGTCAGGTCGACACCGCCCCACGGCATGCGCCAGGTCGTGTCCAACTTGTGCCGCCACTCCGGCGCCGGCACGCCGCATACCGCGCCGTACAGACCGGCGCAGTCATACGTCACGCCGTCCTGCGGAGTGAACTCCAGCGAGTCGAGCATGGTGCCGACGAAGTCGAAGCCGAGCCGGCCGCCGGCACCGATGTCGAACGCATAGGACGCGTCGAGGTCGATGCCGGAGGTCGCGATCTCGCCGATGTTCTCGAACGTGTCGACGATGAAGCCGGCGTTCGAATTGAACAGCGAGCCGTCACGGTCGCGCTGCACGCGGCCGCAGGTCGACGGGTCGCCGTTCAACGCGCACATGAGCAGCGAGAAGTCGGCGTTCGGCGCCTGGATCGCATCCTCGATCGAGATGTCGAAGTAGTCGATCTGCAAGCGCAGGCCCGGCGCGAAGCTGGGCTGGAACGCGAGGCCGAACGACAGCGTGTCCGCCTTCTCCGGCTGCAGATCCGGATTGCCGCCGACGAAGCCGTTGTACTGCGCGGCCGGATTCGCCTCGATTCTGCCGTACTGCCCTGCCGTCACGCCGGTGCGCGCGCACTGGTCGAACGTCAGCGTCGGCGCCGATCCGGCGCACACGTCGATCGTGCCGTCGAGGCCGACCGTTTGCGCACCGTACAGCTCGGAGACGTTCGGCACGCGCACTGCACGCTGATAGCTCACGCGGGCCCGCACGTCCTCGATTGGCGTCCACTCCAGACCGAGCTTGTAGGTGTCGGTGTTGAAGTCGAGGCTGTAATCGGAGTATCGATAACCCGCCTCCGCCGACACACTCTGCGCGAAGGGCTTGTCTTCGATCAGCGCCATGCGCGCTTCGGCGAAGATGTCCTTCGCGATGTAGCCGCCGGCGATCGGCGGAGTCGGACCGCCCTGGCCCGCACCGTCGCCCGACTGGAACGCTGCATCCGGCAGCAGCTCGCTCTTCTCTTCACGCCATTCGACGCCGAAGTTGACGAGCATGCCGCTCTGCGCCGACGGCAGCTTCACACCGTAGTTCGCGAGGTCGCCGGTGAACGAGACGTTGGCGACGCGCTCGGTGGTCTGGCCCCGCTGCACCAGCGGAATCTGCAGGTAGTCGAGCTGGTCCTGCGTGATTGCGCCCGGCCGCCACGGGTTGTAGGGCACGCACGCCGGATCGGTGCCGTCGAGGAACGCCACGCACTGCGGCGTGCCGAACGTCGCTGCATTGACCGGTGTGCCGTTGGAGTTGACGCGGCGGTCGATCTGCACGTTGACCGCGCGCGAGGTACGCTGGATCGAGAAATCGTTGAGGAACGTCAGCGCGAGCTGAGTCTCGCCGAATTGCCCGTATGCGTCGTACGACCACGTGTCGTTGATGTCGCCGCGCATGCCGAGCACCGTACGGAACGACTCGTGCGTGATGTCGCTCTGGCGCCCGCCGCCTTCGACGTTGCGCTTGCCGAGGATCACGCTGGCCACGTCGGTCGAATCGGCCGCGGTCGACAAGCCGAACTGGCCGCAGAACAGCTGCGCCTGCTCGGCGCTGAGCAGCGGGTTGTTGCACGACACGTTCATTTCCTGGCCGAACACGCCGCTCGGTGCGATCTGCGCGATCGACTGGTCCTTCATGAACATGAATTCGCCGTACGCCGTCTGGCCGTCGGCAACTTCCAGGTCGGTGAACACGCCGGCGGTGTAACGCTCGTCCGGGCGCTGATAGAAGTTCAGCGGACCGAAGTTGTAGTTGTCGGTCGCACTGCTGTACGGACGGAACGCGCCGGTGTTCCTGTCGACGACGTGATACGGCGTCAACTCCTGCGTCACAGGATTGCGGGCGCGCATGCGCGGCGGATCGGTCGTGCCGGAGCCGCCGCACGAGAACGTGTTGCCGGAATTGAACGTGCAGGCGCTGTAGTCGAACTCGGCCTGCAGGATCGGCTTCACGTCCGTGTAAGTCGCGTAGAACGTCGCGTTGCCCTTGTCGTCCGCGAAGTTGGAGCCCATCACGAAGGAGAAGTCCTTCGAGTAGCCCGTGTTGATGCTGCTCTCCGGCAGCGCGTAGTTGCTGCGGCGAACGACGCCGGCCACTTCGTTGTCGTTCTTGTGGTTGTAGAAGCTGTAGTTGCCTTCGACCTTCACGCCTTCGAAGCGCGTGTTGAGGATGAAGTTCACCACGCCGGCGACGGCGTCGGCGCCGTACACCGAGGAAGCGCCGCCGGTGAGCACTTCGACGCGCTCGATCAGCGCCTTCGGGATCTGGTTCAAGTCCGGCGCGCCGGAGTTCACGCCGGGCGCGGTGTCCGGATTGCCGGGCATCAGGCGCCGGCCATTGACCAGCACCAGCGTGCGCTTGGCGTTCAAGCCGCGCAGGTCGACGGTAGCGGTGCCCGTCGAGCCGTTCGAGATCGTCGAACCCTGGGCGGCCATCGCCTGCGGCAGCTGATTGATTATGTCTTCGACCCGCATCTTGCCGGTCGCAGCGATGTCTTCGGCAGCGATCGCGGTGACGGGACTGATGCTCGTCATATTGGGCGTGCTGATGCGCGAGCCCGTAACGACGACTTCCTGGATGGTTGAGTCTTGTGCTTGCGCGGGCAGCGCTACGACGGCTGCGCCGGCGGCGCTGGCCAGTAGCGCGTGCCGCACGGCACGCTGCAAGGAACGATTGCGAATAGTCATTGTCAGCCTCCTGTGAAAAGCGCCACTCGAAGATGGCGCAGCGCTGCCGTTGCCTCTGCAACCTTGTTGGAATTCAGCATCAGCGCGCTCCCCAATCGAGTGTTGCGAAATAGTTAATCGCTGGAGCTGTTTTGCTGCGCACCCGTTAAGACCAGGACTAGCCGATTCGGACGAGGAGATTCTGTCGTGAAGAGGCTCACGAACCGCGCCGAATATGGCTTCGTGCTGCACATTCAGATCGCGGGGAGCATGATCGGCCGGACTGTGCTCGAGCATCGCTGGCACAGAACGGGGTGATTCGTTGTATTCTCGGCACAGCAGTAGCTGAATGCGTGGAGGCAACAACATGAGTTCCGTAAGCGAACCCGTCCTCAAGAACGCCAACGCCACAGCATCCGACGGACACACCTCCGTCACCGTTGCGATCAATTCCTTTCAGCCCGGCCTCACGCAGATCCCCGCGTTGCCTTACGCGATCGTGTGCATGCACCTGGGACCGTCAGTGGAGGTCACGTGCTCGCGCGGCGGACGATTGCGTCACGGCCGCGAAGTCGCCGGCGATCTCGACATCATTCCGGCGCGCACGCCGTCGGCTTGGGAGACCAAGCAAGGCGGCACCACATTGATCATGCGTGTGCCGGATGTGCTGCTGAAGGCAGTGGCGAGCGAGCTCGAAATCAATCCCGGCAGCATCGAGATCGCGGATCGCTTTCAGTTGCGCGACCCGGTGATCGAACACATCGCGTGGGCATTGAAGGCTGACATCGATGCCGGCGGCATCGGCGGCCGCCTGTTCCGCGAGAGCCTCGGCAAGGCACTCGCCGCGCGGTTACTGCAGCGACACAACCAGCGCTCGCTGCCGATGCGCGAGATTCCCGGCGGGCTCGGCTCGTGGAAGTTGAAACAGGTGATCTCTTACATCGAGGACAATCTCGAGAGCGACCTGTCGCTCGCGGAGATCGCCTCGGTCGCCGGTGTCAGCGTGTCGCACTTGAAGACGCTGTTCCGACAATCGACCGGCATGCCGGTGCACCAGTACGTGCTGCGTCGGCGCGTGGAGCGCGCGAAGTTACTGCTGCAGGATCGCAGCTTGTCGATCGCGCAAGTGGCGTTCGCGGCGGGCTTCGCTCACCAGAGTCACCTGGCGCGGCACATGCGCAAGATCCTCGGCATGACGCCGGCAGTGGTACGCCAGGAATTGATGAGCCACGTGCAGTAGGTCGGGCTCGAGCCCGACCGCTACGCCGTTTTCTCTTCGCTGACGGCCAGCTCCCGGCTCATCTCCTGCCGCATCAGGTATTTCTGGATCTTGCCGGTGACCGTCATCGGGAACTGCTCCACGAAGCGGACGTGCGTCGGCACTTTGTAGTGCGCGATCTGCTCGCGGCAGAAGCTGCGGATCGCTTCAGCATCGGATCGCTCGCCCGCCTTCAGCTTGATCCACGCGCACACCACTTCGCCGTAGCGGCGGTCCGGGATCCCGAACACCTGCACGTCCTGGATCTTCGGGTGGCGATACAGGAACTCCTCGATCTCGCGCGGCGAGATGTTCTCGCCGCCGCGGATGATCAAGTCCTTCACGCGGCCGACGATGTTGCAGTAGCCGGCTGCGTCGAGCGTCGCCAGATCACCGGTGTGCATCCAGCCTTGCGGGTCGATGGCCTGCTTCGTTTTCTCTTCATCGTCCCAGTAGCCGTGCATCACGCTGTAGCCGCGCGTCAGCAGCTCGCCACGCTCGCCGAGCGGCGTGACGCGGCCTTCCGCATCCACGATCTTCACTTCGAGATGCGAATGAATCGAGCCGACCGTCGAGACGCGCTGCTCCAACGTATCGTCGCGGTTGCTCTGGAAACTGACCGGACTCGTCTCCGTCATCCCATAGGCGATCGTGACTTCCTTCATGTTCATGTCGGAGATCACTCGCTTCATGACTTCCACCGGGCACGGCGCTCCTGCCATCACGCCGGTGCGCAGCGTGCGCAGGTCGTAGCGCTTGAACTCCGGATGCTCGAGCTCCGCGATGAACATCGTCGGCACGCCGTACAGCGCCGTGCAACGCTCCGCTTCGAGCGTCTCCAGCACACTCTTCGGCTCGAACGCCTCGCCCGGGAAGATCATCGCCGCGCCGTACGTCACGCACCCGAGCACACCCATGACCATGCCGAAGCAGTGATACAGCGGCACGGGAATGCACAGGCGGTCGTTCTCGGTGAACGTCTGGCGCTGCGCGACGAAGTAGCCGTTGTTGACGATGTTGTGATGAGACAGCGTCGCGCCTTTCGGCAGGCCCGTCGTGCCGCTGGTGAACTGGATGTTGATCGCGTCCTCCGGCTGCAGCTGCGGCCGCAGCTCACGGACACGTTCGAGATCTGCCGCCGTTCCCGACGACGCCACATCGGCGTAGCGCAGGAAACCCGGCCGCGGAGCATCGTCCGTCAGAATCGCTGCGCGCAGCGTCGGGACCTTCGGGCGGACCTGTTCGAGCATCGCGGCGTAGTCGCTGGTCTTGAAGCTCGGCGCGAGCACGAGCGCCTTGCAGCCGACTTTGTTGAGCGCGTATTCGAGCTCGGAAGTGCGATACGCGGGATTGATCGTGACCAGGATCAGCCCGGCCTTGGCGGTGGCGAACTGGGTGACGACCCATTCGTAGCGGTTCGGCGCCCAGATGCCGATCCGGTCGCCGGGCACGAGGCCGAGGTGGATGAAGCCGGCCGCCAAGCGATCCGCCGCCGCGTCGAGCTCGCGATACGTCCAGCGGATGTTCTGATGCCGGACGACGAGCGCCTCGCGTTCGCCCCAACGCGCCGCTGCTTGCTCCAGCGCGGCCCCGACCGTCTGGTACAGCAACGGCTCGTTGCCGACGCCGCATACGTAGCTAAGGTTCGTCATTGCGTTGCCCAGCTCCCCGGTCAATGATTGCCGCCGCCGAATATGAGTATCGAATCCCGAACAACGAGAACGACAGTATGCCGAATTCTTTGCACTTCTCCCGCCGCACGCTGCTCGCCGGCATGGCCGCCGCGGCCGGTGCATCGACCGTGAAGTCGATGGCGGCAGAACGAGAGCAGAGCGGGTCCGCAGTGCAATCCGGCCGTCGCGACGTGATCGTGGTCGGCGCCGGCGTGTTCGGCGCCTGGACAGCATGGCACCTGCTCAAGAGCGGCCGCAAAGTGCTGCTGCTCGATGCCTGGGGTCCGGCCCACGCCCGCGCTTCCTCGGGCGGCGAGTCCCGAATATCGCGCACCGTCTACGGCCGCGACGAAATCTACACGCGATTCGCCTGGGAATCATTGGACGAATGGCGGTGGCTGTCGGGCCGCTCCGGCCTGCCGATCTTCCACCCTACCGGGGTTGTGTTTTTCTTCGGCCGCCGTGAGCCCTACGTCGAGCAGAGCATCGAGGTGCATCGGCGGCTGGGTATCCCGCTGGACGTGCTCGACCGACCCGCGCTGGCCAAGCGCTTTCCGCAGATCGCATGGGACGGCGTCGAGCTGGGATTCTTCGAGCGCTACCGCGGCATCCTCATGGCGCGCCGCGCGGTGCAGACCCTGGTGCAGGAGTTCGTAGCCGCCGGCGGCGAGTACCGCCAGGCCGCGATCGTGCCGCCGAAGCCGGATGCGTCGTTCGACTCCATTCGCACCGCCGCCGGCGAATCGTTGAGCGCGTCGCGTTTCGTGTTCGCCTGCGGCCCGTGGCTGCCGAAGGTCTTTCCGCAAATACTCGGCCAGCGGATTTTCCCGACGCGGCAGGAAGTGTTCTTCTTCGCGCCCGAGGCCGGCGACAACCGCTTCCTGCCCGCACATTTGCCCGGGTGGGCCGACTTCAACGACGGCGACATCTACTACGGCATGCCGGATCTCGAAGGCCGCGGCGTCAAGGTCGCACACGACCTGCACGGCGCGCCGATCGATCCCGACGTCGGCGATCGGACGCCGAGCCCGCAAGCGATCGCCGATGTGCGCGAGTTCATGAAGCGGCGCATGCCGGCGCTCGCGAACCGGCCGCTGGTCGAATCGCGCGTGTGCCAGTACGAGAACAGTTCGAACGGCGATTTTTTGCTCGATCGCCATCCGCAGTGGGAGAACGTCGTGCTGGTCGGCGCCGGATCGGGTCACGGGTTCAAGCATGGACCGGCAGTGGGACGCTACGTTGCCGCTTTGGTAAACGGCACGAACAAAACCATCGAGCCGAGGTTCAGCTTACAGAGTAAGGCAGCGCAGCAGCGACGCGATGTGCACTGAACTGCAACGCCTCGCCTGAGTGCGGCTCGGCGGATTGCAGGCTCATCGTCAGCGTCGGACCGTCGCGAAAATTCAGCACGATCCGATCGGCTGCGCGCGCCACGTCGCCAACCGTGCGCCCCACGATCGACGCGAGCAGAGTTCGTCCCGACGCTGAATTCGACAGCTGCTGACCGTCGAGCTCGACGACATGATTCAACGTCAGCACGATGTCGCCGTGGAAGCGCAGCTGCACGTAGTCGTGGATCAGCTCCGCCTCGCGTACCACCCGCGTGATCAGCTCGTCCAGCTGCTGCAGGTGTCGGACCGAGTCGGGCGCTTTGGCGGTCATTCGTTGTTCGCGACGAACCTGCGCTGCTCTCGATCCTTCTTCACTTCGTCGCCGCGGAAGACGCGGCCGTTCATCGCGACGTATGCACCCGCGGGCAATGACTGCACGGCGGCGAAGGCCATGCCTATGTTGAACGTCGCGTCGCTATCGGCGAACCGCGCCGGCGACAGCGCGCCGGTCAGGACGATCGTCTTGCCCGGGATCGCCGCGAGCACCTTCGCGGAATCCGTCATCGTGTCCGTGCCGTGCGTGATGACGACGCGCCGCTCGGTGAGCGCAGCAACGGTGTCTTTGAGGCGCTGCCGGTCTTCGTCCGTCAGCTCCAGGCTGTCCTTGCGGAGCAGCTCGACGATCCGGTACGGGTGCGTGACGTTGGCCGCGTCGAGGAGTTTCTTAACGACCGGCTCGCCGATCTGGTACGTGCTGAGGGCGTCGAAGTAGGCTTTGTCGATCGTGCCGCCGGTGGTCACGATCGCGATGGGCTCGGGTCCTTGCATGCACGAACGATACACGGCCGGCATGTAGAAATGGGCGTACAGTTCGCGCCATTCACGCAATTTTCACGACAGCCCAAACCTCAGGCTCACGATCCGACCCTATAACGATGGCCGGGTCTCAATTTCGAAGCCCCAGGGAGAAGTTCTATGCGCACTCGCTCGTTGTGCCTCGCTGCACTCGTGCTGGGTCTGGCAACGGCCCCGTTGCACGCCCAAGTCCCCGTCCACAAGCATTACCAGCCCACAGATTCGTTCGACACTGCCGCCGCCTCGGGCGCCCGCGCGCCGCGGCTGCAGAAAGTCGGCAAGCACGCGTTCCCGGTGTCGACCAAGTCCGAGCAGGCCCAGCTGTTCATGAACCAGGGCCTGAACCTGGCGTATGGCTTCAATCATGCCGAAGCCGGCCGCGCGTTCGCCGAAGCGGCGCGCCTCGATCCGAATCTCGCGATGGCACACTGGGGCATGGCGCTGGTGCTCGGCCCTAACATCAACGCGCCGATGGCGCCGGAAGAGGAGCCGAAGGCGCTCGATCACTTGAAGCAGGCGCAGGCGCTGAAGTCGAAGGCTTCGCAGCGCGAGCGCGACTACATCGACGCCCTCGCCGCCCGCTACACCGGCAAGGCCGACGATCGCGTCGCCGCCGACCAGGCTTACGCCGGCGCGATGCGCGCGCTGTACCAGAAGTATCCGGACGATGAGGACGCTGCGACCTTGTATGCCGAGTCGCTGATGGACCTCAGCCCGTGGAACTACTGGAACCGCGCTGGCATCCCCTACGAGCGCACGGCCGACATCGTCGCCGCGCTCGAGAAGGCGATGAAGGAAGACCCGGATCACACCGGCGCACTGCACCTGTGGATCCATCTGTGGGAAGCCAGCAATACGCCGGAGCGCGCCGAGGCTGCCGCGGATCGACTGCTGCCGCTCGCCCCTGCTGCTGGCCACCTGGTACACATGCCGGGACATCTGTTCCAGCGTGTGGGTCGCTATACGGATGCGGTGAAGGCCAATCAGATGGCCGTCGTCGCCGACGAGGACTACATCTCGCAGTGCCGGGCGCAGGGCCTGTATCCGATGGCCTACTACCCGCACAACATTCACTTCCTGTGGTTCGCCGCGACCATGGCCGGCGAGAGCAAGCTCGCGATCGACGCGGCCGACAAGACCGCGAAGTCGATCCCGGTCGAGGCCCTGAAGGATGTGCCGCTGCTGCAGACGTTCCTGCTGACGCACGACTACTCGCTGGTGCGCTTCGGCAAGTGGGATGAAATTCTGGCACTGCCGGCACCGCGCGCCGACACGCTGTTCACGCGCGCCACTCGGCACTACGCGCGCGGCTTGGCGTTCATCCGCAAGAAGGACTTCGCGTCGGCCACGAAAGAGATCGATGCGGTGAAGAAGATCGCTGCCGATCCGGAGCTGATCAAGGCTCCGACGTCGATGTCGTTGAACCTCGCTGACTCGGTCCTGCGCATCGGCACCGAAGTGCTCCAGGGCGAGCTGGCCGCCGCTCAGGGCAACTTCGACACGGCCATCGCGCATCTCGACCGCGCGGTGCGCTACGAAGACGCGATGATCTACACCGAGCCGGACGAC
Source organism: uncultured Steroidobacter sp. (assembly GCA_902826315.1). Lineage (GTDB taxonomy): Bacteria > Pseudomonadota > Gammaproteobacteria > Steroidobacterales > Steroidobacteraceae > Steroidobacter. The sequence goes on from CADEEJ010000022.1 coordinate 20,177, forward strand.
TGGCATCAGCCCGTGCGCCACAACCTCGGCGCGGTGCTGCTGCAGGCGGGTCGCCCCGTCGAAGCCGAGAGCGTGTACTGGGACGATCTCCAGAAGCATCCGCAGAACGGCTGGGCGCTGTACGGTCTGTCGCAGGCGCTGCGTGCGCAGGGCAAGACCGACCAGGCGAAGCTGATCGAAGCTGACTTCAAGAAAGCTTGGGCGGCTGCCGATGTGCAGCTGACGGCGTCGCGGTTCTGATGCGACGTTCGCGTGACTGGCTGGCCGTGATCGCGCTGTTGGGCGCGGTCACGGCCGCTTACGCCGATGGACCCGGCGGCTATCGACCGAAGGCACCCGGTCCGGTTCCTGTGTCGGAGCAGCAGGCGATAGATGCGTATACGCGCGGTTACGCGTCGATTCTCCGTGCCGAGCATGCGGAGAATCTCGCAGCAGCTTCATCGAACGATGTTGAGCGCAAGGCCGCGCTAGAAACTGCACAGGCAGCGTATCGAGCGTCGTTGCCGCACTTCGTCGAGGCGACGCGTCTCGACAGCTCGATGCACGAGGCCTACACGTACCTGGGATTTGCGAATCGCAAGCTCGGACGCTACGACGAGTCGCTGCGTGCGTACAAGCAGGCGCTGAAGATCAACCCCGATGCAGTGCATGCGATCGAGTATCAGGCGGAAGCGTTGCTCGCACTGAATCGCATCGCTGAAGTGCAGTTCAACTATTTGCGACTGTATGCGTTGGATCAGCAGCAAGCGGCGAAGCTTTTGCAGGCGACGCGAGCGTGGATCGAGACGAATAAAGCGAAGCCGCCAGCGGGCATCGACATGCCGGCGCTGGCAGCGTGGCTCGCAGATCAGTCCGCGAGCCTGAGCTCGGTGCCGGGCACAGAAACGTGGCATAACTGAGCAGCGCAGCAGATTGCTGCGCTGTGCAGTTATGGGCCGTTTTTTAACCCGGCACCTTTCCAGCCGACCCAACCTGGGCCGCGCACGACCTGACCGGGCTTCGCGCCGGTGTGCTCGCCGTCTTTCAGCACCTGCGTGCCGTTCACGAACACGTGCACCATGCCGACCGAGTACTGGTGCGGCTTGTCGAAGGTCGCGAGGTCGGCGATTTTCGCCGGGTCGAATATCGCGATGTCGGCGTAGCAGCCCTTCGCCAGGCAACCGCGATCCTTCAGCTTGAAGCTCGCGGCTGGCAGGCTCGTCAGGCGCCGGATCGCGTCCTGCAATGTCGTCACTTTCTGATCGCGCACGTAGCGGCCCAGGAAGCGCGCAAACGTGCCGTAGGCGCGCGGATGAGGGTTGCTCAGCAGGAAAGGCCCTTCCGGCGCCGGCGTCTCGGCGTCCGAGCCGATGTTCACCCACGGCTGCGACAGGCCGAGCTTCACGTTGTCTTCGGACATCAGGAAGTACGCCGTGCCGACACGCGTGTGATCCTCGATCACGAGATCGATCGCGGCATCCTCGGGCGACACGCCGCGCATCTTCGCGACTTCGGCGAGCGACTTGCCGGTCAGCGGCTTGAGCTTGTCGGTCTTGAAGCCGATCAGCAGCACGCGCTCCGGCGAGCCGGCGGCGAGCAGCAGGCTCTCCCACTTCACGTTCGGGTCGCGCATCTCGGCGATGACTTTCTTGCGGACATCAGGCTTCTTCAGCTGTGCGACCCAGCCATCGATACCGCCCTGCTGCACCCACGGCGGCATCGCAGCATCGAGCCCGGTCGCGCCCGCTGTGTATGCATACATGTCCGCCGTGATCGGCAGACCTTGCTTGCGCGCGGCTTCGATCTTGGCGATGGCCTCAGCCATCTTCGGCCAGTTCTTCTGACCCGCGGCCTTCAGGTGATAAGCCTGCGCATGTACTTTGCCCTCGCGCGAGATACGGATCAGCTCGTCGAGCGCTTCGAGAAAGCGATCGCCTTCGCTGCGCATGTGCGAGATGTAGCCGCCGCCGAATTCACCGGCAGCACTTGCGAGCGCGATCAGTTCTTCGGTCTTCGCATAAGAAGCGGGTGCGTAGATGAGCGAGCTGCCGACGCCGAGCGCGCCTTCGCGCATCGCCTGGCGCACGAGCTCCTGCATCTGCTTCAGCTCGGCGGGCGTGGGTGCACGGTCGTCGTAACCTACGACGTACTCGCGCGCGGTGGTCGCGCCGATGAATGACGCGACGTTCGGCGACACGCCCTTCTTCGCCAGGAAATCCAGATATTCACCCAGCGTCTTCCAGGTGACGTCGTAGCGGATGTCGCTCTGCGTCTTGATCATCTCCTCGCGGATACGGTCGTTGACCGGGCCCATGGAGGTACCTTCGCCAAAGATCTCGGTCGTGACGCCCTGCTTGATGTCGCTCATGCCGCGACCGTCGTAGATCAGCGATTCGACGGCCCAGGACAGCGTATTGATGAAGCCGGGCGCGACCGCGAGTCCCTTGGCATCGACTTCGCGCGTAGCGGTGTAGCCGGTGAGCGTGCCGGTCGCGACGACGCGCCCGTCGCGGACCGCGACGTCGCCGCGAATCGGCGCAGCGCCGCGGCCGTCGTAGATCGTGCCGTTGCGGATCAGGAGGTCGACGCGATTGTTGTCATTCTGGGCGTGGACGCTGCCGGCGAACGCCAGCAACACAATGCAAAGCAGCCGCAGACGCGGCAGGAAACCTGTGCGCACTCTTCCCCCTTTTCGCAGCGTGTCCGGGTTGGAGTGCGCACTCTAATTCATTTGTCGAAAGCGGCCGAGGCCCTTTCGACGAGAGCGCTCAATTTCTCTACGCCACAGCCTTCTCGACCGCCTTGTCGATCATCGCAGTGAGGTCGGCCTTGCGCGGCAGGCCCACCTTCTGGGCGAAAACTTCCCCGTTCTTGAACAAAACCACCGTCGGCACGGCGCGCACGCCCAGGCGGTACACCGTTTGCTGGTTGTCCTCGATGTCGACCGTCGCGACGGTCAGGCGGCCGGAATACTCGGTCGCGATCTCGTCGACCATCGGCTTCATCGCCTTGCAGGGGCCGCACCATTGCGCTTCGAACTTCACCAGCACGGGCGTCTGCGCGCCGAGCACCTGCTCGGCGAAGGTGGCGTCGGTCACGGGAATCAGCTTTGAATCAGTCATGAACCCTCCAGGGCTTGCAATGGCTACAAAGCTGCACTCCCGCGCCGCAATCGGCAATCGAACTTCGCGATGAGCTCAATCGAAACTGTCGATGGGTCGACGGGCCCGGTGCTAGAGTCGCGAGGTGAACCTTTGCCGCGCCGATAAAGTTCTGCTGGCGGGTGGCGCCGCCGTCCTCGGATCGTCGGCGCTGCTGACCGCGACACCGCTCGCCTTCGGCGCCTCGGCGGCGTTCCTGGTGGTGCTCACCGACGGCATCTTCCGACCGTCTTCCAGCGTGTTCTACCCGACGATTTCGCACGGCCCGCGCGACCGCCCGCGTGTCGCACTCACGTTCGACGATGGCCCCGACCCCGAAGTCACACCGTCGATTCTCGACACGCTCGAAGCCGCCGGCGCACGCGCGACGTTCTTCGCGATCGGTCGCCAGCTCGAGAAGCATCGGGACATCGGGGTGCGCGCATTGCGAGAAGGCCACGAGCTCGGCAATCACTCCTGGATGCACTCGTATTTCCAGAACTTCTATGGCACCGACCACCAGCAGTCGGATGTCGAACGCAGCACGCGCTTGATCCAGGAGCTCTCGGGCTCGGACGCAGAGCCGCTCTATCGACCGCCAGTGGGATTGAAGAGTCCAGCGCTGGCGCGCGTCGCGCACGCACGCAAGCTGAAAGTCGTCGCGTGGTCGCTGCACAGCCGCGACACATTTACCAGCGACCCCAAGGCGACTGCCGAACGTGTGTTAGGGCGCATCGCGCCTGGGGATATCGTGCTCATGCATGACGGTCACGAGCGCGATGGCAAGCATCGGCGCCTCGCCGCGGCGGCGTTGCCGCTGATCCTGAGCGGATTGAAAGAGCGCGGGCTCAGCCCCGTTACTGTTTCGGAGCTGCTGCGTCCGTAGACGCGCCGTGCTCCTGCTCACGTGCGCCCGCGAGGATTCCTCGCAGCGCGTAGTTGCCTTCGTGGCAGGCGTATTCGTAGATCGCATCGTCCGTGCGATAGAACGGCAGCTCACCGGTGAACGGCTTCGTGAAGGCGCTGGGATCTTCCACCGTGAAGCGATAGTGCATCTTGTCCGGCGCAACGCGCGTGAAGCGTTCGATCACGCGCGCGTCGCGAGTGGTGCCGCGGAAGCTTTCGTGATCGGTGAAGTTCGTGGTCTCCACGACGAGGGTCTCGCCTTCCCAGTGCCCGACGGAATCGCCCATCCACTTGCGCACGTTGTTCGCGACGTGCGTGCCGCCGAGCCGCACGATGCGTGCGTCGTGCACCATCTCCACCAGGATCACGATTGCAGCGCCGCTCTGCACGATCTGGTAGTGGTTGTTGTAAAGCACCGGCAGCATCGGCGGACCGGAGCTGGAGCCGAACGCGAGCAGGCAACGCTCGCCGAGCGGCCGCGCTTCCGGACCGTCGAAGTTCTGGCGTAGCTGCTGATTGCGCGCAGCCATGTATTGCTTGCGCTCGTCAGTGAGCGGCGGAATCTTGCCGTTCGGCGGATCGACGAGCAGCGAAGTGCGAGGCTCGCCGTCGATCCTCACGACCTGCGAGCCGCGATCGAGCCAGAAATTGTTGTAGCCGCAGCCGCGGCCGAAATCCTTGCAGTCGCCGGGCAGCTGCTGTTGCAGATCCGTCGGCTTCGCGGAGTTGCTGACGAGCGAAGCCTCGGCGCCTTCGAGCCGTGCCGCCTCCTCCTTGGTCAGCGCGCGGCGCCCCTGGTACTCATCGGGACGCTCCAGCGGAGTGATCGTCGCGCTGGTCCACATTCCCTGCAGATCCGGATGTCCATCCGCAGTGCGGGGCGCACGCCATTGCGGCTGCTGAGCAAGCGCCCCACTCGATACGAAGATGCAAAGGACTGCGATCGGCGTTCTCATCGGAACGCGTACTTTACACCCACGCGAAACGTACGCGGCTCCTCTGCACGACTGACGCGCCCTTCGACCCGGCGTTCTCGACTGCGCCTTACCCTTGACTCTTCTTGATCCAATCGCGCACGCGCACCTCGACGACGTCGAGCGGCAGCGGCCCGCCGAGCAGCAAGGTGTCGTGAAACTTGCGAATGTCGAAGCGCTCGCCGAGCGCCTGCTCGGCTTCACGGCGCAGCTGGCGGAAGCGCAGCTCGCCGACCTTGTATGCAAGCGCCTGGCCGGGCCAGGAAACGTAGCGCTCCAGCTCGGTCTGGATGTTGTGGGGCGCGAGCGCCGAGTTCTCGGTGAAGCAGCGGCGGGCCTGCTCGATGTCCCAGCCGAGCCAGTGGATGCCGGTGTCGGCAACCAGCCGACAGGCGCGCCACATCTCGTATGAATAGCGGCCGAAACGCTCATAGGGATCCCGATAGATACCCATCTCTTCGCCCAGGAACTCGGAGTACAGCCCCCAGCCCTCGGTGAACGCGGTCACGCTGATGTTGCGGCGGAAGTACGGCAGGCCGGCCAGCTCCTGCGACAACGCGATCTGCAGATGATGGCCAGGGACAGCCTCGTGCACTGTCAGCGCGGGCAACTCGTACAGCGGCCGCTGATCGAGTCGCGAGGTGTTCACCATGTAGCCGCCGGCCTGTCCCGTCTGCAGGCTGCCCTGCCAATAGCGACCCGTCGTATAGCCTTCGGCCATTTCGGCCGGCACGGGTCGCACGCCGTACGTCAACCGCGGCAGCGTGCCGAACAGGCGCGGCAGCTGATCGTCGGAGCGTTTGGCGATCTCGCTCGCCTTCTCCAGCAGCTCGGTGGCCGTGTGCGCATAGAAGCGCGGATCGGTCCGCAGCATCTTCAGGAACTCGGGGAACGTGCCTTTGAAGTCGGTCTCGGCGATCGTTTTCTCCATCAGCCCGCGAATGCGCGCGACTTCGTCCAGGCCGAGCTTGTGGATCTGGTCGGGCGTCATGTCAGTGGTCGTTTCCTGGCGCACCAGGAATCGATAGCTCGCTTCGCCACCGGGCGTCGTGCGCCATGCGAGTGCCGGTCGCGCCGCCGGCACGTACTCGCGCGCCATGAACTCGGCGAACGCGCGCTGCGCCGGGTAAACCTTGTCGCGCACCATGGCGAGCGCCTTGCTGCGATACTCCGCCTGCGCTGTCGCGGGAATACCTGCCGGCATCCGTGCAAATGGCAGCAACAGCGAGTTGTCTTCCGGCTTCACTTCCACCTGCTTGCGCGCAACCTGCAGAACGCGATCGACGACGATGCGCGGCTGCGTGTAGCGCGTCTCGATGCCGCGCTTCAGATTCGCAACGTTCTGCTGGTAGTAGGCAGGCAGCGCTTCGAGCCGCGCGAGCCACGCGTCGGCATCCTCGCGCGACCCGATCGTCGTGGTGCGTCCGATGTAGTCGGCGAGCGTGTGGAAGCCGCTGTCGTTCTGGAAAGGGATGCGCCCGAAGTCGAAACCGACTTCTTCGATCGACTCCTTGACGATGCGCGTCAGCAGCCGATGGTTGAGCGCAGAATCGCTCGACAGCTGCACCGCATCGATCTTCGCCAGGCGCTCGTCGAATGCGACGAGCTCCTTGCGCTGATTCTGGTCCGCTTCCGGGCTCGCATCGGGCAGACGACGCGGCGCTTCGCGGTCGCCTTCCTGGCCGGCGCTTAGCGGATCGTAGTGACGCTGGAAGCGCTCGAAATCCGCGATCACCCGCTGCAGCGATTCTTCCGCTGTTTGCGCGCCCGCATGCACGGATGCGAGCAACAGCGACCAGCAGCAAAAGACGTGAATGAGTTTTCGCATGATCAGTGGCTCAAGGTGTCGCGCACGGCTTCGTGGAACGCGCGGCGGATCTCGGACAATTCCTTGTTGCTCGCGTTCGGCCACAGCCCATGGGTCACGATCACGATGTTCTGCGGCTCGTAGATTTCGATCGACTGGCCGAAGATGCCGCGCGCGCCGAAGTCGCCCGGACCGACGAGCCACCACTGGTAACCGTAGCCGGGCATGGACGGCGACGGCGTGGTCGCATCCTTCATCCAGCTCTCCGGCAGCACGGAAGTGCCGTCCGCCAGCACGCCTTTGCGGAGCGCGAGCAAGCCGATGCGGCCGTAGTCGCGCAACGTCGCACTCATGCAGCAGCCGGCGTGCTCGGCGCCGTATTCGTCGGCGAGCATCCAGAAGCCGTTCGATTCCATCGCGAACTTCGACCAGATCTTCTGGCTCGCGTAGCTCGACAGGTTGTTGCCGACCGCGGCACGCACGATCGCGCCGGCCAGGTGCGTCTCGCCGGTGTTGTAGTTGAACTTCGAGCCCGCGGGCGCGACGCGCGGCAACGCGCCCATGTATTTGACGAGACCGAGCGAGCCGCCTTGTGCCGCGACGGCGCCGATGCGCGCCACGTCCGACTTCGGATCGGTGTAGTCCTCGTTCCAGCCGACGCCGGACGACATCTGCAGCACCTGGCGAATGGTCACGCCTTCGTATGAAGTGCCTTTGAGCACGGGCAGGTAGTCCGTGACCGGATCGTTGACGTCTTTGATGTAGCCGTCCTTGATCGCAGCGCCGACGAGCATGGACGTCAGCGACTTCGCGACGGAGAACGACGTCCACTTGCTCGTGGCGGTGTGCCCGAGCGCATAGCGCTCGTAGGCAATCTTGCCGTTGTGGATCACGAGCAGGCCGGCGACGTGGTTGTGCTCGAGATAGTCCGCGATCGTGTAGCGCTTGCCGGCAACCTCGAACGACACCTTCGACAGATCTTCGAGCGCGACGGGCAGCGGAAAAGCCGGATGCGTCTTGGGATCGCCGCGGCTGATCTCGCGCGTCAGGAAGATGCGATCCATGTTCGGGTAACTGGCGCGCTGCTGGTCCGGTGTCCAGAACAGCACGCGGTCAGGCGGGCCGAACGCCTTGGAATCGGTGGCCGGCGTATCCGCGTGCGCAAACAGCGGCAGGGCCGCCCAAGCTACAAGATGGGCGGCACATAGAAAAAGACGCATGGAAGCCCCCTTATTAGTAGGGGGCTATCTTACTTCGTGAGTTCTGCCGCCGGCAGGCCGTTCTTCAGGACGCTGGCCTGGAATCCACGCTCCGTCAGCAGATACCCGCACGCGGAGCTTCTGCGGCCGGTGTCGCAACACACGACGTAGTGAACGTTGCGGTCGAGACCCTTCATCTTCAGTCGCAGCGATTGCGCTGGGATGTTCAGCGAGCCTTCGGCCCGATAGTGGTCGTATTCGGACGGCAACCGCACGTCGAGCCATTGCCCCCCGCCAGCGACGATGCGCTTCGCCTCGGGCCATTCGACCCACTGCAGCAGCGGCTCGTGCAGCAGCGTGCGGAAATCCTGCTTGGACAGGCGCATCAGGCAGCCGTCGCTCAGCATCGTGATCGTCGCGTTGCGCTTCGCTTCGGAGATCAGCGCTTCCTCGCCGAACGTTTCGCCCATCTTCAGCTCGGCGAGCTTCACGCCTTCCTTGTTGAGCGGCGTCTCGCGCGCGACCGAGCACGAGCCCTTCACGACGACGTAGAAGTAGTCGCCCGGATCGCCCTGCTTGATCACGACTTCGCCGGCGCGATAGTCGACGCGCTGCATGCGCATGAAGACCGCCTGGATATTCGACGGCGGCACTTTGTGGAACGCTTTGTTCTGCAGCAGTGCCGTCATCCAGTCGTCGGCGCTCGGGCCGCCCTCTTCCGCCTCGCGCAGCTCGATGACCTTGTAGCTGCCCGTCTGGTCCCACGTGACCACGACGTCGAGAAACTCGCTGTCGATGTGCAGATATTCGATGCGATCGGAAGTGACGACCGCGGAGTACGGCCGCGGCAGCGCATGGGCGAGCGGATTCTTCGCCTTGGGCGTGCCGCTGCGCACCTGGCCGATCACTTCGCCCTCGGCCATCAGGTCGACGGTGCCGCTCAGCAGGTAGTAGGTCTGCTTTTCCTCGTCGCCTTCCGTGAACAACAGGCGGCCTTTCGGCGCCTGCAACCGGCTGGTCCGCTTGGCCAGCGCGGCGAGGTTTTCCGGTTTCATGGCATCGAACGGCGAGAACCGCCGCAGCAGTGCCAGATCCGACGGACTTGCTGATAACTCCATGCACCCAGTCTTCTTATCTGCGAATGCGCGGCAGTATAGGCAGTGCACTAAAAACGGGGGGCGACAGAACTCACAAAGCGGGGTCCGGTCGGCCGATGCTGGACTAGGCAAGTCCAGGAATCTGCGCAGGTTGTGACCCGCGTCAAGGCCGTTCACGTGGAGTTCACCCCCTGGAACGCATGCTGGCGTCAACCGTTTAACCACGGGGTGCGGAGGTTTATGAACGTTCAGGTGGTATCGCGGAATGCAGTGGTCTGGCTCGCGGCCCTCATCGGGCTCGCAGCGGCGCATTACGCCCGCGCGCAGGAGCCGGTGGTGGATCCGCCAGGCCGTGTCGCGCGCCTGAGCCTGATGGACGGCGAGGTCTCCATCGCGCCGGCCGGCACCGAAGAATGGGCCGACGGCGTGCTGAACCGGCCGATCACCAGCGGCGACCGCGTCTGGGTCGGCACGGACGGCCGCGCCGAATTGCAGATCGGCACCGCCAGCGTGCACCTCGATCGCAGCACCGGCTTCGAGTTCATCGAGCTGGACGACGATGTCATGCAGATGAGCGTGACCGAAGGCGTGACGACGATCCGCGTCCGCACGCTCAGCGACCGCGAGCAGATCCAGGTCGAGACGCCGAACGCGACCGTGCACCTGCTCCATCCCGGCGACTACACCGTGCAGGTCGATCCCGAGACCGATCGCACGATCGTGCGCACTCGCAACGGCGAAGCGCAGGTCACCGGCGCCTCCAAAGAGTTTCGCGTACGCGCCGACCAGGAAGGCGTGTTCACCGGGCTCGACGGCCTGACGGCCAACATCGACAAGCTGCCCGCGCGCACACCGTTCGAATCGTGGGCGAACGATCGCGACCGGCGCGGCGATACGTCCGAGTCCGCGCGCTACGTGTCGCGCGAGGTCGTCGGTTACGAGGATCTCGACGACGAAGGCGACTGGATCGATGAGCCCGAGTACGGCTACGTCTGGCGCCCGCGCTATGTCGTTTCGGACTGGGCGCCGTATCGCTACGGCCGTTGGGGTTGGGTCGCGCCGTGGGGCTGGACCTGGATCGACGACGCGCGCTGGGGCTTCGCGCCCTTCCACTACGGCCGCTGGGCCTACGTGCGCCATAACTGGTGCTGGGTGCCCGGTCCGCGACACATCCGGCCGTACTACGCACCGGCGCTCGTCGGCTGGATTGGCGGGCCTTCCGTAAGCGTCTCCGTCGGATTCGGCAGTGGCGTCGGCTGGTTCCCGCTCGGGCCGCGCGAGGTGTACGTGCCGTGGTATCGGCACACGCCGCGCTACGTGCGTCACGTCAACGTGTCGAACACGATCATCGTGAACAACATCAACGTCACCAACGTCTACGGCCGGCGTGGGCAGCGGCCGCGCTATGCCAACGGCACGATCGGCAACGCCGTGACCGCGGTATCGCGCGACGTGTTCGTCCGCGGCAGTCGCGTCGGCTCGCAGCGCGAGCACGTGAGCGATCGCGACCTGCGTCAATGGCGGGACAACGTGCGACCCGCGTCGATTGCGCCCGAGCGCCAGAGCATTCTCGCGGGTCAGCCGCGTCGTGAGGCGCCGCCGCGCGCCGCGTTCGCGAACGAGAATCCGAAGCGCTTCAACGGTGGCGGTAACAGCGACTTCCGCGCGTCGCGTGTGGCCGCGGAGCAGATCAAGCGCGCGCAGTCGGGCCAGCGGAACATCACGCCGGAAAACCGCATCGCCTTGCGCGAGCCGACCCGCAACGTCGGGAGTCAGGGCCGTGGCGAGGAGCGCGTGCAGAGCATGCGCGGCGAATCGAACCGGCGTAACAACGACGGACGTAACGACGGCCGGAACGAAGTTCGCGCACGCCCGCCGGTGCAGGCGTTGCAGGGCAGTCCGTCCGACGACAACCAGCGCGGTAGCGTCCAGCGTGGCGGTAGCGTCCAGCGTGACGACACGCGCCGCGAGGCCCGCGACCAGCCGCGCACGCGTGAATGGAGTCAGCCCGAGGTGCGTCGAGAGACGCGACAGGATCAGAGCGGGCGTGGCGTGTCGCCGCAGATCGAGCGCCGCGAAGCGCCGCAGGTCGAGCGCTCGCAGCCCCGCGTCGAACGCTCCGAGCCCCGCTTCGAACGTGCCGAGCCGCGTGTCGAACGCTCGCAGCCGCGGATCGAACGGTCACAGCCAGTCGAGCGCTCACAGCCCCGCGTCGAGCGTTCGGAACCGCGTGAAGTCCGCGCCAGCCCGCCGCCCGA
>CADEEJ010000022.1:31636-37868 GCA_902826315.1 uncultured Steroidobacter sp.
AGCCCCGCGTCGAGCGTTCGGAACCGCGTGAAGTCCGCGCCAGCCCGCCGCCCGACAGCTCACGGCAGCAGAGCAACCAGGGCAGCAGCCGGCGTAACAGCGACAACGACAACAACCGTGGCGGCGACGGCCCACGGCAGAACCGCCGGCCCGATCGATAGGGCCGATAGCGGCCCGCGCGACGCGGGCCAGTTGCGGAAATTTACAATCCCGCGGCGAGGCGGCTGGACGACACTGCGTCCATGCCAAATCGCCGCGCCGTCGTCTTCATCTTCATCACCCTGCTGATCGACACGATCGGCTTCGGCATCGTCATCCCGGTGCTGCCGGAGCTGATCATGCAGCTCACCGGCCAGGGGCTGAGCGAGGCCGCGCGCTACGGCGGCTGGCTCTACTTCGTCTACGCGATCACGCAGTTCTTCTGCGCACCGATCATCGGCAATCTTGGCGATCGTTTCGGGCGGCGGCCGGTGCTGCTGTCGGCGCTGTTCGCGCTCGGCATCGACTACGTCGTGATGGGATTCGCGCCGACCCTCGCCTGGTTGTTCATCGGACGCTTCGTCGCGGGAATCGCCGGCGCTTCCTATGCGCCGGCCTATGCGTACATCGCCGACATCAGTCCGCCGGAAAAGCGCGCGCAGAACTTCGGGCTCGTCGGCGCTGCTTTCGGCGTCGGCTTCGTTCTCGGGCCGACGATCGGCGGACTGCTCGGCTCGTTCGGACCGCGCGCGCCGTTTTTCGTCGCCGCGGGACTCGCGCTGGTGAATGGGACGTTCGGCCTGTTCGCGTTGCCGGAGTCGCTGCCGCGGGAGCGACGCCGTCCGTTCGAATGGTCACGCGCGAATCCGTTCGGCACGCTCATGCAGTTGCGCAAGCAGCCGGTAGTCGTGGCGCTCGCGGGTGTGGCATTCCTGTGGCTGCTGGGCCATCAGGTTCTACCGAGCACCTGGGCCTTCTACACGATGTTCCGCTTCGGCTGGTCGGAGGCCGCGGTCGGACTTTCGCTCGCAGCGTCGGGCATCGTGATGGCGATCAGCCAGGGCGCCCTGACGCGCGTGCTGGTGCCGAAGCTCGGCGGTGAGCGGCGCGCCGCGCAGATCGGGCTACTGAGCGGAGCGGCGGTCTACACGTGCTATGCCTTCGCGCCGTACGGATGGGTGCTGTACATCGGCATCCTGGGCTGGGGTCTTGCAGCGTTGAGCTGGCCCTCCCTGAACGCGCTCATGTCACAGCAGGTCCCCGCGAACGCACAGGGTGAGCTGCAAGGAGGACTGGCCAGCCTGTCGAGTCTTTCGGCCGTGCTCGGTCCGCCGCTCATGACGCAGCTCTTCGGCCGTTTCTCGGATTCCGCCGGCGCCCTGCACTTCCCGGGCGCTCCCTTCTTGGCCGCTGCGCTGCTGGCGCTCGCCAGCGCTATCATCCTGCTCCGAGTATGCGGCGAACACTCTTCATCACTGGCGCGTCCGGATTCGTCGGCGGCGCGATAGCCCGGTCACTCGCAGACCGTTTCACGATCCGCGCCCTGTCGCGATCGGAAGGCAGCGACGCGGCCATCCGTGCGATGGGCGCTACGCCGATCCGCGGCGAGCTCGGCAAAGTTACCGCCGATGCGATCGCAGGCAGCGAAGTTGTGATTCACTGCGCGGCGTTCGTGAAGCAATGGGGCACGCGCGAGCAGTTCTGGAATGCCAACGTCGAAGGCACGCGCCAGCTGCTGCAGGTCGCGCGGCAAGCCGGTGTGCGTCGCTTCATTCACATCGGCACCGAGGCTGCGCTATTTCACGGCCAGCACATGCGCGACATCGACGAGCGCTATCCGTATCCGGCCCACACGCCGTTCCTCTACTCGGAGACGAAGGCTGCTGCGGAGAAGCTCGTCCTGGCCGCGAACGCACCGGACTTCGCGACGCTGTCGATCCGTCCGCGCTTCGTGTGGGGTCCTGGCGATCAGACGATCCTGCCGGTGCTCGAAGCGATGGTGCGCGCCGGACGCTTCGTGTGGATCGACTACGGCAAGGCGCGGACTTCCACCACGCACATTGCAAACCTGGTCCACGGCGTCGAGCTGGCGCTCGACCGCGGCACCGGCGGCAACGCTTACTTCATCGTCGACGACGGCGTGACACAGATGCGCGAGTTCCTGACGGCACTGCTCGCGACGCGCAAGGTCACGCCTCCCGACAAGGCAATCGCAGGTTCCGTCGTGCGCGGGATTGCCGCGGTCACTGAAACCGTATGGCGCGCGTTTGCAATCAAGTCCGATCCGCCGCTGACGCGATTCGCAGCGTCGATGATGTCGCGCGACTGCACGATCAACGGCGATAAAGCGCGGCGCGAGCTCGGCTATGAGCCGGTGATCTCGCGCAGCGACGGATTGAGGGAGTTGTCGGGCTAGAACCCGACCTACTTCTTCGCGACCTTCCAACCGCCCCCGGCGAACGACTGGTCTCCACCCTTCGCGACCAGGCTCCACGTGCCTTCCGCGTTCCCGCCGTTGAACGTGCCGGCGACCACGACGTCGGCCTGCGCGTCGAGCGGAAACTCATAGCGCGCCTTCATGTTCTGTCCGTCGAAGCTCAGCTCTTTGAACTTCGCGGTGTAATCGCCCTGATCGGTGCCGACCGACACACCACCCGCAGGCTGACCGTCAGCGCCCTTCTCGATCGTGAGATCGAAACGACCCGTACCGCCGCCTTCCCAACTGCCGTTCCACGTTCCCACGAACGCGCTGATATCCGACTGCGCGATCGCGACTGCGCCGAGCAGCGCGAGCGCTGCCGCTGTGAACCACTTGTGCATCGTCGTCCCCCCTTCTCTGATTCAGGAATTCAACATCAATTCGTGGAACAGGCGCACGCCGCTTTCGCGCTTCGGCGAATACGGGCCGCTGCGATACGCGCGCGAATGCAGGTTGAAGTGCACCGCTTCGCAGATCTGCGCGTCTTCCGCCTGCACTTCCTCGCTGAAGCGCGCCAGCTCGATCCAGCGCTCGTTCGTCTGCGGATCGGGCAGCGGCTCGAACGCGAACCACTCGAAGCGCACGACCGTGTTGTCGGCATCGATCGGGATCACCACGTTCGACTGCAACTGGCCCTCGTAGATATTCAGCATGATGTTCGGGAACAGCCAGTAGTAGTACGCCTCGCCGTCGCCGTCTTTGCCCTTGTAGTGCTCGCTGCCCTCGCGCACCGGCGCGTGCTGTAGCGTGTGCCGCTGGCCGAGCTCGGTGACGTACTGTCGATAATCGATCTCGCGATTGAGCGCGGGATGCACCAGCGGAATGTGATAACCCTCGAGGAAGTTGTCGACGTACACCTTCCAGTTCGCCTTCACGGCAAAGTCGCGCGTCGCGACGAAGCCCATGCGCTCCAGCCCGAGCGGCCCACAGCGCTCTGTGACGCCCGGGAACATCTCGTCGAACGCCGGGGTCGCGGGATCGAGCGCGGCGAACAGCAGCGGACCGAAGCGATGCACCTGCACGGTCTGCAGACGGATCTGCGTGGGATCGAACTCCTCGGCCCCTTCCATCTCCATCGTGCGCAGCAACTGGCCGCTCAGGTCGTAGGTCCAGCCGTGATAGCGGCACACCAGACGCTGCGCCTTGCCGCAGCCGTACGCGATCGGTCCGGCGCGATGACGGCAGACATTGAAAAATCCGCGGATCGTGCCGGCGTCGTTGACGAACAGCAGCGGCTCGTTGCCGAGCCGGGTCGTGAAGTAGTCGCCGGGATTTGCCAGCTGACCGACGTGGCCGACGATCTGCCAGGAGCGGGCGAACACGCGCTCGCGCTCGGTGCGCAGGCGGAGAGGATCGATGTAGAACTCGGCGGGCGGCGTCTTCATGCGCCCGCAGTTTATTCTATTTCTTCCCGGCTGCAGCCTTGGCCGCCGCTTCCTGCTCCTGTGCCCGCGCGCCCGCGAGAATTCCCGGCAGCGCGTAGTTGCCTTCGTGGCAGGCGTACTCGTAGATCTTCTCGCCGGTCGCGTTCATCGCGACTTCGCCGCTGAACGGCTGCGTGAACGTGTCCGGATCCTCCACCGTGAAGCGGTACAGAACCTGGTTCGGATCGACGCGCGTGAAGCGCTCGGTCACCTTCAGGTTCTGGGTGCTGGCGCGGAAGCTCTGGTCGGGACGGAAGTTCGTGGTCTCCACGACCAGCGTGTCGCCCTCCCACCAGCCGATGGAGTCGCCCAGCCAGGTACGGACGTTCGACGGCCGATGCTTGGCGTTCAGCCGCACGACGCGCGCGTCGTGAACCATCTCAACCAGGATCAGCACCGAGTCCGCCGTCTGCACGATCTGATAGTTGTTGTTGTACAGGAGCGGGATCATCGGCGGACCCGCGCTCGAACCGAACGACAGGATGCAGCGCTCGCCGAGTGAGCGCATCTCCGGACCGTCGGCAGCACCGCCGCCATCGCCGCGGCCGCGTGCCGCCATGCGCTGCGCAAAGCGCTGTTTGCCCGCGTCGGTCAGCGGTGGCATGCGGCCGTTCGGCGGATCGACGAGCATCGAGCTGCGCCGCTCGCCGTTGATCGAAATCAGCTTCGTGCCCGGGTCGACCCAGAAATTGTTGTAGCCGCAATTCGCGCCGCTGAAGCCGCGGCCGCAGTTCGTCGGCAGGTCCTCGACCTTGGTGTTCGGATCGGTCGGCGCGTCGGCGGTCGCGTTGAACTTCGCTTCGGCGTGCTCCAGCTCGTCCGCTTCCTTCGCAGTGAGCACCAGCTGCGCGCCGTATTTCTCCGGCCGCTCGAAGGGCGTGATCGTGGCGTTGGTCCAGGTACCCTGCAGGTCCGGATGGCCGTCGGCCGTGCGCGGTGCGCGCCACTTGCTCGCCGGCGCTGGGTTGTCGGCAAGAGCAGCTGTCGCGCACAACGCGGCGCAGAGAAGTGCGCTCGCAATCAGTTTTGAGTTGCTCATGCGGCCGAAGCTTAGCTACCGTCAAGGCAAAGATCTGTCATGAAGTGCCGGCGCATCGTTGCCCGGATTATCCTGACCCGCCGTATCCAAGGGGGATTTCACTGTGCGGACTCCACGACCTTCTTTTCCGGGTTCTTCGCTGCTCGCCGCCCTGGTTTTTTGCGTCGCGCTCAACGCGGCGCACGCCCGCAACGTCAACGTTCCGGAAGCCAAGCCGGAAGCCGTCGGCTTTTCCAGCGAGCGCCTCAAGCGCCTCGACGCCGGCATGAAAGCCATCGTCGACAACAAGCAGCTCGCGGGCGTCGCCACGATGGTCACTCGCCACGGCCAGGTCGTGCAGCAGATGGTGTACGGCCAGCAGGATCTCGCTAGCAACACGCCGCTGCAGAAGGACACGATCGTCCGCATCTACTCGATGACGAAGCCGATCACCGGCGCCGCGATGATGATCCTGTACGAAGAAGGCAAGTGGAAGCCGAGCGATCCCATCAGCCGTTACATTCCCGAGTTCAAGGACCTGAAGGTCTTCAAGAGCCTCGACGCGGACGGCAAGCCGGTGGCCGACCTGCCCGGCCACGCGCCGACCATGGGCGAGCTGATGTCGCACACTGCCGGCTTCACGTACGGCCTGTTCGGCAGCTCGCCGGTCGACAAGATGTACCAGCAAGCGAACGTGCTCGGCGCGACCTCGCTGAAAGACTTCATCGACAAGGTCGCACCGCTGCCGCTCGCGTACGAGCCGGGCCAAGGCTGGGTGTACAGCGTCAGCGTCGACATCCAGGGCTACCTCGTCGAGAAACTGTCGGGCCAGCCGTTCGCGGACTTCCTGCGCGAGCGCATCTTCGAGCCGCTCGGCATGAACGACACTGCGTTCTTCGTGCCGCAGAACAAGCTGCCGCGGCTCGCGACGATCTATCAGCTGACGCCGAACGGCCTCGCGCCGATGCCGCGCGATCCGAACGTCAGCGCACCGCCGGGATTCCCCTCGGGCGGCGGCGGACTGTACTCGACGATGGGCGACTACCTGCGCTTCGCACAGATGCTCGCGAACCACGGCGAGCTGAGCGGCGCGCGCATTCTCGCGCCGAGCTCGGTCGCGTTGATGACGAGCAACGCCGTGCCGGATGCGGTGAAGGCGGCGGGTAAGTTCGGCATCGGCAGCTATCGCCAGCAGCCGGGCTTCGGCTTCGGCTTCGACGTCGCGATCTTCGAAGAGCCGGCGCGCCTCGGCTCGAGCGTCGGCAAGGGCACGTACCTGTGGGACGGCATCGCCGGCACCTGGTTCTGGGTCGACCCGACCAACGACGTCGT
>CADEEJ010000023.1:0-1774 GCA_902826315.1 uncultured Steroidobacter sp.
CGGCGATGCGAGAGGTAGGTGACGTACTGCGGCCGCTCGAGAGCGGTGTGCTGCGACGAGAAGATATTTTTCACATCGCGGAAGTCGTCACCGGTCAGCGGACGATCGACGTCGATCGAGCGACCGCCTTCAAGTCGGTCGGATCGGCACTCTACGATCTGTACGTTGCGGCCGCCTTCTACGAGCACGCGGCCGCGCGAGGCGTCGGCGTTCACGTCGACTTCTAGGGGGCACACGCACCATGCCGCTTCGTCCGCCTGCAAACGCGCTGCGCATCGCGACCGTCGATATGCACACGGGCGGCGAGCCACTGCGGATCGTGACGGAAGGATTGCCCGAGCTCGACGGGCGCACGGTGCTCGTCCAGCGCCGATTCTTTCGCGAGCACCTGGATCATCTGCGGACGGGCCTGATGTTCGAGCCGCGCGGACACGCCGATATGTACGGCGCCGTTCTGACGCGGTCGGCGGATGCGGACTTCGATGTGTTTTTCCTGCACAACGAAGGCTACAGCACGATGTGCGGCCACGCGATCATCGCGCTCACGAAATACGTGATCGAAGCGGGGCTGGTCGACAAGCTGGAAGTGGCGTTCAACGTTCCGGCGGGGCGCGTCGAGGCGCGGGCGCAGGGCGGGGCAGGGCAGGTCGTTCGCACGTCGTTCCGCAACGTGCCTTCGTTCGTGTATCGGCGCGACGAGGAACTGCGCATCGACGGTTTCGGCAGTGTGCGCTTCGATGTCGCATACGGAGGCGCTTTCTACGTTTGCGTCGATGCGCCCGCGCTGGGTTTGGAGCTGAGCTCGGCTCACTACGCACGTCTGATCGATGCGGGCCGGCGCATCAAGCGCGCCGTCATGGCAGCGCTGCCGATCGAGCACCCGTTCGAGAAGGACTTGAGCTTCCTCTACGGCACGATCTTCATCGGGCCGCCGGCCGACCCGAATCATCACAGCCGTAATGTCTGCATCTTCGCCGACGGGGAAGTCGATCGCTCGCCGACGGGCTCGGGCGTCAGTGCCCGCGCCGCGCTTCATCATGCGAGAGGTGAGCTGGCCGCGAACGAGACCATCACGATCGAGAGTATCCTCGGCAGCACGATGACCGTCCGCGTCGTCGAGCGAACGAAGTTCGGCCCTTACGCTGCGGTCATCCCGGAAGTTTCCGGCACGGCGCATTTCACCGGACATCATGAATTCTGGTTCGATCCGCAGGACCCGCTCGTGAATGGCTTCATTTTGCGATGAGGGACCGATGACCATCCTTCTCCTGCACGGCCTCGGCGCAACGGCAGCGGTGTGGAACGGCGTAGGGCGCGCCATCGAGCGGCGCGCACTCGGCCAGTGGGTCGCGCCCGATCTCAGCGGTCACGGCACAGCGGACTGGCAACGTGACTACACAGTCGGCGGCCACGCTGACGAAGTCGCAGAGCACGCCCGTGGCTCGCAGCAGGTGTTCGTAATCGGACATTCACTCGGCGCTTATATCGGATTGGCACTCGCGAGCCGCTGGTTCGGCGTCGAGGTCGCCGGCGTGCTGGGCGTCGGGCCGAAGATCACCTGGTCGCAAGCCGACCTGCAGGGTTCGCGCGAACTGGCGAGTCGACCCGTACGTTGGTATCCGACGGCAGAGGAAGCGTGGGCACGCTATCGACGTGTGTCCGGCCTCGACGCCACGGTTGCGCCGAGCGATGAGTGGCTTGCGCGCGGCGTCGTGCAAGGCGACGAGGGTTGGCGGCTGTCGCAGGATCCGCGCACCTTTGCAGTCGCCGGCGC
>CADEEJ010000023.1:1874-4906 GCA_902826315.1 uncultured Steroidobacter sp.
CGGCGACGACGATCTGCTCACGCGTCTGCTCGGCGATGACCAGCTGACGGAGACAGAGCTCGCGCAGAACTGCGTGTTCCTGCTCAATGCCGGTCACGAGACGACCACCAATCTCATCGGCAATGGCCTGCATCTGCTGCTGACGCACGCGGATTCGCTGCGGCAGTTGCAGGAGAATCCGCAGCTGATCGCGACGGCCGTCGAGGAGTGCCTGCGCTTCGAGAGCTCGAATCAGCTCGGCAACCGGCTCGTCGTCCAGCGCACCGTCGTGCGCGACGTCGTGCTCGAGCCGGGCACGTACCTCACGCTGTGCATCGGTGCTGCGAACCGCGATCCGGACGAGTTTGCCGATCCGGATCGCTTCGATATCGCACGCCAACCGAACCGGCATCTTGCCTTCGCCGCCGGCGCGCACGCCTGCGCGGGAATGTCGGTCGCGCGACTGGAAGGCCGCGTCGCGATTGCCCGCGCCGTGCAGCGATTCCCATCGCTGCAGCTTTCCGGCGAGCCGGTTCGCGGACTTCGTGCGCGATTCAGAGGATTCACGTCGCTGCCTGCTCGCGTCGCGTAGCAGTTCCAGCATCCATCACGATTCGGCCGCTGCGACTGCCGGGAAGCTTCCGTTTACATTCCTCGAGCGGTTCACCGCGAGTCCGCTACCAGAAGTAGATGTAGATCGCCGCGATGATCGCCAGCACCACGCCGGTGTGGAAGATCTCCCAGAAGCCGAAGCTCGCCTTCGTTACGGCATCCTGCTCTTTCGTGACCGAGCCATAGGTCAGTCCTGCCAGCTGCTCAGGCGACGCCTTCTTCGTGAAGGCGCTGACGACGAAGATCAACACGCAGGTAAACACGAACAGGATGAAGCTGAAGTAGAGCCAGTTGATATCGACGAAGGCTTGCACCGGGCCCGGCCACTGGATGTGATACATCTCGTGCGTGGCTTGCAGCACGAGCCGCGTCATGCCGACGACGAAGCCGGTGACGATGCCGATGAGACCGGAATGCGGCGTCACGCCACGCGAGAAGATGCCCAGCATGAAGACTGCCGCGATCGACGGTGCGAGCAGCGATTGAACCAGCTGCAAGTAGGTGTAGAGCTGGCCCTTGCCCAGGTCCTGCAGGAACGGAATCCACGCCATGCCGAGCAGGATCACGACTGCCGTGGCGAGACGGCCGACCAACACGAGATGTCGCTCGCTCGATTGCGGACGCAAGCGCTTGTAGAAGTCGACGGTGAACAGAGTAGCCGTCGAGTTGAACAGGGAAGCGAGCGCGCTCATCAGCGCCGACAGCATGCCCGCGAGCACGAGCCCGCGCAGTCCGACCGGCAGCAGGTTCGAAACCAGCACCGGGAATGCGCCTTGCGGGTTGTCGCCGATCGTCTCGAAGCCGGGCGCGCCCTGCTTGTACAACGCCACGGCAATCATGCCGGGCAGCAGGAAGATGAACACCGGTGCCAGTTTCAGATACGCGGCGAACATCGTGCCGCGGCGGGCTTCGCGCAGATTCCTCGCGGTCAGCACGCGCTGGACGATGTATTGGTCGGTACACCAGTACCACAGGCCGATGATCGGCGAAGTGAGCAGCACGCCGAGCCATGGCGTGCTGCTCGGGTCGAACAGGAAGCCCGGAATCCCCTGAGTTTCCGGCGTAGTCGACAGCGGACGCCACAGGTGGATCGTCTCCGGATTCGCGGCACGCAGTGCATCCAGGCCGCCGATCTGACTCAGGCCGACGAACAGCAGCACCAATGAGCCGGTGAGCAGTACCGGCACGTGCATGGCTTCGGTCCACAGCACCGACTTCATGCCGCCGAGCACGACGAAGATGCCGGTGACGGTCACGAGCGAGAAGGCCGCGAACCAGAAGAAATCCACCTCGCCGATCACGGGCAGCTGCACGGACTGGTAGCCCAGGATCGTCTGGATCGCGAAGGCGCCGGCGAAGATCGTGACGGAGGCCTTCGTGAGGATGTAGCTGACGAAGAAGATCAGCGACAGCACCGTGCGCGTCGCCGGCGTGTAGCGGCGCTCGAGGAATTCCGGCGTCGTGAATATGTTGGCGCGCAAGTAGAACGGCGCGAACACCCAGCCGAGCACCAGGACCAGGTAGGAGTGCAGCTCCCAGTGCGCGAAGGCCATGCCGGAGTCCGCGCCGGAACCGGCGAGGCCGATGAGATGCTCGGCGCCGATGTTCGAGGCGAAGATCGACGAGCCGATCAGGAACCAGCCGGCGTTGCGGCTCGCCAGGAAGTAGTCGGCGGTGTCCTTTTCCTTGAGCAGCGCGCACCACACGCAGATCGCGGTGTTGGCGACGAAGTACAGGGCGACGATGGCCCAGTCGAGCGACGAGAATGAAACCGCTGTGCCAGTCATTGCGCAGTCCTCCCCCCGCGGGCAATTGTCTAAGTTATTCGTCCGCTGCGCCAGCCCTAATTGTCTAAGTTATTCCAAGTTAATTACTATGGGCGCCATGGCGAGCAAGCGGCAATCGGCAACGCCCGAAGCGGCGGCGCGGCGCAAGGCACTGCGCTTGCACGGCTCCATCGCGCGCGACCTGGGCGTGCAGATCGTCTCGGGCCGGCACCGGCCCGGGCACATCCTCAAGGGCGAGGTCGATGCCAGTGATCGGCTCAAGGTCTCGCGCACTGCCTATCGCGAGGCCGTGCGTATTCTCGCGGCCAAGGGACTGGTCGAGTCGCGTCCGAAAGTGGGCACGCGGGTCAGCCTGCCCGAGCGCTGGCACCTGCTCGATCCCGACGTGTTGTCGTGGATCTTCGAGCAGGAGCCGGACGATCGGCTGGTCAACGGATTGTTCGAGCTGCGCCGCATCGTCGAGCCGCAGGCTGCGGCGCTTGCGGCCGAGCGTCGGACGGAAGCGGACCTGACGGCCATGGCACAGGCGCTCGAAGGCATGGCGAAGCATTCGCTCGCGGTGGACGCCGGCCGGCTGGCCGATCAGAATTTCCACGCGGCGCTGCTGCGCGCGAGCGGCAATGCATTTCTTGCCTCGCTGATCAGCAGCATCGC
>CADEEJ010000023.1:5006-13394 GCA_902826315.1 uncultured Steroidobacter sp.
ATGCCGGTTTCAGGAAAACTTTTCATCGGCGGGGCGCAGGTCGCCACCGCTGCAACGTTTCAGGCAGTCAACGCAGCCACTGGCGATTTCATGCAGCCGTCTTTCAGCGCGGCGGGCGACGCCGAGATCGAGCGGGCGTGTGCGCTGGCGTGGGCCGCCTTCGAGCCGTATCGCGAGCTCGATGCTGCCGCGCGGGCCCGCTTTCTCGAAACGATTGCCGATCAGATCCTGGCGCTCGGCGATGAATTGCTCGAACGCGGCCATGCCGAGACCGGCCTGCCGCTCGCGAGACTCACGGGCGAGCGCGGCCGCACGATGGGGCAGCTGCGACTGTTCGCGGACGAGCTGCGCAAGGGCGGCTGGCTCGGCGTGCGGGTGGATCCGGCGCTGCCGGATCGAAAGCCGATGCCGCGTTCGGATCTGCGACAACGTAAAGTACCGCTCGGTCCGGTCGTCGTATTCGGCGCGAGCAATTTCCCGCTCGCGTTCTCGGTGGCTGGCGGCGACACCGCTGCGGCGCTCGCGGCCGGTTGTCCGGTGATCGTCAAGGGACATTCAGCGCATCCCGGCACCAGCGATCTGGTCGCGCAGGCGATAGTCGCCGCGGTCAAAGCGTGCGATCTGCCGCCTGGCGTGTTCTCGCTGCTGAACGGCAACTCGCGTTCGCTTGGCGCAGGTCTGGTCGCTCATCCGCGCGTGAAGGCCGTTGGCTTCACCGGGTCGCGCGCCGGCGGGCTCGCGCTGATGAAGATCGCGAGCGAACGGCCGGAGCCGATCCCCGTCTACGCCGAGATGAGCAGCATCAATCCCGTGTTCCTGCTGCCGGCTGCGCTGGCGGCGAATGCCGAGAAGCTGGGTCAGGACTTCGTCGGCTCGCTCACGCTCGGCGTCGGGCAGTTCTGCACGAATCCAGGTCTCGCGATCGCGCTCGACGGCCCGGATCTCGAACGGTTCATCGCCGCAGCAGGCTCTGCGCTCGGACAGGTCGCACCCGGCGTCATGCTGACGTCCGGCATCCACGCCGCGTACGAAAAAGGCGTCCAGCACTTGCTCGATCACGAGAAGGTCACGCTGCTGGCGCGCGGTGCCGAGTCACCCGGCAAACATTGCGGGCGCGGTGCGCTGTTCTCGGTCCGTGCTCGCGATCTGCTGCAACACGCGGACGTAATGAACGAGGTCTTCGGCGCTTCGTCCGTGATCGTTCGTTGTGCCAATGAAGCGGAGATGCTCGAAGTCGCCGAACACTTGGAAGGCCAGCTGACAGCGACGCTGCACCTGACGGCGCAGGACTCAGCGGTAGCGGCGCGCTTGCTACCTGTTGTCGAACGCAAGGCAGGGCGTCTGATCGCGAACGGCTGGCCGACTGGTGTCGAGGTGTCGCACGCAATGGTGCACGGGGGGCCGTTCCCGGCAACTTCTGACGGACGCAGCACGTCGGTCGGGACGCTGGCGATCGAGCGCTTTCTGCGGCCAGTCTGCTACCAGGATTTTCCGGATGCGCTGTTGCCGCGTGTCTTGCGTCGGGACGTCGTGCCGTCGCTGCCGCATCGGTTCGATGGCGTCTATCGGGAGGCTCGCGCAAGCAACGAGCGATGAGTATGCGTCTCGTACAGCTGCGCTCCGTCGACGGAGCCCGAATGGTTGCCGCTGCTGACGACAGCGGCGATGCGTGGCGGATCGACGGTGTCGCGAGCACGTACGAGCTTGCGCTGGCGGCTATCGACAGCAAACTGACGCTCGAAGCCGTGGCGCGGCAGCGAGCATCCGCGGAGCGCATCGATCTCGATCGAGCGCTCACCGAGCAGCGGATCCTTGCGCCCATCGATCATCCCGATAGCGCGCACTTGCATCTGACCGGGACCGGTCTGACGCATCTCGGCTCCGCGGAGGGTCGCGACAAGATGCATCGCGCTGCCGCGGCTGGCAGCGCGACGGATTCGATGCGGATGTTTCTGCTCGGCGTCGAAGGCGGCAAGCCGCGCGACGGCGAGGTCGGCGTACAGCCGGAATGGTTCTACAAGGGCGACGGCTCGAGCATCGTCGCGCCGGGCGCACCGCTTGCTTCGCCCGACTTCGCGCTCGACGGCAGCGAGGAGCCGGAAATCGCCGGGATCTACGTCATCGACGGCGCCGGTCGGCCGCGACGCCTCGGCTTTTGCCTGGCGAACGAGTTCTCAGATCACGTGACGGAGCGCGGCAACTACTTGTGGCTCGCGCACTCGAAGCTGCGACCGGCGGCGCTCGGCCCGGAGTTGCTCGTCGGCGAGTTGCCGCGCGACGTGCGCGGCACTTCCCGCATCGTGCGCGAAGGGCGGACGCTCTGGGAAATGCCGTTCGCAACCGGCGAAGCGAACATGTCGCACTCGCTGAGCAACCTCGAACATCACCACTTCAAGTACGCGCTGTTTCGACGCCCCGGCGACGTGCACGTGCACTTCTTCGGTACGGCGACGTTGTCGTTCGCCGCCGGCATCCAGGCACGCGTCGGGGATGTGTTCGAGATCGAGGCGCCGCCATTTCGTCTGCCGCTGCGCAATGCTCTGGCGCAGGCAGATTCGGCGTCGGGCTCAGTGCACGCCCTGTGATGCTCTAGTGGTTGTGCCGTGGCGTGCCGATCTTCTGCGCCAGGCGCTGATATTTGGTCGCTGATTCCAGCACAGCGCCGCTGTCGAGCTGAGTGACGCAGCCGCGCTGAATCTCCTGCCACGGCGTCTGGTGCGCAGGAATCGGATAGCCGCCAGCACGTTCGAGCTCACGCCGCCGCGCCTGCAATTCCTCTTCGCCGATGAGTATGTTCGCCTCGCCGCGCTTCAAGTCGATGCGCACGCGATCGCCGGTGCGCAGGAGCGCGAGTCCGCCGCCTGCCGCAGCTTCCGGCGAAGCATTGAGGATCGACGGCGAGCCCGACGTACCCGACTGGCGCCCGTCGCCGATGCAGGGGAGGTGATGAATGCCCGCTTTGATGAGCATGGCCGGCGGCCGCATGTTGACCACTTCCGCCGCGCCGGGGTAGCCGATGGGTCCGGCACCGCGCATGAACAGCAATGTGCGGTCGTCGATGCCGAGCGCGGGATCGTCGATGCGTGCGTGGTAGTCCTCCGGTCCATCGAACACGACTGCGCGTCCCTCGAACGCTTCCGGGTCCGCCGGATTGCACAGGTAGCGCGCGCGGAACTCGTCGGAGATGACGCTCAGCTTCATGATCGCGGAATCGAACAAGTTGCCGCGCAGGACCGTGAAGCCTGCCTTGTGCTTGAGCGGTTGCTCGAACGGCCAGATCACCTTCGTGTCGAGGATCTTCGCCTGCCGGCAGTTCTCGCCGATGCTCCTGCCATTCACGGTCAGCGCCGCTTCGTTGATCAGCTTCTGCCGCATGAGCTCGGAAATCACGGCAGGGACGCCACCGGCGCGGTAGTAGTCCTCGCCCAGGTACTCGCCGGCGGGCTGCAGATTCACGAGCAACGGAATGTCCTCGCCGTACGTCTGCCAGTCGTCGAGCGTCAGCTCGACGCCGCTGTGACGCGCGAGCGCGATGAGGTGGATCGGTGCGTTCGTCGAGCCGCCGATCGCGGAGTTGACGCGGATCGCATTGATGAATGCCTCGCGCGTCAGGATGTCGGACGGCTTGCGATCCGCGGCGACCATTTCGACGATCTGCTTGCCGGTGAGATAAGCGGCTTCCTGTCGATCGCGCAGCGGCGCGGGAATCGCAGCCGAGCCCGGCAGCGACATGCCGAGTGCCTCGGCCAGACTGTTCATCGTGGTCGCGGTGCCCATCGTGTTGCAGTAGCCGGTCGACGGTGCCGACGACGCGACGAGCTTGATGAAACCCTGGTAGTCGATCTTGCCGGCTGCGAGCAGCTCGCGCGCGTGCCACACGATCGTTCCCGATCCCGTGCGCTGGCCGTTGTGCCAGCCATTGAGCATCGGACCGACCGACAGAGCGATCGCCGGCAGGTTCACCGTCGCTGCGGCCATCAGGCACGCCGGTGTGGTCTTGTCGCAGCCGATCGTCAGCACGACGCCGTCGAGCGGATAGCCGAATAGCACTTCCACCAGGCCGAGGTAGGCGAGGTTGCGATCCAGGCCGGCGGTCGGACGCTTGCCGGTCTCCTGAATCGGATGCACCGGAAACTCGAGCACGATGCCGCCCGCTTCACGCACCCCTTCGCGTACGCGCTCCGCAAGCACGAGGTGATGACGATTGCACGGCGCCAGATCGCTGCCGGTCTGCGCGATGCCGATGATGGGCTTGCCCGATTGCAACTCGGCGAGCGACAGCCCGAAGTTCATGTAGCGCTCCAGGTAGAGCGCGGTCATGTCGACGTTGCTGGGATCGTCGAACCAGGCGCGCGAGCGCAGGCGCCGTGCGGGCTTTGCATCAGTCATGGGAGGAGACCGAGAAACGAAAGACCATGGTGTTCACGTACTCGCGGCCCGGGTCGAGCCGCGCCGTGGGAAAGTCGGGCCGGTTCGGCGCATCGGGAAACACCTGCGGCTCCAGGCAGAGAGCGTCGCCTTGGCGATAGATGCGGCCGGCTTTACCGACGACGGTGCCGTCGAGAAAGTTTCCGGAATAGAACTGCACGCCCGGCGCGGTCGCGAGGACTTCCATTACGCGTCCGGAGGAGGGATCTTCGAGCCTGGCCGCGGGCCGCAGTTTGCCCGCCTGGCCCGAGATCACGAAGTTGTGATCGTAGCCGCGTCCGATGCGCAGCTGCTCGTCGCGCCCGTCGCGAATGAACTGACCGATCGCGCGCGGCTGCCGGAAATCGAACGGCGTTCCCGCGACGTTGCGGCGCTCGCCGGTCGGGATCAGCGTCGCATCGACGGGCGTGAAGCTTTCGGCAAACAGCGTGAGGCGATGGTCGAGCACGCTGCTGTTGCCTGCGGCGCCGGCAAGATTGAAGTACGCGTGATTGGTGATGTTGACGATCGTCGGCCGGTCCGTCGTCGCGTGGTACTCGACTGTCAACTCATTACGGTCGCTGAGTGAGTACGTCGCGGTGGTGGTCAGCGTGCCGGGATAACCGCCGGCACCGTCGGGACTCACGTGACGGAGCACGACGCGCGCGGGTGGGCCGCTGGCAACTTCGCTGATCTCCCACAGCACCTTGTCGAGCCCGTGCAAGCCACCATGCAGATGATTCGGACCATCGTTCGTTTCCAGCTGGTACTCGCGCCCGTCCAGGGTGAACTTGCCGCGCGCGATACGGTTGGCGAAGCGGCCGGCGGTAACGCCGAAGTACTGCGGCTTGGCCACGTAATCGCGCGGCGAGTCGTAACCCAACACGACATCGGCGCGGACGCTGCGGCGATCGGGGACGCTGAGCGCTTGGATTGCGGCGCCCAGCGCGATGATACGCACGGACATGCCGGTGCCATTGGACAGCTCGGCTGCCGCTACGCGTGTTCCATCTTGCAACGTGCCGAAGTCCACGCGTCGTGCCTCCACAGCGGCGAGCGCCAGTGCAGGTAGTCCGAATGCCGGCAGCGACACGAGGGCAACCATCCAGCGCGGTGCCCGACCGATTGCCATGCCGACCTCCCATAGCAGGGGGCGATTGCGGAAGCGCAGTATTTCAATACTCAGACAAAATGTCACTATAGCGACCATGAAGCTCTGGACGGGCATCGCCGCGCTGCTTGCGCTGGCGGCAACTGGGTCCGACGCCTGTACTGCGCCGGCGTCTGTCTGTTTGCAGCAGACCGAAGGCAGCTTCGCGCTGATTCGCGAGACCCGACCCGCTGCGATCCTCGTCGATGCCGATGCCGATCCAGCTGTGCGGCATGCCGCCGACGCGTTCGCGTCCGATTTGCAACGCGTCAGCGGACGGGAGGCGCAGCGTCTGCGGGCTGCTGACAGTGCGAGCGGCGATGTGATCGTCATCGGCATGCTTGGGCACAGCCCCATCATCGATGGGCTGGTGCGCGCCGGGAAGGTTGAGGCGGGTGACGTCGTCGGGCAGTGGGAGGCGTATCGGCAGATCGTCGTCGAGCGCCCGTTCCCCGGTGTCGCGCGTGCGCTCGTGATCGTGGGAGCCGATCAGCGCGGCGCTGTGTACGGCGTCTACGATCTGTCGGAACGGATCGGCGTCTCGCCGTGGTACTGGTTCGCCGATGTCCCCGTGCCGCGCCAGGCAGACGTCTTCGTCACCGCGGGATCGCGTCGCGATCAGCCGAAGGTGCGCTATCGCGGCTTCTTCGTCAACGACGAGGATCCGGCGCTCAACACCTGGGCGAAGAAGCATTTCGGCGGTGTGAACGCTGCGATGTACCAGCATGTCTTCGAGCTGCTGCTGCGGCTCAAGGGCAACTATCTCTGGCCGGCGATGTGGCGACCGAAGGCGTTCAACGACGACGATCCGCGCACCATGGTTCTGGCGGACGAGATGGGTGTCGTCATGGGCACGTCCCATCACGAGCCGATGATGCGTGCCCACGACGAATGGCATCGGCACACCGGGCAGGGAATAACCGGCGGTGACTGGGACTACGCGAGCAACGCGGCGAACCTGCGCAAATTCTGGCAGGGCGGCATCGAGCGAATGATGTCCAAGGGCGGCGGCCGCGCCTACGACAGCGTCGTTACGATCGGCATGCGCGGCGACGGCGATGAGGCGATGACGGGAAGCACGGCGATTCACGCGCTCGAGACCATCGTCGCCGACCAGCGTCGCATCATCGAAGCAGTCACCGGCAAGCCGGCCGCGCAGACGCCGCAGGTCTGGGCGCTCTACAAGGAAGTGCAGGACTACTACGACCAAGGCATGAAAGTTCCCGACGACGTGATCCTGCTGTTCGCTGACGACAACTGGGGCCAGATTCGCCGGCTGCCGAGCGCAGGCGCGCAGCGGCACGGCGGTTACGGCGTCTATTACCACTTCGATTACGTCGGCGGTCCGCGCAACTACAAGTGGTTGAACACCGTGCAGATCGAGAAGACCTGGCAGCAGATGGATCTCGCCTGGGCACGCGGCGCCAGGCAGCTGTGGATCGTGAACGTCGGCGACATCAAGCCCATGGAATTCCCGCTGAGCTTCTTCATGAAGCAGGCATGGGATCCGGAGGCGATGACACTCGATGCGGTCACGCGCTATCCGGAGCAATGGGCGCGCGCGACATTCGGGCCCGCGCAAGCAGGAGCCATTGCGGAACTCGTGACGCGCTATAGCCAATACGCGGCAAGGCGCAAGCCGGAGCTCATCGACCCTGACAGCTTCAAGCTGGGTCCCGGTACGGGCGACGTGCTCGATGGTGGCGAGTTCGGCAAACTGATTGCCGAATGGCAGGCGCTCGAACGCGAGATGGTGCGAGTGAGGTCGGCAGTGCCTCAGGAGCAGCGCGCAGCGTACTTTCAGTTGGTGGAGCATCCGATCACCGCGCTCGCGAATCTCTACGAGCTGTATTACGCGGTGGCGTGGAATCGGCGTCTCGCAGACGAGGAAGATTCGCGCGCCAACTCGTTTGCCGAGCGGGCGGAGACTGCATTTCGCCGCGACACGGAGATCGCGAACGCCTATCACCAGCTGAACGGCGGAAAGTGGGACGGCATGATGACGCAGACACACATCGGCTACACGAGTTGGCAACAGCCCGCACGACAGGTGATGCCGCAAGTGAAGCGCGTGAAGGCGCGAGGGACGTCAAAGCCAATCGTGTTCGGCCCAGCAGCGGAGGAGGGCGGCATCATCGTGATCGAAGCGCCGCACTATTCGCGAGCGATCGGCAGCAAGGACCTGACGTGGCGCACGATCCCGAACCTCGGTCACACGCTTGGCGCCGTCACTGCTTTTCCCCAGGGCCGTGCACCGACTACGCAGCAGGACGGCGTGCGGCTCGAATACGACGTGAAATTGAACACTGCAGGCGACCTGACCGTATACATATATATGGTGCCTACGCTCGACGTCACCGGCCAAGGCGCTCTGCGGCTTGGGATCTCCATCGACGAGGAACCGATGCGCACGCTGACCGACCGGCTGACGCCCGCGCCGGGCGATGCCACCAGCCAGGAAAAGCGGGATTGGAACCAGGCCGTGGAAGACAACGCACGCGTGCTTCACGTAACTTTCCCGCACGCCGCGGCGGGTGAGCACATCCTCAAGATCTGGCGGCTCGACGACAACGTCGTGCTGCAGAAGCTGGTGGCGAGCACGAGACCCGGAGGATCAGGATGAAACGCCTTTGGACGATCATCGCAGTGAGCGACGTCGCTCGCAGCTTCACTTGGTATCAGTCGCTGCTCGGGCTGCCGCGTACAGCGCCCGCGCACGACGACTTCGGGCAAATCGCCGACGCGGATGGCACGGTGTTGCTCAGCCTGCATTTGTGGGGCGAGCACGACCATCCTTCCTTGACGAGTCCAGATCGCGCGCAGCCGGGCAA
>CADEEJ010000023.1:13494-36382 GCA_902826315.1 uncultured Steroidobacter sp.
TGGCGAATATCGATTGACACCCCAGCCGCCGTACAACCCGACCCATACGCAACCTGCGGCATCGACGACTGGTCCGTCGGGATAGCCATCGCTTTCGGCGATGCGCGCAAACACACGGCGCGCTGACAGCGAGCCGTCTGCGGCGAGATCGAATGCGTAGATCACGCGGCCCAGCGTGTCGATGTGGTAGAGCGTGCGTCCGTCGGGACTCGTTGCCGGCCCGTTCGTGATCACGTAACCGTCGTCGCAGCGCTGCAGGCCGTTCGTGTCGAAGCGATACAACGCGCCGGTCGGGCTGACTTCATCGTCGTCCATCGTGCCGAACCACAGCCGGCCGGCGGCATCGACGTGCGCATCGTTGAGCCGATTGCGCGGGCGATCGCGGTCCACTTCTGTAAGCAGCTGAAAGGTGCCGTCGTTCGGCGCGAACAGGTATAAGCCGCTCTTCAAGCCGCAGACGAAGCGTCCACCGCTCGCTGCGACGACGAAGCCCACATCCTGCGGCGCTTGCCAGGTTCGCGTCGTACGGGCTGCTTCATCGAAGCGATGGATGCAGCGCCCTTTGATATCCACGAACCACACGGCGCGCTCGTGCGCCGACCAGATCGGACCTTCGCCGAGCCGCGCGGCGATCGGGCAGACACATTCAGCGCCAGCCGGCATCCACGAAGTACTCATGTGCCGTACACATACGCGCGTCGTCGGATGCCAGGAACAACACCATCGCAGCGACGTCGTGCGGTTCTACACGTGCCTTCAGGCACTGCTGTTCCAGCGTGCGTGCTTCTTCTTCAGGCGTGAACCAGAGCTTCATTTGCCGTGGCGTGCGCACTGCGCCCGGGACGACGCAGTTCACCCGGATGCCGAAGCCGCCCAGGTCGCGCGCCAGCCCGCGCGACAGGCCTTCGATGCCGGCTTTGGCGGTCTGGTAGATCGCAAGGTTCGGCAGCGCCAGGTGCCAGGAGACCGAGCCGAGATTGATGATGGAGCCGCCACGCTTGGCTTTCATATCGCCGATGACTGCCTGCGCGCAAAAGAAGTAGTGCCGCAGATTGACGGCGATACGCTCGTCCCAGTACGCGGGCGTCGTGTCCTCCACGCTGTGCCGGTCGTCGTTCGCCGCATTGTTGATCAGCACGTCGATCGGTCCGAGCTGGTCGCGGATGCGCGGGAACAGGGCGCGGACCGCGGCGATGTCGGTCAGGTCGCAGGAGTAATAGCGCGGCGGGGCAGGCGTATCAGCAAGGCGCTTCTCCAGCTCGCGCGACTCCGCCTGCGCGATATCCAGGAAGGCGACGTGGGCACCTTGCTGCACGAAGCGCTCGACGATCGCCGCGCCGATGCTCGAGCCGCCGCCGGTGACGACGACACGCTTGTTGCGCAAGGACGGATAGACGGTGTGCGACATGGTTGCCTCGCTCATCGATCCACCTGCGAGCCATCGGTCAGCAGGCCGCGCTGCGCGAGATTGCGCATCAGCCCGGTAATTCCCAGCGTCCACGGCGGCGCCAGCTGCGACGACGTCACCTTGTTCTCGAGCACGCCGAGCGCAGGCGAACGCACGCGCACGACGTCGCCAGTCTTGTGCGTGAAGCCGCGGCCGGGCGAGTCGCGATCCTGGGTCGGCGCGAACATCGTCCCCAGGAACAGCATGAAGCCGTCGGGATATTGATGCTGGCTCAGCGTCTGCTCGACGAGCTCGTGCGGATCGCGGCTGATCAGCGACATCGAGCTGGCGCCCTCCAGCCGGTAGTCGTCGGCGCCATGCACTTCGAGCGAGATCACGGCGCTGCGCACGGTGTCGAGCGAGAACCGCGAATCGAACAGGCGGATGAACGGACCGATCGCACAGCTCGCATTGTTGTCCTTGGCCTTGCCGAGCAGCAGGGCACTGCGGCCCTCGATGTCGCGCAAGTTGACGTCGTTGCCGAGGCTGGCACCGACGATGCGCCCGTGCGCGTCGCACGCCAGCACGATCTCGGGCTCGGGATTGTTCCACTGCGATTCGCTGCGCACGCCGATCCAATCGCCCCAGCCGACGGCCGCCAGCACCGGCGCCTTGGTGAAAACTTCCGCGTCGGGCCCGATAGCGACTTCCAGGTACTGCGACCACAGGCCATCGGCGATGAGCGCGTCTTTGAGCCGCATGGCCGAGGTCGACCCCGGACGGACGGAGCGAATGTCTTCGCCGACCCTGAGGCCGAGCGCGTCGCGAATCGCCTGCGCCTGCGCATAATCCCCGCGTGCTCGTTCTTCGATCACCCGTTCGACGGCCGAGACTGCAAACGTCACGCCGCATGCCTTGATGCATTGCAAGTCGCACGGCGCCAGCAGTCGCAGCCGGGTCGCGCCGTCGAATGCGGCAGTGATCGGCAGGTCGTCGAGCGGACCGAGATCCTTGCCGGGCGGTACGGTACCGGTCCACGCGTTGAGCAGCTCCGCCACGGTCGCAGCTGTGCGCGACACATCGCGGACACGTCCGTTCGCGACGATAACGGGCACGGGTCCGGCGCCCGCGTCCAGACGGCCGACGAGTAACGCGTCGCGCCAATCTTTCGGAACGTGTTGAACGAGATTCACGCCTGGCACCGTTACGGCCTGCGCCTTGACCAGCAGGGTAGTGATAGCGCTATCAAAATACAAGTCGCCGGGCAGCCGGCGGGCTCAGTTGCTCGGCAGTCAGGCCTTGCGAGGTGCTGCCACGGAATCACGCTTGATCAGCACGTGGGCCATGACGTGGTCGGAGACCACGCGTGCCTCGCCATCCTTGCGCAGGCGGATACTGCGTAACAATAGCTCGATCGCAGAGCCGGCCATCGCGGCGATCGGCTGCCGGACGGTCGTCAGCTCCGGCCAGACCGTCGTTGCAGTCGGGGTATCGTCGAATCCGACGACCGAGAGGTCGCGCGGCACGTCCAGTCCGCGGCGGTGAGCCACTGAAACCGCCGCAGCTGCCATGTCGTCGTTGCTCGCGAAGATCGCCGTCGGCGGGCTCTTGCGGGTGAGCAGCTTCTCGGTCGCTTCCAGGCCGGAGCGATAGGTGAAGTAGCCCTGCTGGACCAGCGCCGGATCGATGGCGAGACCGGCGGCTGTCATCGCAGCGTGGTAGCCGTCGTAGCGCAGCGTGCTTGCGGTCTGATTCGGATGGCCGCGAATGAAGGCGATGCGCGCGTGCCCCATGGAAATCAGGTGCTCGGTCATCTCCTGGCTCGCACGGAAATCGTCGATGCGCACGCTCGACAAATCGGCCTGGAAGCGACCGGACGCGATCGCCACCACGGGGATTCCGGCAGCACTCAGCTCCGACAGCACCACCTTCGATTCGCACAGGGGCGGCGGCAGGATGACTCCGGCGACGCTCTGGGCGATCTTGCGCGCCGCGACCCGCTCGGCGGCGTGACTCATGTGATCCCAGGTGTCGAGCACGAGCTGTGCAGCCGTGCGAGCGGCGCCGGCGAGGGCACCGACCAGCAGCTCGCTCAGGTATGCGGCGCTCGGGTTCGTGTAGATCAGTGCGATGCGGGTGCCTTGCGCAGCTGCGAGCGAGCGCGCGGCGGCGTTCGGCGTGTAGTTGAGCTCGCGCACGGCGCGCATGACCAGCTCGCGGGTCTCTTCCCGCACGTTGCTGTTGCTGTTCATCACGCGCGACACCGTCATCGGCGAGACGCCGGCGTGCCGTGCGACTTCGTGAATGGTCACGGCAACGCCCTTGCGTCGCTCGGTTCGCACGGCGTTCTTGGCGGGCATTGGCAGCGTCTGATCCCGTGAGCGCCTGGGCTGTGCGCGGGCGGATTATTGCGCACACCTGCCATGGGTGGAAGCTGTGCTACGCGGCGTGTTACCGTTATCACAGATTTGTCAAGGGTCTGCGATGGCTGCCGAGCGCGCTCATCGGGCGATTTGTCTCATCTTCCTGCTGCTGGTCGCACCTGTTGCTGCCGCTGAGGATGGATATGACTTGTGGCTGCGCTACAAGCCGGTCGAAGAGCCGTGGGCGACCCGTTATCGCGCGACGCTGACACAACTCGTAGCGCCCGCTGACTCCGCGACGCTGCCGGCGGCAGCGACCGAGTTGGATCGCGGCCTGCGCGGTCTGTTGGGCACTGCGCCGGATCGAGCCGACCGTGTGTCGCGCGACGGAGCGCTCGTCGTCGGGACCCCGCGTTCCCTGCCAGTGCTCGCGGAATTGAAGTTGCAGTTGCCGGCGCCGGGCTCGCAGGGATACGTGATCCGCAGCGCGACGGTCGACGGGCACAGCGTGTTGATCGTCGCAGCGGCGGATGACATCGGCGTCTTGTACGGCGCCTTTCATCTGCTGCGCCTGATGCAGACGCGGCAGCCGCTCGAGCGGTTGGAGTTGCGGGAGGTGCCGGCGATTCAGCTGCGGATGTTGAATCATTGGGACAACCTCGACCGCAGCGTCGAGCGCGGCTACGCCGGCCAGTCTCTGTGGGACTGGCACAAGCTTCCCGATTACATCGACCCGCGGTACATCGATTACGCACGCGCGAACGCGTCGTTGGGCATCAACGGGACCGTGCTCACCAACGTCAACGCGAACGCGGTCAGCCTGCGGCCGCAATATCTGCAGAAGGCGGCGGCGCTGGCCGGCGCGCTGCGACCCTACGGAATCCGTGTATTCCTGACTGCGCGCTTCGCCGCGCCTATGGAGATCGGCGGCTTGCGAACCGCGGATCCCGCCGATCAAGCCGTCAGGCAGTGGTGGGAAGCGAAGGTCGCGGAGATCTACCGCTACATTCCCGACTTCGGCGGCCTGCTCGTCAAGGCGAACTCCGAAGGCCAGCCTGGCCCGCAGGACTACGGTCGATCGCACGCGGATGGCGCAAACATGCTGGCGGCGGCGTTGGCGCCCTTCGGCGGCGTGGTGATGTGGCGGACGTTCGTCTATTCGAACGAGCGACCCGACGACCGGGCCAAGCAGGCGTACAACGAGTTCGTGCCGCTCGACGGGCAGTTTCGCGACAACGTGCTGCTGCAGGTGAAGAACGGCGCGATCGATTTCCAGCCGCGCGAGCCGTTCCATCCGTTGTTCGGCGCCATGCCGCGCACGCCGTTGATGATGGAAGTGCAGATCACGAAGGAGTATCTCGGCTTCGCCACGCACCTCGCGTATCTCGGACCGATGTACGAGGAGGTGTTGCGCGCCGACACCTACCGGCGAGGCGAGGGCTCGACCGTCGCGAAGGTGATCGACGGCTCGCTGCACGGCTATCGGCGCACCGGCATCGCCGGCGTGGCGAACATCGGTACCGATCGCAACTGGAGCGGCTCGCACTTCGATCAGGCGAACTGGTACGCGTTCGGCCGGCTTGCGTGGAATCCTGCGCTGTCTGCAGAGAACATCGCGCGCGAGTGGGTGGGCATGACGTTCGGCAACGCCCCGACGCTGGTGACGCGAGTCGTCGAGATGATGATGAAGTCGCGGCAGGCAGTCGTCGACTACATGACGCCGCTCGGACTGCATCACCTCATGGCGGAAGGTCATCACTACGGGCCGCAGCCGTGGTTCGGCGGTGGACCGCGCATCGATTGGACGCCCGTGTACTTTCATCGCGCGGACGCACGGGGCATCGGCTTCGATCGCAGCGCGAGCGGCAGCAACGCCGTTGCGCAATACGCCGCACCGGTGGCCGCGCGATTCGGCGATCTGAAGCGCGTACCCGAGGACTATCTGCTGTGGTTCCACCACGTGCCCTGGAGCTATCGCATGCAATCGGGCCGCACGCTGTGGGACGAGCTCGTGCATCGGTACACACGTGGTGTGGATGTGGTCCGTGACATGCGCAAGGAGTGGGAAGAGCTTGCGCCGCTGGTGGATCGCGAGCGTCACGACCAGGTCGCCACGTTCCTGCGAATCCAGGAGCACGAGGCGCTGTGGTGGCGCGACGCCTGCATCGCCTATTTCCAGTCGATCTCGCAGCGGCCGATTCCGCCGGGCCTGCAGCCGCCGGAACATCCGCTCGACTACTACCAAGCGCTGGAGTTTCCCTATGCGCCGGGTCACTGAGCTGTGTGCAATTGCATGCATGAGCGTTGCCAGCATCGCTGACGGCGCGAGCCTGCTGCACCCAGTGTTTCAGGATCATGCAGTTCTACAGCGTGACAAGCCCATCAACGTATGGGGCGAGGCGTCGCCGCGCGAGGAGGTCAGCGTATCGCTCGGTGATCGCACTGCCTCGGCGCAAGCCGATGAGCTCGGGCGCTGGCACGCGACTTTTCCAGCCATCGCCGCGGGCGGTCCCCACGAGCTCACGGTGCGTACGCACTCCGGGCAGGCGCAGACCGTCAAGGATGTGCTCGTCGGCGATGTCTGGCTGTGCTCGGGACAGTCGAACATGGTCCTGCAAGTACATCGCTCGCTGGACTCGCGATCGGAAATCGCGAACTCGACGAACGATGCGATCCGGATGCTGACCGTGCCTGAGACCAGCAGCCCGCGCGCTTTGCAGGAGTTCTCGAAGCCAGTCGCGTGGAGAGTCGCGGGCCCGTCGACAGCGCCCGATTTCTCGGCGGCGTGCTTCTACTTCGCGCGCGAGCTGCGCAAGACCGTCGATGTGCCGATGGGTTTGATCGTCGCAGCGTGGGGTGGGTCGAGGATTCAGACCTGGATGAGTGAAGCGGCCCTGCGCGCGGTGGGCGGCAACGATGACGCCCTCGATGTGCTCTCGCTGTACACGGATCGACCCGCGGCCGCGCACGCGCGCTGGGGTGCGATGTGGGAGTCGTGGTGGTTGCAGGGCACTCATGGTCGTCGCGATGCGGCACCGTGGACGATCAAGGCAGCGGGTGAATGGCGCAAAGCGCCGCGCGGACTTGGATTCTGGGAACAATGGGGCGTGCCGGAGCTGGCCAGCTACGACGGCATGCTGTGGTATCGCACGACGGTGAAGCTGTCGGCCAAGCAGGCAGAGCAGTCGG
Source organism: uncultured Steroidobacter sp. (assembly GCA_902826315.1). Classification (GTDB taxonomy): domain Bacteria; phylum Pseudomonadota; class Gammaproteobacteria; order Steroidobacterales; family Steroidobacteraceae; genus Steroidobacter. Next base: position 20,434 of record CADEEJ010000023.1, read on the forward strand.
CCGTGCTCTCGTTGGGCCAGGTCGACGAGATGGAGCAGACCTGGATCAATGGTCGACCGATCGGCGGTGTGCCGGGAGCAGGGCAGGCCGACAACGAGCCGCTGATCGTGCCCGGTCCCGACCGCGCGTATCGCTTGCCGCGCGGCACGTTGCACGCCGGCGAGAATGTCATCGTCGTCAACGTCCTGGATACGTATTCGCTGGGCGGGCTCATTGGCTCGCCGGAGCGTCGAGCGCTGCGGTTCGCCGACGGCTCGGCTGTGCCGCTCGATAACGAATGGCAATACCAGGTTCCTGCGGGGGACCTCGGCGAGTCGCCGCGTCCGCCCTGGGATCCGACGCGTGGCATGGGTGCGCTCTACAACGCCATGATCGCGCCGCTCGGCGATCTCTCGATTCGCGGCGTCGCCTGGTATCAGGGCGAAGCGAACACGAGTACGTCATCCAGTTATCGCGATCAGCTCACGCGGTTCATGGCCGACTGGCGCGGCAAGTTCGGCGCTCAGCTACCGTTCCTGATCGTGCAGCTCGCGAACTACGGACAACCGCCGACTGCACCTGTCGAGAGCGGGTGGGCAGAAGTGCGTGAAGCACAGCGTCTCGCCGTTGCGAACGATGCACACACGGGTCTGGCAATCGCGGTCGACATCGGTGATCGCTACGACATTCACCCATCGAACAAACAAGAGGTCGGCCGGCGGTTGGCACGCGCGGCGCGACACGTCGTGTATGGCGAGCAGATCGCGCCGTCCGGACCGATTCCGCTCAGCGCACGCAGGGCCGGAACGACGGTCGTCGTGACGTTCGGCGACGTCGCCGATCACCTGATCACGTACAGCGCGGACGAGCCGATCGGCTTCGAGCTGTGTGCAGCGGCCCCGGGTTCATGCCGCTACGCCCGAGCGCGGATGGATGGTGCTCGCGTCGTGCTCGATGCAGCCGCGGTCACAACCGCAACACGCGTGCGTTATTGCTGGGCGGACAGTCCAGTCTGCACGTTGTTCGACACGGCGCGACTGCCTGCCGGCCCGTTCCAGATCGAGGTGCAACCATGACGGAAGGCTCGCCACGCGATCGCGAGATCGTGAATGCACGCGTGATCGTCACGTGTCCCGGCCGCAACTTCGTGACGCTCAGGATCGAGACCCGTGCGGGCATCGTCGGGCTCGGCGATGCGACGCTGAACGGTCGCGAGCTGGCGGTTGCCGCATACCTGCAGGAACACATCGTGCCGAATCTGATCGGTCGCGACGCCGGGCGCATCGAAGACACGTGGCAGTTCTTCTACCGCGGCGCCTATTGGCGGCGCGGGCCGGTGACGATGACAGCGATTGCCGCCGTCGACGTCGCGCTCTGGGACATCGTCGCGAAGCTCGCAGGCATGCCGCTGTATCAGATGCTCGGCGGCCGCTCGCGCGAAGGCGCGTTGGTCTACGGTCATGCGAACGGACGCGACATCGCGGAGACCAGCGACGAAGTGCGGCGTCACATCGAACGGGGCTTTCGCGCCGTGCGGGCACAGTGTGCCGTGCCTGGCCTGGAGAAGACCTACGGCATTTCGAGCTCAGGCAAGGCGTACGAGCCGGCCGAAAGCGCGCTGCCGCTCGAAACGCAATGGTCCACGCCGCAGTATCTGCGTCTCGTGCCTGAACTGTTCGAGCGCCTGCGCGTCGACCATGGCAACGACGTCGAGCTGCTGCACGACGCACACCATCGCCTGACGCCGATCGAGGCAGCACGGCTTGCTCGGGACCTCGAGCCGTACCGGCTGTTCTGGCTGGAGGACGCGACGCCGGCCGAAAATCAGCGCGCGTTCGAGTTGATCCGCCGCCACTCGGTCACGCCGCTCGCAGTCGGCGAAGTGTTCAACTCCATATGGGATTGCAAGCACCTCATCGAGCAGCAGCTGATCGATTTCATCCGCACGACGATCGTGCATGCCGGCGGCATCACGCACGTGCGCCGGCTCGCAGACTTCGCGGCCTTGCATCAGGTGCGTACCGGCTTTCACGGCGCGACCGATCTCTCGCCGGTCTGCATGGGAGCGGCGTTGCACTTCGACGCGTGGGTGCCCAACTTCGGCATCCAGGAATGGATGCTGCATTCGCAGGAGACCGACGCTGTATTCCCGCACGACTACGTGTTCCGCGACGGCCGGTTGTTCTGCGGTGAGTCGCCCGGGCATGGCGTCACGATCGACGAGAAGCTCGCGGCGAAGTTTCCGTACGTGCCGAAGCAACTGCCGGTCGCGCGTCTCGCCGATGGGACGATGTGGGACTGGTGATGCGTCGTCTCCTGCTCGCGATCTACGCGATGGCGCTCGCTGGCCGTGCGCTCGCCGAGCCCGTCGTGTACGAATGGTTCGAATACACGGGGCGTGACGCCGTCTTCGAGCAGCCGCTTCCTGCCGGTCACTATCGAAATCCGATCCTCAGCGGCTTCCACCCGGACCCGAGCATCACGCGCGCCGGCGAGCGCTTCTACCTCGTCCATTCGACCTTCGCGTACTTCCCCGGCATTCCGGTGTTCGAGAGCACCGACCTCGTGCATTGGCAGCAGGTCGGCAGCGTGATCGATCGTCCGTCGCAGCTCGACTTCAGCAAGCTCGGCGTGTCGCGCGGCGTGTTCGCTCCGAGCATCGAATATCGCGACGGCATGTTCTACGTCTTCAACACTCACGTGGACGGCGGCGGCAACTATGTCGTCACGGCAAAGAATCCGGCGGGGCCCTGGTCCGATCCCGTCTGGCTGCCGGAGCTGGCGGGCGGCATCGATCCTTCGATGTTCGTCGATGACGACGGTCGCGCGTACGTGCTCAACAATGGCCCACCGGAAGGCACGCCGCGGTATAGCGGGCATCGTGCCATCTGGATCCAGGAATTCGATCGCGTCGCGCTGAAGCTCAAGGGCGCCCGCCAGGTCCTCATCGACGGCGGAGTCGAGCCGGAAAAAAATCCGATCTGGATCGAGGGCCCGCACATATATAAGAGGGCAGGATGGTACTACCTGAGCTGTGCCGAGGGCGGCACGGGGCCGCAGCACTCACAGGTGGTCTTGCGCGCACGCTCGCCGTTGGGACCGTTCGAGCCGTATGCCGGCAATCCGATCCTCACGCAGCGGGACCTTGCGCCGGATCGTGCGGATCCCATTACGAACGCAGGTCATGCCGATCTCGTCGAAGCGCCCGATGGGTCGTGGTGGGCGACGTTTCTCGCGACTCGCACCTACGAGGGCGAGCATTACAACACCGGGCGCGAGACGTTCCTGTTGCCGGTGACGTGGCGCGACGGATGGCCGGTGATCCTCGAACACGGCCGTGCGATTCCATACGTCGTGCGCGGACCGAAGTTCATGGCGAAGGGCGATCAGAAGGCGTTGTCGGGCAATTTCACGTGGAGAGATGAGTTCGACGGGGAGAAGTTGGACAGGGCGTGGCTGCAGCTGCGCGCCCCCTCCCTGACCTCCCCCGCAAGCGGGGGAGGAGTAGGAGTGCTCAGGATCGAGCCGCAAGTCACGCGGCTCGATGATGTCGCGACTCCGTCGTTCCTGGCGCGACGGCAACAGCATCTGGCCTTCGATGCGACGACGTTGCTGCGTGTGCCGTCGGCAGCTGGCGTTTCAGCGGGCCTGGCTGCGTTCCAGAACGAGAGTCATTGGTACTTCTTCGGTACGCGTCGTGTCGATACGGGCATCGAGCTCTTCGTGGAGAAGAAGAACGGCGCGCGCATGGAGACCATCGCGAGCACGACGCTGCCGACGCTTCCCAAGCTCGAGCTCAGGATCAGCGGCGATGCTCGCGCGTATTCATTCTCGTACGAAGAACCGGGCGGTAGCTGGCGAAAGCTGGTGGACCGCGATGACGGCTCGATTCTGAGTACGGACGTGGCCGGTGGCTTCGTCGGCGCAACGATCGGTCCCTACGCGCGCGAGGAGCCGATCTATCGCGATCTCAGTCGCAGCTTCGAGGCGCGGGCCGCCGACCTGGTCGCTCGCATGACGCTCGAAGAAAAGATCTCGCAGCTCGGCAACAACGCGCCGGCGATTGCGCGGCTCGGAGTGCCGCAGTACGAATGGTGGAACGAAGCGCTGCACGGCGTCGCCCGCGCGGGTGCTGCGACAGTGTTTCCGCAAGCAATTGGGCTGGCCGCAACGTTCGATCGAGATCTGATGCAACAGGTCGCGGTCGCGATCAGCGACGAGGCGCGCGCGAAGCATCATGAGTTCGCGCGACGTGGATTGCGCGGGCGATATCAAGGACTCACGTTCTGGTCGCCGAACATCAACATCTTTCGCGATCCGCGCTGGGGGCGCGGTCAGGAAACGTATGGCGAAGATCCCTGGCTGACCGCACGCATGGGCGTCGCGTTCGTGCGCGGTCTGCAAGGCGACGATCCGAAGTACCGCAAGGTGGACGCGACGGCGAAGCACTTCGCGGTGCATAGCGGGCCCGAAGCCGATCGACATCACTTCGATGTGCATCCGAGCGAGCAGGATCTCTACGACACCTACTTGCCCGCGTTCCAGGCGCTGGTGCAGGAGGGCAAGGTCGCCGCAGTCATGGGCGCTTACAACCGCGTGTATGGCGAGTCGGCGTCGGCCAGCTCGCTGCTGCTGCAGAAGACGCTGCGCGATCGTTGGGGATTCCAGGGCTACGTGGTTTCGGACTGCGACTCGATCGAAGACATCTTCAAGCATCACAAGATCGTGAGCACTTCAGCCGAAGCGGCAGCGCTCGGCGTCAAGCGAGGTTGCGAGCTCGACTGCGGCAAGACCTACGACGCATTGCTGCCTGCGGTGCGCCAGGGCTTGATCAGCGAGGCAGAGATCGATACCGCCTTGCGCCGCCTGATGCTGACTCGGTTTCAGCTCGGCATGTTCGATCCGCCCGAGCGCGTGCGCTGGGCGCAGATTCCGTATTCGGTCAATCAATCCAAGGTGCACGATGAACTGGCGCGCCGCACCGCTCAATCCTCCATCGTGCTGCTGAAGAACGCAGGCATATTGCCCCTGTCGCGCGACATCGAGACATTGGCCGTCATCGGTCCGACCGCCGACGAGATCATGTCTTTACTCGGCAACTACTACGGGACGCCAGCGGAGCCTGTCACGATCCTGCGTGGGATTCGCGAGGCAGTGAGCCCGGGCACTCGCGTGTTGTACTCGCGCGGTGCCGATCTTGTCGAAGGTCGCGAGGAGCCGCGTGCCGCGCCGTTGATCGATGCTGCTTACCTGCGGCCTGCGGATGGATCAGCGCAACAGGGCCTGCGAGGCGAATACTTCCGTGGCCGCGAGCTGAGCGGCGCGCCGGTCATGACACGCGTCGACTCACGCATCGCATTTCGCTGGGACCGTGGCGCGCCGACCGACGATGCGGTCGCGCGCGGTGAGTTGTCGACTGAGAATGCGCTCGCCGGCGACGATTTCAGCGTGCGCTGGACTGGGCAGCTGCTGCCGCCCGAGTCGGGCCGTTACGAGCTGGTCGTGGGCGCGAACGACGGGTTCCGGCTCTTCCTCGACGACCGTGCAGTGCTGAACGGCTGGGAAGTGAACGAGCGTGTGCGCAGCGCGAGCGTGACGGTCGAGTTGCGAGCGGGCAGGGCGTACGCGCTGCGACTGGAATACTTCGAGGACATTCGCGACGCCGAGGTGCGACTGGCGTGGCGCCGGCCGGGCGGGAAGCCGCCGTTCGATGAAGCGCTCGAAATGGCACGGGCTGCCGACGTCGTCGTGTTCGTCGGAGGCTTGACCGGCGATGTCGAAGGCGAGGAGATGAAGGTGAGCTATCCCGGCTTCGCCGGCGGCGATCGAACGGATCTGCGTTTGCCGGCCAGTCAGCGCAAGCTGCTCGAAGCACTGCATGCAACAGGCAAACCCGTCGTGTTGATGCTGACAGCTGGATCTGCGCTCGCTGTCGATTGGGCGCAGGCGAAGCTGCCGGCAGTCCTGCTCGCCTGGTATCCGGGACAACGCGGCGGAACAGCCGTCGCCGACGTGCTGTTCGGCGACGTGAGTCCTTCAGGGCGCCTGCCGGTTACGTTCTACAAGGAAAGTGCCAGGCTGCCGCCGTTCGACGATTACTCGATGCAAGGCCGCACGTATCGATATTTCGACGGCGAGCCGCTGTATGCGTTCGGACACGGATTGTCTTACTCGCGCTTCCAATATTCTGGACTGCGATTGGATCGCTCGCGGGTCGCGGACAGCGGAGTCGTGCAGGCGTCACTCGTCGTCAAGAATATCGGTGCACGAGCTGCTGATGAGATCGTGCAGTTGTACGTGCGAGCACTCGATTCACAGCAGCCGCACGCACGGCAGGATTTGCGTGGCATCGAACGCGTGTCGCTCGCTGCCGGCGAGTCGCGCCGCGTAACGTTTGAGATCCGACCTGCTGCCGACGTGCGGCGCTATGACACGACTGCTGACAAGTACGTCGTCGATCCGGGGCGCTACGAGGTGAGAGTCGGCGCGTCGTCTGCCGACATCCGGCAGCGCGCGACCTTTACCGTGACGGAAGGTTCTTGAGCCGCACGCGCGCCAGCATGTGGTCGGACGTCATGTACAGCGTGCGGCCATCGTCACCGAAGGCGCAGTTCGCGACGGCCGCGCCGGTGCGGATGCGTCCGAGTCGACGTCCATCTTTCGCGAAAACCAGCACGCCGCCCGGCGCAGTTGCGAACAGGTTTCCGTCCGGACTCATCACCATCCCGTCGGGCAAGCCCGGTGCAGCCGGCGACAGCAAGTCCGACGCGTCGGCGAAGATCCGGCTGCCCGTCGGCTCGCCGGCGGCGTTCAACTCGTACGCCATCCAGATCGGCCGCTGCGGATCGGAGTTGGCAACGAACAGCGTGCGCTCGTCGGGCGCAAGCACGATGCCGTTCGGATAGCTGAGCGAGCGATCGACGAGCGTGACGGTGCCATCCGGCTTCAGGCGATATACGCCGTTGAAGTCGATCTCCTTGTCGGGCGACGCGTTCAAGCCTGCGAGCCCGTACGGCGGATCCGTGAAGTAGATCGTGCCGTCCGACCGGCGCACGAGATCGTTCGGACTGTTGAAGCGCCGGCCGGCGAAGTGCGTCGCGAGCGTCGTCTTGCTCCGCGTGTCGAGCGCAAGCCGCGCGACGGTGCGACTACCGGAATCGGCCATCAGCACCGTGCGATCGTCCACTGCGATCAGGCCGTTCGCGCCGGGCTCCCGTATACGTTCGGTGGCCGGACCTGCGTAGCCGGACGGTTTCAGAAAGATCGACAGACCGCTCGCGTCCGACCAACGATACAGGGTGTTCTCGGGCACATCGGTGAACAGCAGGTAGTTGCCTGCACGAATCCACGCCGGGCCTTCCGCCCACGTGAAACCCTCAGCGAGCTTTTCGACTTGCGCATCCGGCGCGACGATCGCATCGAACGCCGGCTCGAAGCGTTCGATGCTGCCGATCGGGCCACCTGCGCATGCAGGCGTGTTGCGGACGTATTCCTTCAGCCAACGCATCGCGGGACGTTCGGTGCCGTCGCTACGCACGATGTACGCGCCCTCGGCACTGCGCCACATCGACGGGCGAAACCCCCAGAGCGTGATTCCGCGCACCGCCGGGTGTTCCCAGAACACCGGAAAGATCCGCCGGTAGTCCTGCAATTGCGCCTCGTCGGTCGGACCGTCGATGTCGAGCTCGGTGACGTAGATCGGCAGCCCGGTCGCAGCGAGCACATCGAGATTTGCTACGTGCGTGGCCATCGGTGTCTGCGCCCGCGTCGCGAACGCGTGACCTTGCACGCCGATGCCGTCGATCAGCCGCTCGGACTGCAGCAGCTCAACGATCTTCTTGTAGCGCTGTGTCGCCTGCGGATCGCTGGTGATCTCGTAGTCGTTGATCAGCAGCTGCGCGTGCGGGAAATAGCCGCGTGCCATGCGAAAAGCGGTGCGCACCCAATCCCAACCCGTCGCACCGGCGCCGCCGAGCGCCTCGATGTAGTTGCCGCCGCCTTGGCCGGGTCGATTCGGCGGATCGTGCAACGGCTCGTTCACCACCTCCACGAACTCCAGCTGCGGATAGCGCGCGGCAACGGCAGCGAACCATTCGCGAATCTCGGCGAGCTGCTCCTGCGGTGGCAGGCGCTCGATCCAGGCCGGCTGTTGATTGCCCCACACGAGCACGTGCAGCTGCATCGGGAAGCCGTTCGCTTTCGCAAATGCATACGCGTGGTCCAACGCGCTCCAGTCCATGATGTCACGCTGCGCTTCGACGCTACCCCATTTTCCGGCGTTCTCGGGCGTGACCTTGTTCCAGTGGGTAGCGAAGCCCGGCGCCTGTCCGCTGCTGAATGCGCTGCCCAGGAATCTTGCTTGAGTGCAGGCCGGCGCTGCGGCGGCTGTGTCGACGAACAGCGCGATCAGCGAGGCGGCGAGGGTGCAGAGCAGCCTGTTCATTCGATGCGCGCAGGCTGCAACTTCGGCGCCAGCAGGTGGACGACGACGAGCGCGAGCAGATACGCCGATCCTGCCAGCATGAACACCGGCAGGTAACTGCCCGTCGTCTGCAGCAGAAAGCCCGTGAACGTCGCGATCATCATGCCGCCGACAGCGCCTGCGAAGCCGCCGATGCCGACGACGGACGCGACCGTGCTCCGCGGAAACATGTCGGACGTCAACGTGAACACGTTCGCGGACCAACCCTGGTGGCCGGCCGTGGCAAGGCCGATCAACGCGACAGCGAGCCACAGGTTGTTCGCGCCGGATGCGAACACGATGGGAGTGACGGCCAATGCGCAGATCAGCATCGCAGTCTTGCGTGCGCGGTTGACGCTCCAGCCGCGCTTGATGAATCGTCCCGCGATCCAGCCGCCGGCGATGCTGCCGATGTCGGCCATGAGGAAGATCGTGACGAGCGGCAAGCCGAGGCCCAGCAGCGTCAGCCCGTACTCGGCATTGAGGAACTTCGGCAGCCAGAACAGGAAGAACCACCAGACCGGATCGGTCATGAACTTCGCCATGACGAACGCCCACGTCTGGCGATGACGCAGCAGTTGCAGCCAGGGCACCTTGACCGCGGCTTCCTGCGGATCGCTGCGGATCAAGTCCAGCTCGGCGCGCGACAAGCGTGGATGCTCTTCCGGCGGCCGGTACATGAGCAGCCAGGTGACGAGCCACGCCGCGCTCAGCGCTCCGGTCGCGAGGAAGGCCGCTTGCCAGCCGAACGTGATCGCGATGATCGGCACGCAGGCGGGCGCAATGATCGCGCCGAGGTTCGAGCCGGAGTTGAAGATGCCCGTGGCGAAGGCGCGCTCGCGGCGAGGAAACCACTCCGCGACGGTTTTGATCGCGGCCGGAAAGTTGCCGGCCTCGCCCAGGCCGAGCGCGAAGCGGGCCGCTGCGAAACCTGCGACGCTGCCGACCAGCGCGTGGCTCATGGCTGCAAGGCTCCAGACCGCGATCGCGAGAGCGTAACCGATCCGTGTGCCAAGTCGATCGATGATCGCGCCGGCGGTGACCAGGCCGATCGCATAGGCCGCCTGGAATGCCGTCACAATGTTGCCGTAGTCGATCTCGCTCCACTGCATCTGCCGCTGCAGCTCGGGCGCGAGCACGCCCAGCACCTGTCGATCGATGTAGTTGATCGTCGTTGCCGCAAGCAAAAGTGCGCAGATCCGCCAGCGGTAACGCACGAACGTCTTACTCGCCGGCCTGCGCTATGGTCAGCACGGCAGTCTTGAGATCGACTGAGTTCGGGCCGGTCATGATCTGGAATTCACCCGGCTCGACTCCGTATTGCATGGCCTCGTTCCAGAACGCGAACGCCTCCGTACCGAGCGTGAACTCGACGGTCGTGCTGGCGCCCGGCGCAAGGGTGATGCGGCGGAACGCCTTCAGCTCTTTGACCGGTCGCGTGACCGAGCTGACTACGTCGCGAACGTACAGCTGCACGACTTCATCGCCTGCGACTGCGCCGGTGTTGCGCACGTCAACCGAGACGTTCACCGAGTCGGCGCTGCCGATCCGGGTTGCGGACAGACGCGGCGCGCCGAGCTCGAACGTCGTGTACGACAGTCCGTAGCCGAAAGGGAAGAGCGGCTCGGCACTGTCGAAGGCATAGCCGCGATGTGCGCTCGGCTTCTGGTTGTAGAACATCGGCAGCTGGCCGATGGAGCGCGCGATCGTGACCGGCAATTTGCCGCCTGGATTCGTATCGCCGAACAGAATTTCGGCCATCGCGGTGCCGCCTTCCTGTCCGAAGTACCAGCCTTCGACCAACGCGTTCGCGTTGGCGACGATCTCCGGGATCGACAACGGCTGACCGTTGATCAACACGACCGCCACCGGCTTGCGCAGCGCGAACATCGCGCGCGCCAGCTCGTCCTGCTCTCCGACCAGGCTGATGGACGCGCGATCGCCAAGGTGGTTCTTCGCCCACGCTTCGCGGCTGACCGCGCTGCTGCCGCCAATGACCAGCACGATCGCATCGGCGCCTTGCGCGACTTGCACGGCTTCCTGAATGCGCTCGCGGTTGCGTTGCGGATCGGAGAGCACGACTTGGTCTGCGTACCAATCGCCGCTGTCAGTCAGTCGTACGCCTTCAGCGCTCACGACACGCACGCGATCGCCCAGCTTCGCCTTGATGCCGTCGAGCACGGTGATGGCGTGCGTGGGGACGTTCGAATAACCACCCATATCGACTCGCGCTGCATTCGGCCCGATGACCGCGAGCGTCTTGAGCCGATCGACACGCAGCGGCAGGACGCCGTCGTTCTTCAGCAGCACGACCGACTTCCGCGCGGCTTCGAGGGCGAGCGCACGCGCCTCGGCGTTATCGGTCAGGGCCTGTGCACGCTTCACGTCGGCATACGGCTGCGCGTCGAACAGACCGGCGATGAGCTTCAACCGCAGCATGCGACGCACAGCTGTGTCGATTTCGGCCTGCGTGATCAAGCCTCGCTGCAGAGCGAGCGGCAGCAGCACATAGGATTCGCCATCGGGCAGATCGAAGTCCACGCCGGCTTTGAAGGCTCGAACTGCCGCGTTCAGTGGGTCGGCGGTCAGGTGGTGGACCTCCATCAGCTCCTTGATCGCGAAGTAGTCGCTGACGATGGCACCCTTGAAGCCCATTTCGCCGCGCAGTACGTCCTGCAGCAGCCAGCGATTCACATGCGACGGCACGCCGTCGATCTCGTTGTACGAGGGCATCACTGCTTGCGCGTTGGCGCGCTGCACGGCGGCGCGGAACGGCGGGAAGAACGTCTCGCGCAGCACTCGCTGCGAGATGCTTGCGGGGCCGACGTTGGTGCCGCTCTCGGGTTGCCCGTGACCGGTCATGTGCTTGAGCGTCGCGAGCACTCGATCCGGTGCGAGCGGCAGATCGCGGCCCTGGAATCCGCGCACGGCCGCAACGCCGAGCTCGCCGACGAGATATGGGTCTTCACCGTACGTCTCTTCGAAGCGCCCCCAACGCGGATCCCGTCCGACATCGACGACAGGGGCGAGCACCAGCTGCACGCCACGTGCGCGAATCTCGCGCGCTACGACCGTGAATACCCGTTCGAGCAGGGCGGGATCCCAGGAGCTCGCCAGTGCGATCGACTGCGGAAAATGCGTGGCCCCGCGCGCGGAGTAGCCATGCAGGCCTTCTTCGTGGAACAGCACGGGAATGCCGAGCCGCGTGCTCTGCGCGTAGCGTTGAATCGCGTTGACCAGCTCGATGGTCTGCTGCACGTCCCGATGCGGAACTACGAGCGGGCTGCCGACCTGCTGCAGATCGCTCGGACGTGCGAAATGGCCGATGCCACTCGGATACAAGCGGCGCGCAGCTGCGGGATCGAAGCGCCCGGCGCGGTCGAGCAACTGGTTTTTCTGCGTCCAGATCGTGGTGAGCTGCGCGATCTTCTCGTCCTGCGTCATGCGACCCAGCAGATCCTCGACGCGCTGCTCGAGCGGCACGGCAGGATCCTTGTAAGCGGCGCGCTCGGCTCGCTGTGCGAGCGCCGGCGCGGCTGCAAGCAGCGCCATTGCCAGCACAATCGGGCGGCGCGGGTTCGGCCCGACCGGCTTCTTCATCGCAGATTTCCCCCTGCTGCGGCGCGCGGCGCCGCTTGTGCGCTCGCGTAGCCTAGCGCTGATACCGTTATCATTAACGCAGCCTCGCGGCCGGGTCAAATGACTCTCGACGCAGCGTGCACGAACCACCCACTGGCCTCGGTACGAACGACAGACATGGAGTTTTTCCGCGGGATTACCGCTAGGCGACGGTCGCTGCACAGCATCCGGCACGGTCACCCCGCGCCGCGCTGGATCGCTTCGTCAGTGCGCCGCGGAGTCCATGTTGCAATTTTCAAATTGTGAGCGCTATCATGAAATCCACGCGACGCTGCCGGACAGCGGCGCCGCGGAGAAAAAACGTCGGTCGGCTATGAGGGGGAGAGAACGATGCGTACGCCTCGGCTCTTGGTCGCATGCGCCACACGCCGTACCAGCCAGGTGCTGGGTCTGTGCATGGGCGCGGTCATTGGATATTTGCCGGTCGGATACGCGCAGGCGCAAGCCGCGCAATCGACGCCGGCTGGCAGCAGCGAGTCGCTCGAAGAGGTGATAGTCACCGGCTATCGCTACAGCCTGAAGAGCTCGACCGACGCGAAGCGCGAATCCGTCGGCTTCGTCGACTCGATCTTCGCCGAGGACATCGGCAAGTTCCCCGACACCAACCTCGCCGAATCCTTCCAGCGCATTCCCGGCGTGCAGATCAGCCGCGAGATCAGCGGCGAAGGCAACCTGGTCGCGATCCGCGGTCTCAACACCAACTTCACGAAGGTGCTGCTGAACAACGCGCCGGTCGCGATCGCGTCCTCGACGCAGGAAGGCTCCAGCGCCAACCGCGAAGTGCCGCTGGACATGTTCCCGTCCGAGCTGTTCTCGCAGCTGACGGTCGCGAAGACCTCGTCCGCGGACATGCTCGAAGGCGGCGCTGCCGGCACGATCAACATGCGCATGGCGCGGCCGTTCGATCGCGAAGGCGCGCGTCTCACGTATCAACTGCAGGGCATCGACAACAGCAACGCCGACGGCACGGGCGCTCGCGGCTCGCTCATCGCGAGCAACACCTGGGGCAACTTCGGGGCGTTGGTCGGTGTGGCCGCGGTTCACAATCGCGTGGCGACCGAGGGCTTCGAGACGGTGGGCTGGGCGAGCATGGCTCTGTCGCAGGCGCAGTGCGGCACCGGCGTGGCGTGCAACACGACGCAAGGTAACGGACCGGGCACTCCCGGCACGGTGCCCGACAATGCAAGCACTCGCGGCGCCGGTCTCACGCCGAATGCGCCCATCGATCAGGCCTTCCTGCTCGCGCAGAATCCGGGCCGGACGATTCAGCAGATCGACAACGCGATCATGCCGCGGCTCGGCCGGCCGATGTTCGAGGTCGGCGACAAGGATCGCTACAACGGCGTCGTGAGCCTGGAATTCCGGCCGAACGACGCCGTGCACGTTTACCTCGATTCGATGTACGGCAAGGCAGAGAACGATTTCGACCGTGTCGACATGATGTGGGGCGTGCGTGCCGGCAGCCAGGGCGGCCGGATCATCCCGACGCAGCTGCAGGTGGACCGGGAGAACTGCGCCAACGGTTGCGTGGTGACCAGCGGCGTGTTCCCGAACTCGCAGTACCTGCTGGAATTTCGCCCGTACGTCGAGGACACCGACTTCTGGGGCACGAATCCCGGACTGAACTGGCAGATCACGGACACCCTGAACCTGGACGTGCAGGGCAACTACACGCGCAGCGAGTTCCGGCGCGAGTCGCCCACGGTGCTGGTGATCTCGGGCGCGGCGACCGTCAACTACACCAACGGCGAGATTCCGCGCATCACCTCCGCGACGAGCCCGAACGATCCGGCGAATTTTCACTGGCTCGTCACGGACCGTGGCGGCACCGATGTCGGTCGTGTCAACGTGCCGATCGAGAAACGCGAGACCGAGACGACCGGCGCGCGCATGGCACTGACGTGGGGCGGCGATGATCTGAACTTGCAGGTCGGCGCGGCCTACGACGACGTGTCGCGCGACATCCGGGCGCTGGGCAACGATTCGCAATGGTCGGCGGCAACCTGCGGCGGCAATCCGAGCAACTTTGCGCAGCCGCCCAATGCGCAGCCTCCCTGTCGTGGCCAGACGGCGCAGCAGATCTCAGACGCAAACGCAGCGGCAGCGCTGGCGGGCCAGCCGCTTCCTTACCCGAACTACCTCAGCTATACCGGCTCCCTCATTGCGGACGCCGCAGTTCCGGGCTATCTGCGGCCGACGCAGTACGGGTTCGTCACCGTCAACTGGGACGCGTTCGCGCGCGACTCGAATTTCTCCGCGATCCAGGCGGCCTCGATCGAAGCGGGCGGCCTGCCGACGACGGCCAGCTGGGGCTCGATCGCCGAAGAGGCGACCGGGCTGTTCACCCAGCTCAACGGCGATGCCGAGATCGGCAGCAACCGCTTGCGCTACAACGTCGGCGTGCGTTACGTGAGAACCGACCAGTCGGTCACGTCGCGAGTGCCGGCTCCCGCGCAGGGCAATGCCGCAAGACCTGAGGGCACGAAGCTGCTGGACGGCGCAAATCACGTCGAGCTCAAGACCGAGTACGAAAACTGGCTGCCGTCGGCGAACGTCGCGTGGAACCTGACCGACAACGCGGTCGTGCGCGCCGGGTTGTCGCGGACGATGACGCGCGCCAATCCGACGGACATGCTGCTCGGCTTGTCGATAGGCAACAACGATGTTTCGGCGGTCAATCTCGGCAATCCCGATCTCAAGCCGTTCCTGTCGGACAACATAGACCTCGGCTTCGAGTACTACACCGGTGCCGAGGGCTACTTCGGCGTCGCCGCTTTCCGCAAGGGGATCGAGGGGTTCACTGCGCGCGTATCGCAAAACATCACGTTCGGCGACCTCGCCGCATTCGGTGTCACGCTGGACTCGCTCAGTCAGAACCAGCGCGATTCCGTCAACGCCCGCGGCGGCAACAACGCCTTCGTCGAGCTGCGTCAGACCGTCAATGCCAGCGGCCGGCTGACGATCAACGGCGTCGAGTTCAACTGGGTGCAGCCGCTCGACTTCCTGCTCGGGCGCTTCGGACTGAACGGCCTCGGCTTCACCGCCAACTACACGATCATCGATCAGAAGGGCAAAGGGGCCGCGCCGGCAGTTGCTGTCGGCGTGCCGCCGGAGAGCTACAACGGCACGCTCTACTATGAGAACCACGGCGTGAGTGCCCGTCTGTCGGTCACGTTCAGCGAAGGCTCGCAGACCAGCCCGCCCGGCAACAACGAGCAGGGCGTGCTCGGTGCCGCGCTGTTCGGCGACGACTACACGCAGTGGGACTTCTCGTCCAGCTTCGACTTCCAGGAGATCTTCGGGATGTCCTCGTCCTCGTGGGTGCCGCAGCTGACGGTCGACGTCATCAACATCAACGAAGAGGAGCGGCGCGCGTACTCGCAGTTCAGCAACGCGACGTACAGCCTGTTCGATTCCGGTAGAACCATCCTGGTCGGTTTGCGGGGTACGTTCTGACCCCCAGCGGACTCCGCAGGAGACTGCTGCCAGCAATCGTGCTGGCAGCAGTCGCCACGGGAGCGCTCGCAGCCGACAACATTCCGCAGCTGCGTGCCAAGGGCACGACCCGGCAGCTCATCGTCGACGGCGCGCCGTTCCTGATTCTCGGCGGCGAGCTCGGCAACTCGACAGCCTCCGACCTGAAATACCTGGAGCGGTTCTGGCCGCTGTTCGGCCAGCTCGGCCTCAACACGATCCTTTGCCCCGCCTCCTGGGAACTGATCGAGCCCGCGGAAGGGCAGTTCGATTTTCGCTCGATCGACGGCTTGCTCGCGCAGGCACGTGCGCACGACACGCGCGTCGTGCTGCTGTGGTTTGGCAGCTGGAAGAACTCGATGTCGAGCTACGTGCCCGCGTGGGTGAAGCGCGACC
>CADEEJ010000024.1:0-6666 GCA_902826315.1 uncultured Steroidobacter sp.
ACCACGCCCGACAGCATCGCCATCGGGTGCGCGTTGTACTGGAAGCCGTTGAAGAATCGCAGCAGCGATTCGTTGATCATCGTGTGGTACTGGACGGCGTGCATGAACTCCGTCAGCTGGTCGCCGGTCGGCAGCTCGCCGTTGATCAGCAGGTAGGCGATCTCGAGGAAGTTGCTCTTCTCCGCCAGCTGCTCGATCGGGATCCCACGATGCAGCAGCACGCCGTTGTCGCCGTCGATGTACGTGATGCGGCTTTCGCAGGCGGCGGTCGCCATGAAGCCCGGGTCGAACGTGTACACGCCGTGGTCGCGCGTCAGATTCGCGATGTTCAGCACGTCCGGGCCGAGCGTGCCGCTCTTGACCTCGACGCTCGCTTTCTTGCCGTTCGCGAGGTTCGTCAGCTCGTATTTCTTCTCGGCCATGTGGGGTCCCAGTGTTGGCCGCGCAGAGTTACACGAGCGCGCCGCTTCAATCAAGCAGCGCGCCGCGAACGAGGGGCCCGGTGGCCGCGACCGGCTATTCGACGATCTTGATGAGCTGACCCGGCTTCGGTTCCTTGTCCGGGTACAGGTCGTTGAGCAGGCGCAGCTGCTGTTCCGCGTACTTCGGCAGCGGCGACTTCTTCGCCAGGTCCGCCATGCGCGTGTTTTCGTCCGCGCGGATGATCTTGATCCGGTACGGCTCCGCCGCCGCGAACTCGTTCTGCTTCAGGCGCCGGAAGGTCTTGATCGTCGACATGAACAGCGGGTCGGCCGACGGGCTGCCCGCCGAGCCCTTGCTCGCGGCGGAAAAGACGTACGCGAGGTTGTTGTAGTAGATCACCGCAAAGCGGGCCGGCACGACGCCGAAATCGGTCTTCGCCGAGCGCACGATCGTCGTGTAGCCCTGCAATCCGTTCACTTCGAGCGGCTCGGCCTGGCCGGCGCTGTACTGGGCCAGCATGCGCGACAGGAACTCGCGCGGGCCGGTATTCGGCGGCGGTGCCTGCGTCTGCATCTGGATGATGCTTTCCTTGTTCGGCGACTGCGCGATCAGGCGATCGGCGCGGTTCTCCACCTGCCAGCCGGTCGGAAACACCATCGTCAGGCCGAGCGTGGAGTGATAGAAGCGATTGCCCTTGAGCACGCCCTGCGCGGCGCTCGTGCCGACCGGCAGGCCCTCGATCGTCTTCAGGTACTTGTCGCGCTCCGGGTCGCGCGGATCGGCCGCGCCTTTCAATTTGCCCGCCGCGGCCACGACTTCATGCAAGCGCGAGTCGTTGTCCGGGTGACTCGCGAACACGCCGTGATAGACGTGCGGCTTGCGCTTCTCCTCGCGGGCACGCTGGATCTCGACCAGCTCCTGGTTCTTGAGCAGGCGCACGACGTCGACCATGTGGCCCGGCGAGTAGCCGGTCTTGACCAGGTACTCGGCGCCGAGCCGGTCCGCTTCGAGCTCCTGGTCGCGGCCGTAGCCGCTGACGAGCGCCGCGCCCGCGTAATTCGCGAGGCCGGCGAGGTCCGCGCTGCCGGTGAAGATGCCGACCGCCGCGGCACCGATGCCGGCGAGCGTCGACTTGCTCTGTTGACGCACCGGATGCCGCGCGCACACGTGGCCGATCTCGTGTCCGAGCACCGCTTCGAGCTCGGCCTCGTTATTGAGGTAATTCATGATGCCGCGGGTGATGTACACGTAGCCGCCGCCGGTGGTGAAGGCGTTGATCTCCTCGCTGTCGAGGACGGTGAACGTGTAGGTCAGCTCCGGCCGCTGGCTCGCCTTGGCCGCGCGCTGGCCCACTTCATTGACGTACTGCGCGATCTGCTGGTTGTCGTACACGCCGCCGAACTGCTGCAGCAGCATCGGGTGCACTTCCTTCGACTTCTTGATCTCGCCGGCCTCGCTCTGGAACACGAGGTCGGGCGTGCCGGTGACGGGATTGGAGGCGCAGCCGGAAAGCGCGGCCGAGACTGCCGTCGCCAGCAACGCCACTCTGACCAGAGAATTCAGCGCCATAGTGAGTCCCTGCCGAAGTTCGAAACCAAAGCTAACCCCTCGCTCGAGCGGGCCACAAGTTGGAGCCTGCGGCCAGCCGGGGAGTTCAGTGGCAGAGGGGCACCATGAACGGTGCCGGATGAACGGTCAATGAAGCCGCAATTGAAAAGGGGCGCCGGAGCGCCCCTTTGTCGTCCTTTCCGGCGAGATCGGCCAGCGACTAGCGGGCGTACTTCTTGCGGAACTTGTCGACCCGGCCGCCGGTGTCCACGATCTTCTGCTTGCCCGTATAGAAGGGGTGGCAGTTCGAGCAGACTTCGATCTGCAGGTCGTGGCCGAGCGTCGAGCGGGTGTGGAAAGCGTTCCCGCAGCTGCAGGTCACCGTGATCTCTTTGTACTCAGGATGGATTCCGTCTTTCATGGCTGCTTCTGGCTGGTGCGGGCTGAGGGAAAAAGGCGCGCAGTGTAACGACGAGGGTGGGGGCTCGCAAGAAAAAATCCACTGCAAAGCCGTTTCGTCGCCGGCAGCCCCTGGAGGCGGCCCAGCGGCCGGCGGTTATCCACAAAAGTTGTGGATAAGTGTGTGGATGACCCGAGTGCGCGGTACGGTGCATCGCTACAAAAATGTGACATCGTCAAATTGCTCACTTTTTCACCAGTGGTTTTTGGCCTGTACGCTCAATTAGTTACGGTCGCCTGCTGAGACGTCGCTTCCAAAACAGTCATCAACGCACCAACGCATTGCAAGACGTGCAACCGTGTGCATAACCCCCGCGCGCAACGGCTGCGCACGAACGGCTGCTGCCGGAAAAATTTGTGCGCTGGTTCACGAACTTGCACGCGGCAATGCAGGTTCGACGTGGAACTTTTACTACGCGGCCGTAGTTCTGCCCGACTGCCGGCCATCCGCCCGCTCGGGCAGGAACAGTGCCTGCAGGTCGTTCAAGAATCGCTGGCCCAGCTCCGTTACTCGCCACCTTCCGGACCCTGCCTCTTGCAGGAGCCGCTTGCGCAACGCCTCCGCCACCGCGGGCGCGATCTGCGCGAACGCGACGCCGGTGCGCGCTGCGAAATCGTCTTCGCCGAAGTCGTCGGTCAGACGCAGCACGTTCAACATGTACTCGAACGGCAGGTCCGCGACTTCGACCTGGAAGCGATCGCTCACGCGATCGGCTGCCGCTCGTCGCAGGAACTCACGCGGCTGCTTGATGCGTGCGCTGCGAACGATCGCGAAACGGTCCCGCTCCTCGCTCGCGAGCCACGTCAACTTGCCGTGCGCTCCGGCGCCCACACCGATGTAGTCGCCGAACTGCCAATAGTTGAGGTTGTGCCGGCTGCGCCGTCCGGCGCGCGCATACGCTGAAACCTCGTAGTGCTCGTAGCCGCGCGCTGCCAACCGCGCCTGACAATCCTGCTGCATCTGCCAGATCAGATCCGAATCCGGCAGCGGCGGCGGCCGATGATAGAAGACCGTGCCGGGTTCGAGCGTCAGCTGATACTGCGAGATGTGCGCGGGCTCGAGCGCGATCGCCGCATCGAGATCGGCCATCGCCTGCTGCAGCGTCTGCGCGGGCAGCCCGTACATGAGGTCGAGATTGAAGTTGTCAATGCCGGCGCTGCGCACTTCCTCGACCGCTCTGGCGATGTCGCCGCTGCCGTGAATGCGGCCGAGCGTGCGCAGCTGATCCGCATCGAAAGTTTGCGCGCCAAGCGAAACGCGATTGATGCCAGCGTCGCGATAGCCGCTGAACCGTCCGTGCTCGACGGTGCCCGGATTGGCTTCGAGCGTCACCTCGGCGTCCGGCGCAAACGCCACGAGCGCGCGAGCGGCTTCGAGAAAGCGTCCGACTTCTTCGGGCGTGAACAGACTCGGCGTGCCGCCGCCGAAGAACACGGAGACGAGCGAGCGGCCCTGCGCAGCGCCCGCATCGAGCGCCAGGTCTTCGAGCAGCGCGTCGATGTATTGCTGCTGCGGAATCGACTCAGGCGCTACGTGCGAGTTGAAGTCGCAGTAGGGACACTTGCGCACGCACCACGGCATGTGGACGTAAAGCGCAAGCGGCGGCAGTGCGCTCACTGCACTCCTCGCGTCAACTGCGCGACGAGGCCCCGTAGAGCCTGGCCGCGATGACTCAGCTGATTTTTCTCCGCTGCCGGCAACTCCGCGACCGTGACCGAGCGCTGCGACAGCTCGAAGATCGGGTCGTAGCCGAAGCCGCCCGTGCCGCGCGGCACATCCGTGATGCGACCTTCCCAGCTCGCCTGACTGATCAACGGAAACGGATCGTGCTCCCAACGCATGTACACGAGCGCGCAGCAATACCGCGCCGTGCGTTCCGCCGGCTTGCGTCCGCTCAGCGCTGCGAGCAGCTTGCGCAAGTTGTCTTCGTCGCTCGCGTGCTCGCCGGCGTAGCGCGCCGAGTAGATTCCGGGCGCGCCCTGCAGCGCATCCACTTCCAATCCGGAGTCGTCCGCGATCGCCGGCAACTTCGTCAGCTGTGAAGCGTGACGCGCTTTGATGAGGGCGTTCTCGACGAAGGTGAGTCCCGTTTCGGGAACTGCGACGCGCGTGAATTGCGAGAGCGGCACGACCTCGACGCCGAGCGGCTCGAGCATCGCTTGCAGCTCCTGCAGTTTGCCGGGATTGCCGGTCGCGAGGACGACACGCATATCCGCGCCTGCTAGTCCGCGTGCAGCGCTTCCAGCTGTCGCGCGAGCAGCTGGCCGATGCCGTTGGCAGCCAGGTTCAGCAGCTCGTCGAGCTCATGCCGCCGCAAGGCGTGGCCTTCGGCAGTGCCCTGCACTTCGATGAAGCCGCCGCCGTTGTTCATCACGACGTTCATGTCGGTCTCGGCGTCGGAATCTTCGGCGTAGTCGAGATCGAGCACCGGCACGCCCGACCAGATTCCGGCCGACACCGCAGCGACCTGGCCGTGAATCGGGCTCTCGCGCAGCACGCCTTTGCGCACGAGCGTGTCGACCGCATCGACGAGCGCGACGTAGCCGCCGGTGATGGACGCGGTGCGCGTGCCACCATCCGCTTGCAGGACGTCGCAATCGAGAGTGACCGTGCGCTCGCCGAGCGCTTTCAGATCGACGACCGCACGCAGCGCGCGACCGATCAGTCGCTGAATCTCCAGAGTACGGCCGCCTTGCTTGCCGGCCGCTGCCTCGCGCCGGCTGCGCGTGTGCGTCGAGCGCGGCAGCATGCCGTATTCGGCAGTCACCCAGCCGCGGCCGGTGTTGCGCAGGAACGAGGGCACGCCATCCTCGACGGACGCCGTACAAAGCACGTGGGTGTCGCCGAACTCGACGAGCACCGAGCCTTCGGCATGCCGGGTGAAACGACGGGTGATGCGCACAGGGCGCAGCTCATCGGGCGCCCGCCCGCTGGGTCTCGCTTTCATGGACGGGGATCTTACCCGTGCCAGCGCAATACGGCGGCAGTGCTGTTGTCGCTGAACGGTGCGGATGCCTGAACGGCGCGACGCCCCAGCGCTTCGAGCCACGCTCGCAGCTCCTGGTTGTCCTCTTTGAAGAACCCGGCGATGTCGCCGTCGCGCAGGTTCGCCCAGATGCCGTCCGTGCACAGAAGCAGCAAGTCGCCCGGCTCCAGCAGGTGCCGGCCGCTGACGGTCATCTCCGGAATCGCGGGGTCGCCGCCGAGGCAGCACTCCACGAAATTGCGCATCGGATGGGTCGGCAATTCTTCCTCGGTGATCTTGCCTTCCCGCAACAGCAACTCGACGTGGCTGTGATCGCGGGTCCGCTGCAGGACTTTGCCGTGCCGCAGGTGGTACACGCGGCTGTCGCCGATGTGTGCCCAGAACGCCGCGCCTTCCTGGATCAGGCAGATCGCCGTCGTGGCCCGCGGCCGCGTGTCGATCGTCTGGCCGTTGCCGAGCTTCGCGACGTCGTCGTGTGCCCGGCTCAGCGCCATGTGCAGGAAGCCGAGCGGATCGAACATCGGCAGCGGCGTCTGGCGGAACGATTCGAGCAGGCTCTTGAGCGCAGTGTCCGCGGCGCGGCTGCCGTCGGAGTGGCCGCCCATGCCGTCGATGACCACCAGCAATGCGGCCTGCTCCTGTGCCGAGACCGTAACGCGGTCCTGGTTGTCTTCACGGTCTCCGACGAGACTCAGCTCTGCATACTCGATCCGCAAGCGGGCTCCGGCGCGAGGCCTGTCTGCTGCTACACTTCCGCCCCGGCCGATCGGCCGGGCGCGGCGCTTTATATCACCGCGCGAACACCCGTGTAAGACAGCGTTTGCCTTAATCTGAACTCAATGATCCGGAGCATGACAGGGTTCGCGCGGCGCGAGCGCCAGGGGCCGTGGGGCACGCTGGTTTGCGAGCTGCGCACAGTGAACCATCGTTACCTGGAAGCTTCGTTGCGGCTGCCGGACGAGCTCAAGGCTCTCGACAACGAAGCGCGCCAGGCCATCGCCGCCGCGCTCCGCCGCGGCAAGGTCGACGCCAGCCTGTACCTGAAATCGGCCAGCGGCTCGCAGCGCTCGCTGGAGCTGGACAACGCGTTGCTCGATGAGCTGCTCGCACGCGTCGACCAGGTGCGCACTCGCTTGACGAGCGCAGCGCCGGTCAGCCCGTTGGAATTGTTGCGCTGGCCGGGCGTCGTGCGCGAAGCCGAGCTGGATGCGAAGCCGGTGTTGATCGCCGCGCTCGAGCTGCTGCGCGA
>CADEEJ010000024.1:6766-24375 GCA_902826315.1 uncultured Steroidobacter sp.
GGTGCTCGATTCGTCCGAGCCCGCCGGGCGCCGGCTCGACTTCCTGATGCAGGAACTGAATCGCGAAGCGAACACGCTCTCCTCGAAGTCGCAGGACAGCGAGACGACGCGCGCTGCCGTCGACATGAAGGTCGCGATCGAGCAGATGCGCGAACAAGTCCAGAACGTCGAGTGATGAGCGGCCAGCGGGGCAAGCTGTTCGTGATCGCTGCGCCGTCGGGCGCCGGCAAGACGTCGCTGGTGCGCGCGCTGATGAAGCGTCGACCGGCGTTGCGCTTTTCGATTTCGTACACCACGCGCCCCCAGCGGCCGAACGAGCGCAATAGTCACGACTATTTCTTCGTCGACAAGCCGGAGTTCGAGCGCATGGTCGCCGCCGGCGAATTTCTCGAGCACGCCCGCGTGTTCGACAACTATTACGGTACGTCGCGCCAGCAGGTCGAACGGCTGCTCGACGAGGGTGAGGACGTGCTGCTGGAGATCGACTGGCAGGGCGCCCAGCAGATCCGCCGAGCGCTGCCCGAGTGCCGCACCATCTTCGTGCTGCCGCCGTCGCGCGCAGCGCTGGAGCAAAGGCTGCGCGGTCGCGGCACCGACAGCGACGAGGTCATCGCGCGCCGGTTGCGCGATTCGCTGGCGGACTTGTCGCACTGGAACGAGTTCGACTATATCGTGGTCAATGACGACTTCGAGCGCGCCACGGACGACCTCGAGTCGATCGCTACGGGCCGGGGCGAGCAGTTGCGGCGCGACCGTGCCGAGTTGCGGGAACTGCTCGCGAAGCTTCTGGGTTGAGAGCTGTCAGGTTGAGGAATGGCACCATGAAAATCTCCACGCTCACTCTCGCCGGCATCGCGGCCGCCGTACTCCTCGCCGGCTCGGCGGCCTATGGTCAGCAGGCGGAACAGCTGCGCACGATCGGTGTCAGCGGCCAGGGCGAAGTGCGCGCGGAGCCCGATCGCGCGACGGTCACGCTTGGCGTCGAGTCCCGCAAGCCGAAACTGGAAGACGCACGCGCCGCAGTCGCCAAGACGGTCGACGGCGTGCTCAAGCTGACGCGCGATCTGAAGATCGATCCCAAGCTGGTGCGCTCCACGCGCGTCAACGTCCAGCCCGAATACAACTGGAATGCGAGCAACGCCAGCGAGCGGACGCTGATCGGCTATTACGTGTCGCGTCAGGTCGAAGTCGAGTTGCACGACCTGGAGAAGCTCGGCCAATTGCTGGAGCGCTCCACCGACCTCGGCGTGAACCAGCTCGGCGATCCGCGCCTGGATTCCAGCAAGCGCCAGGATCTGGTGCGCGAAGCACTTGCGAAGGCCGTGGTCGACGCACGCCAGAACGCTGAAGTCATCGCCAAGGCTGCCGGCGCGAAACTCGGCACGGCGCGCACGATCAACGCGAACACCGAATACAGTCAGCCGCCGGTGCCGATGGTTCGCGCCATGGCGATGGAAGCCAAGGCGGCGGGCGGGGCGCCGTATCAGAGCGGCGAGATGACTTTCAACGCAACCGTGAACGTGCAGTACGACTTGATCCCGCAATGAACGCCATTCGCATCGCCCCCTCCCCACCCTCCCCCGCAAGGCGGGGGAGGGACTGGGTGGGGGCACGCGTCGTCGCGCTTGCCGCCTCGTGGCTGGCGGCAGGCGCAGCGCATGCGATCGAAGTGCCGAAGCCGCAGCCCGCACCTGAGCAGAAGCAGGAAGCACCGCCGCCGCCGGAGTTGAAAGTCACGCCGACCGACGAGCGCGCTTTCTACGAGAAGGTCCAGCGCGTCACGGCCTATCGCGGCCTGCGCGGACTGAAAATTCCAGCCGAGGTGATTACGGAGCTTGGTCGCGGCAACGCCGACGCGGCGGTCGCGACACTCACCCGCTTGGCGGTCGAAGGCAACAAGGAAGCGGACATCGGGCTCGTGCACGTTCAGCACTGGTGCGCGTCCGTCGCCCAGCAGCGCCCCGGCGATCCGAAAGTGCTGATCGCGAAGCTGGTGCAGGATCAACCCGAGCAGCGAGCCCAGCGCGTCGCCGGCGTGATGTACGCCGAAGTCGACTACATGCAGCGTGCGCGCGCGAATTGCGGCAAGGCCCGGTTCGATTACCAGGGCATCGAGGCGCGACTGCGCGCAGCCGCCGACGCGGGTGACGCGGCGAGCGCCACGGAGCTCGCACAATTCCTGCGTGACCCCGCCAAGCGCGAAGCGATGCTGAAGAGCGCGGTAGATAAGAAGTATCCGCAGGCGGTCTACAAGGTCGCTACGAATCTGTTGATCGCCGTGCAGCGCGGTCAGACGACCGAGAACGTCAGCCAGATCCGCGAGTTGCTCAAGATCGCAGGCCGCGCGATCCCGCGCGCGAAGCTGGATCTCGCGAATTGCATGGCGGTCGGCTGCGATGGCCATCCCGCGGATGCGCTCACCGCTCGTGCATTCGGCATCGACGCCGCGCGCGACGGCGAGCCGACTGCTTTCATGTCGATGGTGCGAATGCCGTGGGGCGCGCGCATGACGCGGCAGCAGTTGCTGGCCTGGCAATATTTCGGCGATCGGCTCAACGAGGGCGGTTGCATGGGCGACCAGTACGTACCGACGACGCTCGCGTTCGGGCAAACGATCGGCATGCTCGAAAGAAACGCGGATCCGAAAGTGCTGGAAGAGGCCCGTACGCAGGCCGCCGCGCTCTGGGCCGAGCACGGCGTGCGCGCACAAAGGGAGAATGGATGCGAGTGAGCGGCTAGCTCACTCGAGTCGTCACAACGCCTGCGCGATTTCCTGCAACAGGCCGTTGTCTTCGGGCTTCGTGCCCGACGGGTAGCGCCCGATCACTTTCCCGTGGCGGTCGACCAGGAATTTCTCGAAGTTCCACTGCAGGTCGCCCGGGAAGCCGTTCTCCTGCGCGGTCAGCCACTGGTACAGCGGATGCCGGTTCGCACCGTTCACATCGACCTTCGCGCTCAGCGGAAACGTGACGTTATAGTTGATCGTGCAGAAGCGCATGATGTCCGCTTCGGCGCCCGGCTCCTGCTGACCGAACTGATTGCACGGAAAGCCGATCACCGTGAAGCGCTGACCCTTCAACTCGCGATACATGCGCTCCAGCCCGGCGTACTGCGGCGTGTAACCGCACTGACTCGCGACGTTGACGACCAGCGCAACGCTGCCGCGCAACGGCGCCAGCATATCGTGCACTCCGTCGATTCCTTTGACGCGGAAGCTGTAGAAGTCCGACATAGGCGCGCAGCATTAGATCAGCGGAGCGCCACGTCAACAGGAAAGTGATGCGAGGTACGAGTGTCATCCCCGCGTAGGCGGGGATCCATGCTGCGATCGAGGAATGGGTCCCCGCCTGCGCGGGGACGACGTACCTGCGGTACGTCGATTACGCGGCGATGCGGTCGACGAGCAGCACCGTGCCATCGACGCCGGTCACGCGCGCCTTGGCGCCGGCCGGCAGGTTCGGGCCGCGGATCGCCCAGTCGCGGTTTCCCAGGCGCAGGCGCCCGGTGCCGTTCTGGATGCCCTGCTCCAGCACGACGACCTGGCCGATGTGACTGTGGCCGGAGCGGTGGCTGGCGAGCGGGCTGTTCATTTCGCGCGCGCGCGCGCGATGCTGCCGCCAGAAGTACAGGGCAAACACGGTCGCGGCAAAGATCACGAACCAGGTCATGGGCGCTCGATAAGGGTCTGTGGCAGCAACCCGCAGCGTAGCAGCGGGCTGCTGCGGGAAACGATGAGCAAGGTCACACCCCGTGCGCCCGGACTCGCCAACTCGCTCTTTAACTTAACTGGGGAAACGACGTTTCACCCGGCAAGTTGTGAGCGAATTCCGGCGTGGCGCTTGAGGTGAACGAGCAGCAGCGATATTGCCGCCGGTGTCACGCCCGGTACACGCCCCGCCTGCCCGAGCGTCGCGGGCCGCACTTCGCGCAGCCGCTGCCGCACTTCCGTCGACAGCCCGCGCACCAGCGCGTAATCGAGATCTTCCGGCAGGCGCAACTCTTCGTGCCGGCGCTGCCGTTCGATTTCGAGCTGCTGCCGGTCGATGTAACCGGTGTACTTCGCGAGCACGTCGACCTGCAGTGCGACCTGCTCGATCAGCCGCTCGTCCGCATCTGCGGCGCGCATCCATTCCGGTCGCTCCACGGCCGCGAGGGACGTGAGTGAGGAATACGAAACCTCCGGCCGGCGCAGCAGATCGAATGCGTGCGCCTCGCGTGTCAGCGCCGGCAGGTCTTTGGGATGCACGACCGTGCGCTCCAGGCGCTCGACTTCAGCTGCCGTACCATCGCGCTTGGCGGCGAACAGCTCCCAACGTTCGTCGCCGACCAATCCAAGCTCGCGACCGCGCGGCGTCAGCCGCAGGTCGGCATTGTCTTCGCGCAGCAGCAAGCGATATTCCGCGCGACTCGTGAACATCCGATACGGCTCGCTCGTGCCGCGCGTGATGAGATCGTCGACGAGCACGCCGAGATAAGCCTCGTCGCGACGCGGCCACCACGCCGCACGTTCCTGCACGCGCAGCGCCGCATTGAGGCCGGCCAGGATGCCTTGCGCCGCGGCCTCTTCGTATCCGGTCGTGCCGTTGATCTGGCCGGCGAAGAACAGGCCGGCGATGAACTTCGTCTCCAGGCTGTACTGCAGGTCGCGCGGATCGAAGTAGTCGTACTCGATCGCGTAACCGGGCCGCGTCACGTGCGCGCGCTCGAAACCCGCGATCGAGCGCACCAGCGCGAGCTGCACGTCGAACGGCAAGCTGGTCGAGATGCCGTTCGGATAGATCTCGTGCGTCGTGAGCCCTTCCGGCTCGATGAAGATCTGGTGCGAGGTCTTGTCGGCGAAGCGATGGACCTTGTCCTCGACCGACGGGCAGTAGCGCGGGCCGACGCCTTCGATCACGCCGGTGAACATCGGCGAGCGATCGCAGCCGGCGCGGATGATTTCGTGCGTGCGCTCGTTGGTCGCGGTGATGTGGCAACAGATCTGGCGCGGATGATCGCTGCGCCGACCGAGATACGAGAACACGGGCACCGGCTCGTCGCCGGGCTGCACCGCGAGTCCCGTGTAGTCGATCGTGCGACCGTCGATGCGCGGCGGCGTGCCGGTCTTGAGGCGTCCGACGCGGAACGGCAGCGCGCGCAGCCGCTCTGCCAAGCGATTGGACGGCGGATCGCCGGCGCGTCCGCCCTGATAGTTCGTCATTCCGACGTGGATCTTGCCGCCGAGGAACGTGCCGACCGTCAGCACGACCGAGCGTGCCCGGAACTCAATGCCCGTCTGCGAGACGACACCGCGCACCTGATCGTGCTCGACGAGCAGGTCGGCAACTTCCTGCTGGAACAGCGTGAGGTTCGGCTGGTTCTCCAGCGTCGAGCGGATCGCTTGCTTGTACAGAACGCGATCGGCCTGCGCGCGCGTCGCGCGCACCGCAGGACCTTTGCTGGCATTGAGGATGCGGAACTGGATGCCGGCACGATCGGCCGCCTGCGCCATCGCGCCGCCGAGCGCATCGATCTCCTTGACCAGGTGGCCCTTGCCGATGCCGCCGATGGCCGGGTTGCAGCTCATCTGCCCGAGCGTCTCGATGCTCTGTGTCAGCAGGAGCGTACGCACGCCCATGCGCGCCGCGGCCAGGGCGGCCTCGGTGCCGGCGTGGCCGCCGCCCACTACGATGACGTCGAATTCATCTGGAAACAGCATGAGGAAACGCGTGAATCGGCCCGGTTCCAGGGGGCGCGTATTGTAGGTCGGGCTTCAGCCCGACTCCAATTTACGGCGTCCGGACCCGCTTGAGCAGCACCAGCGCCATGGCCACGAGCACCCCGACCCCGCCGATCAGCACCGTCCACAGCACGACGAGCCGGACCGGCGTCTGCCGCGGCAGCGGCCGCATCGCGGTGTCACCGCCCAACGAGCGGGACGCGGCCGCGACGATGCCTTCGCTCACCAGTCTCGCGCGCTCATCCGCTCCGACGTCTGCGAGCAGAGCATTGCAGTCGCTCGCAGCGGAAATCTCTGCGCGCCGGCTGCCGTACGCGAGCGTGAAGGGTCCGGACCCCTGCGCAAAGAAACGCAGGCGTGCCGGTCGGTAGCCGAGCTCCAACTGCGTGTCGCGATAGAGCTGCGGATCTTTCGCGATCCGCAACCGCCAGTAACGATCGCTGGTGGCGGCGAAGTGCGCGGGCGGGCTCTCGCGCCGCTCCGTGTCGGTCAGGATGCGATATGCCTCGCCGCTCCATCGCTCGACCCATGGCGCCTTGCCGTCATCGCGACTGTGCAACGTCACACGCACCGAGCTGTTGTCCTGCGGCAGTCGTAAACGTGCATAGCTCACGGGTGCACGACGCGTCGTGTCGAAGAACAACACCTGGATGTCGTCAGTCACCAACGTCGTCGCCGTGAACCAGCGCGGCTCGATCTCTTCGACGGCCCCGACGCGCTCGACGATCACGCGATTGATCGCGAGCGGCGGACCGCCGTCGGTGCGCTGTATGCGCAGGTAGGAATATTCACGAACCGGCAGGTCGATGCGCTCGCGCCGCAGCTCCTGAGCGTCGAGAGTCGCGAGCAACAGCGTGGTCGACGGCACGAGTACCTGCCATCGATCCAGATCTTCGCTTGCCTCGATACTGACGCGCACCTGCGATGCGCCGTCCGGGCTCAACCAGTCGAACTGGACCGAACGCAGCGACTCGTCGCTGTCGCGCGCATCGATGATGTGAATGCGGCCGCTCGCCGGGAAAGGCCGCGGGCTGCCGGATTCGACATTGACCTGCGTGCCATCGGCCGTCTGCACTTCGATACGCGAGCCGCCGGCGTCCGGCGCAGCGCCTTCGCGCAGCTCGAATACGGGCAATGCCTGTTCGGTAATCGTCGGCTCCGCAGTCACCGGTGCCGCGCAGAAGGCATGCGGCACGGGTTGGCCGTCGGCGTTGAACACACGCAAGTCGCCGAGATCCGCTCGTGTCGCGCGTTGATACACCTCGTCAGGCAACAGCGCTTCGACCAGCGGCAGCGTGCCCGGAGCGGTGATTTGGATGCCCTGCGCGTAGTCGTCGAGGGTGGGCGGTGCGCCGAGCGCCCGGCTCGCGGCCAGCAGCAGGCAGGCGGTAGTCAGCAGATTTCTCGTCATCGCAACGCGTCTCGCTTCGGAGGAAGGGGAGCGAAATAACCTGTGATGACCAGCAGCAGGCCGACCGTGATGAACGATGCGATCCGTGCCACCGTGCCAATGCTCGACAGGTCCACCAGGAACAGCTTCACCACGACGACTCCCATCAGGCCCACGCCGACGATCCAGACGTAGCGCCATCTTTGCCTCGCGGCCACCGTCATCGCCGCGAACCCGAGCACACCCCAGAAAATCGACAATGCCGACTGGACGAACGTGGAATTCGCAATGCCGTGCGCGGTGATCGGTGCACCCCAGTTGTGATGCAGTGTGCGGATCAGCGCCGCGTTGAGCCAGAGGAACACGATGCCGGCGGCGAGTGCGATCAGGCCACGAAAGTCGAGCGGCCACAACGACACGCGCTGTCCGGGTGCGAGCGCACTCCACCACATCGCGAGCGCCGCGAGCGCCAGCCCGACGCAGACATCGAGCGGATTCAGCAGCGGCAGGTACGGCAGCCACGCGGGATCGCCGGTGCTGCTCAAGTTGATCACGACGATCCACACGCATAGAGCGGCGGCGAGCGGCGCGGCACCGTACATGCGATAGCCAGCCTCATGTTGTGCGATCGGCCATGCGGGTCGCAGCTGACGCAGGCCGAGCCACGCAAGCATCAGTGCTGGCACGAGCCCCCATGCGAGACTGGCCCACACGCCCGCCGTTCGCTCGGCGACCTGCCAGTCGAGCTCCCACGCGAACAACAACGCGAGTGCCCAACACGCACCGCCGTGCAGCCATTCGAGCGCGGTGTGTCGCTGCGGCTCGACGATTCGCAGCAACGCGAAGTGCGTGACGAAGATCGCGAGCCAGCCGAGTGCACCCCACTGCGCGAACGGATGACCCAGCCGCTCCGCATGCGCGAATGCGTACGCGCCGACGATCGCCGGCAGGAACAACGCGATCCATCGCGGCAGCGGCCACTGTCGGCTGATGCCGAGCCAGGTCAGGATCGCAGCAGTGATGCTGGTATAGACGAGCAACGAGCCGAGCACCGCATCCGGGAAGTAGCGACCGATCTCGTTCGCGCCGCCGGCGAACCACCAGATGATTCCCCAGAACGCGAACCCGTTGGCGAGCCCCGCTTCGTACGACGTGCGCTTCGCTTCATTGCGAAACAGCCAGTAACCGCTGAGGACGCCGGACACTGCCAGCATCGTTGCGCCCAGATAAGCAGAGTTGAGAATCGGCTGCGTCGAGCGCATCGACTCGATGCCGATCAGGTATCCGACACCCGCACCTAGCTGCAGCAAGGTGCCAAACAAGCGCGGCAACTTCCGCTCCTGGCGCACGCCGAGCCACAGCAGCCCGGCGCCTTCGACCGCCCACATCGCAGCCGTCGTGCGCGTGTCGAACGCCAACGGGATCGCCAGGCTCGCGAAGATCACGCCGAGCGCGGCGAAAGATTCGACGAGCAGGCGGAACGTCTCGCGACGCGTGGCGAACAGGATCCAGCCGAGCAGCAGGTAGCAAGCACCGAGCGCGAACGCGCTCCACGCCAGGCCGTATTCGATGCGCGAAATCATCGTCGCGTGCAGCGTGAACGCGACGACAGGCAAGCCGAACACGAGCGAGCCGGAGACGTAACCTTTCAGGTTCGGCGGCTGGCGCACGCAGTTGAGGATCGAGACCGCGACGTACATCAGGAAGAACAGGATCAGGAATGCATCGGCCGTCACCAGGTCGTCGCTGCGATACGAGCTGGCGCGCCACAAGCCGGTGATCGTGAACGTGAACAGAAAGCCGAGCACGTTCAACACACGCCACGTCTTGAACCACGCGACAGCGAACACACCGAGGTTCAACAGCGCGTAGTACGTGAACAGCGCGACATAGTTGCCGCTGCCGGTCGAGACCAGGATCGGAGCGAGAAACCCGCCAGCCGTACCGATGACTGCGAGCGCCAATGCGTTCTGCGCCACAGCGAGCACCGCCGCAGCGAGCGCGATGATCGCGAGCAGACCAAACGCGAGCGCGGGCGGTATCAACTGGAACAGGCGCATCGCCGTGAACACCGTGAGATACAGGCCTGCGATGCCGCCGCCTTGCAGGATCTGCGCATACATCTCGCGCCGCTCGCGCAAGCGCCACCCCACGATCAGCAGCGCGAAGGCACCGAGCGCCAGCGCGATGAAGTACGCCTCGACCGGGATCAGCCCGCTGGCATTGGCGTACTGCGCGAAAAACGCGGCACCGATGAACAGAATGACGATGCCGATGCGGGCGAGCGGATTGCCACCCTTCAACCAGGCGATGAAGCCAGCGACAGCGCGATCGACAGCCGAAGGCTCGCGCGGCGGCACAGGACGAGCAGGAGCGGCCGGCTGTGATGGCGGAACTGCGGCGCGCGCTGCCGGTTGCGGCGTTGGCCGCGTTGCCTGTGCCGTCTGTGCTGGTGCCGCACTTGCGGGCATCGCAGGTCTTGGCACCGGCGCGGCGCCAGGCGTCGCGGCTGGCGTTGCTGGTGCCTGGTCTTCAGGAGCAGCTTTGACGCCGGCGAGCCGTTGCCTCAGCTCCTGCAACTGTCGCTCGAGCGCCTCGGTGCGCCCCCGCAAATGCAGGATCTGTGCGAGCAGCCCGCCCAGCACGGCGCCGACGAAAAAGCCGAAGACGCCTTCCTGGATGGCAGCCCCGACCACGCCGAACAGGATCGCCAATCCCCAGGTTGCCCCTTGCGAAGAGGCTGGTTTTTCTTTCTGCATGCGCACACCCGCTAAGGTGCGCGGATATTAGTGCTGCTCCCGCTCGCGCAGCAATGCGAGCGCGACCTTCTCCAGCCGCGCCGGCGACAGCGGCCCGGCCGGCACCAGCCGTTCGACCACCTTTT
Organism: uncultured Steroidobacter sp.; assembly: GCA_902826315.1. Taxonomy (GTDB): domain Bacteria; phylum Pseudomonadota; class Gammaproteobacteria; order Steroidobacterales; family Steroidobacteraceae; genus Steroidobacter. Next base: position 16,760 of record CADEEJ010000024.1, read on the forward strand.
CGCGCCACGCCTCGAACACGACGGGATTGATGTACGACTTGCGGCACACGGCCGGCGTATTACCCAGAGCCTCGGCGACGTGCTTCGCAGTCGAGGCGACGCAATGATTGAAGGCTCGTCCGCTCACATGCTCGCCGGCCTTGTGACACGCAAGGAACGAGAGTGCGCGCACCGTGGCGCCCCACGTGCGGAAATCCTTGGCGGTGAACCCTTCGCCGTTGCCGGTCATCGCCTCGCGCAGGTATTCGTTGACCATGCCGGAATCGACCGGCTGCCGCTTGCCGTCGTCATCGACGTACTGGAACAGCTGTTGACCCGGCAACTGCTGGCAGTGACGAATGATGCGCGCGAGCCTGCGATCGTCGAGCATCACTTCCTGCGTGCGGCCGCTCTTGCCCTTGAACGAGAAGAACGCGCGGCCGTCCTGCAGGAACTTCACGTGACGGTCGCGCAGCGTCGTCAAACCGTAGGAGTTGTTCGAGCGCGCGTACTCTTCGTTGCCAACGCGCAGCAGCGTCTCGTCGAGGAGCCGCACGATCGTTGCGAGCACCTTGTTCTTCGGCAGACCGGGCAGCGCGAGATCCTGTTTCAGACGGCGACGCAGTCGCGGCAGCTGCGCGCCGAATTCGATCATGCGCGCGAACTTGCCGTTGTCGCGCGTCTCGCGCCATTGCGTGTGGTAGCGATACTGCTTGCGCTGACGCGCATCGCGGCCCGTCGCCTGCAAGTGGCCACGCGGCTCGCGGCAGATCCACACGTCGGTGTATGCCGGCGGGATCGCGAGGCTGCGAATGCGCTCGAGTGTCCGCTCGGCCGTGATCGCCCGGCCGTTCGGACCGAGATAGCGAAAGTGCGCGCCGCGGCGCTTGCGACGGATCCCCGGCTCGGTATCGGAAACGTAGAGCAGGCCGCTGGCGCGCGCATGCCGGCGTGCCTGGACGACCGTCGCAGGGAGTTCACCGTCAGCGGCCGGGGGCACGATGCCTCTGCATCCCGATACCAATCCAGACCAGCAGTTTCATCGCACACCTCGACCCTATCGAGCTTCGTTCAGAGCGGGAACGCATTGTGTAAATCATGGGTTCCTGAACAGCCTCATGGTGCGATTGACGGCGCCCCACTGCCTACTCCACTCTCGGCCACTATTGGCGGTTGGTCCGCGGCCGCGAGGGGGGAGCAATGAGTGCTTGGATAAGAGCGCTGGTGCTGGGCGGCGCGCTGGTGTGTGCAACAACGCAGGCGGCAGAGTCGCCGGCAATTCATCCCGCGATCCAGGCCGCGGTCGACAGCCAGGAGCGGTTACCCAAAGATCGCGCGCGCGACGAGAATCGCCACTACGCGCAGATCATGGAGTTCTTCGGCGTGCGGCCGGGCATGAACGTCCTCGAGCTGTTCGCCGCCGGCGGCAACACCGCCGAAGTGCTCGCCCGCGCAGTCGGGCCGACCGGCAAGGTCTATATGCAGAATCCTGAATGGTTCTATGAGCGCGTCGCGAAGTCCGGGCAGAAACCGGTCGACGAGCGGCTCGCGAACAACCGCCTGCCGAACGTCGTGCGCCTCGACAAGCCGCTCAACGAGATGGGCCTCGAAGCGAATTCTCTCGACGGCGCCGTCGCGTTCATGGTGCTGCACGACTTCTTCTGGCTGTCCGAAGATGTGCCGGACGTTCTTAAAGACGTGCACCAGGCGTTGAAGCCTGGCGGCTGGTTCGGCGTCGTCGATCACGCAGCTCCCGCCAGCACCGGCGCCGAGCACGCGAAGGATCGCGACAACGGCACTCATCGGATCGACGAGGCGTACGTGAAGAAGATCTTCGCCGACGCCGGTTTCGTCCTCGATGCGAGCAGCGACGTGCTGCGCAATGCGGCGGACGATCACACCAAGCCGTTCTACGACGAATCGTTCCGCGGCAAGAGCACCGACCGCTTCGTGCTGCGATTCAAAAAGAAGTGAACCATGCGCTTACCTGCTCTTAGCATCCTGCTCGCATCGCTGCTCACATCGATGGTCTGGGCAGCGACCGCCACGGCGCTGGAACGTCGCACGCTGACCGCGGACGACATCAATGCGCTGTCGGAGCTCGACGATCCGCAAGTCTCGCCGGACGGCGAATGGGTCGCGTACACCGTGCGCACCGCCGATCTCGTCAAAGACAAGCGCATCACGCACATCTGGATGACGGGCTGGAACGGCGAGCGAGCGCTGCAACTCACGCGGTCCGAGCAGACGGAGCACACGCCGCGCTGGAGCCCGGACGGCAAGTATCTTTCGTTCCTGACGGCTCGCGGCGGTGACGAAGAGCCGGAGCAGGTCTGGCTGCTCGATCGCACCGGCGGCGAAGCGAGCCCGCTCACGGGATTCAATGGCGACGTCGTCGACTACGCCTGGTCGCCGGACGGCAAGAAGCTCGCGCTGATCGTCGCCGACGAAGATCCGCGCAAGAAGAAGAAGGGCGAGGAGGACAAGACCCCGCCGCCGATCGTCATCGATCGCTACTACTTCAAGGAAGACAAGACCGGCTACCTCGGCGCCCAGCGCCAGCATTTATATGTATTCGACGTCGCGAGCCGCAAAGCGGAAGTCCTGACGCCGGGGGCATACGACGAAGGCTGGCCAGCGTGGTCGCCGGACGGCAAGCACATCGCGTTCTTCAGCAAGCGCGGTGAGGATCCGGACCGCAGCGACCAGTTCGGCCTGTACGTCATCGCAGCGCAGCCCGGCGCGACGCCGAAGCTGGTCACGACGTTCCAGGGCGACAGCGGCGACACTTCCGCGATGTCGGCACCAAGCTGGCGTCCCGACGGTCGCGAGCTCGCATTCGTCGCCGCCGGCGATCCCAAGCTCATCTACTACTCGACGCATCACCTCGCGGTCGTCTCTGCCGACGGCGGTACGCCGCGCATCCTGACGCGCGCGCTCGATCGCAACGTCATGTCGCCGGTGTGGGCGCGCAACGGACGCTCGATCTACTTCCTCGTCGAGGACGATCGCAATCAACATCTCGCGCGCATCGACACCGGCGACAACAGCATCGAGCGCCTCGTCGATGGACGCCGCGAGACCAGCGCGTTCGACGTCGGCGGCAAAGATCGCATCGCCGTGCTCGATGGCATCGTCGAAGCGCCGGAAGCCGTGTACGCGCTCGATGAGCGTCGCTACCGGCGCCTCACGCATCACAACGACGAATGGCTCGCGAACGTGAAGCTCGGCGCGACCGAAGAAATCTCGTTCGACTCCAAGGACGGCACGCGCATCAACGGCTTCATCGTCAAGCCGCCGGACTATCGGCCGGGGCGCCACTATCCGACGCTGTTGTGGATTCACGGCGGCCCGGTCTCGCAGTACGCCAATTCCTTCTCGATGAGCTGGCAGATCTTCGCGACGCACGGCTACGTCGTGCTCGGCGTCAATCCGCGCGGCAGCTCGGGCCGCGGCGAAGCGTTCGCGACCGCGATCTACGCGGACTGGGGCAACAAGGACACGGAGGACGTGCTCGCCGCCGTCGACTACGCAGTGAAGCAGGGGATCGCCGATCCCGACCGTCTCGGCGTCGGCGGCTGGAGCTACGGCGGCATCCTGACGAACTTCGTCATCGCGAAAGATACGCGCTTCAAATCGGCGACCAGCGGCGCGTCGATCTCGAACGTGCTGGCGGGCTACGGCACCGACATGTACGTGCGCGAGTACGAGGCTGAGCTCGGCTTGCCGTGGAAGAACCCGGACGTGTGGCAGCGCGTCTCGTATCCGTTCCTGCACGCGGATCGCATCAAGACGCCGACGCTGTTCCAGTGCGGCGCGAGCGATTTCAATGTGCCGCTGCTGAATTCAGAGCAGATGTACCAGGCGCTGCGCAGCCAGGGCGTGGATACGCAGCTGGTGATCTATCCGGATCAGTTCCATGGGTTGACGAAGCCGAGCTACCTGCGCGAGCGCATGCAGCGCTACCTGGACTGGCACGGGAAGTATTTGCAGAAGCCGCGCGGTGAGATCACCGCGCGGTAATCACTGCTGCTTGTAGACCGCTCCGCCCTTCATCACGAAGTCGACCTGCTCGAGGGCACGAATGTCCTCGAGCGGATCGCGCTTGACCGCGATGATGTCCGCCGCCAGGCCGGTCGCCAGCGCGCCGGTCTGATCCTTCAAGCCGAGCGCGTCGGCGCTGTTCAGCGTTGCCGCCTGGATCGCCTGCAGCGGCGTCATTCCATAGCGCACCATGACGGCGAACTGCTTCGCGTTGTCGCCGTGCGGATAGACCCCGGAGTCGGTGCCGAACGTCAGCTTCACGCCGGCCTTCACGGCCTTGCGGAAATTCTCGCGCTGCAGCTCCGCGATCTCGCGGTCCTTGCGCAGGAATTCTTCCAGCTCGCCGCGCCTCGGTCCCTCCGCCTGCGTGTATTCGGTGTTGTAGATGTCCATCGTCAGGTAGATGCCCGCCTTCTTCGCCAGCTGAATGCCCTCGTCGTCGATCAGGCTCGCGTGCTCGACCGTGTCCACGCCCGCGCGAATCGCCGACTTGATGCCGGCCGCGCCATGCGCATGCGCCGCGACCTTGCGGCCGGCCATGTGCGCTTCGTCGATCAGCGCCTGCATCTCCGCAAACGTGTACTGCTGCGCGCCGGGCGTGTCGCCCTTGGAGAACACGCCGCCGGTGCCGCAGAACTTGATGAGGTCGACGCCGTACTTGATGTTGCGTCGGACCGCGAGCCGCACGCCGGCGATGCCGTCCGCGACACCTTCGGCAGAGTGCTTGAATTCCGGTGCGAGCATGTTGTCGTCGCAGTGCCCGCCGGTGATGCCGATCGCGACTCCGGCCGCCAGGATGCGCGGCCCGGGAATCTCGCCGTCATTGATCGCATCGCGCACAGCGACGTCGCTGTAGCTGATTGCGCCCACGTCACGAATCGTGGTGATCCCGGCCAGCAACGTTCGCTGGGCATAGGCAGCGCCCTTGAGCGCTATCCGCGGCACGGACATGCCATAGCCGAAATACGGCGGCAGCGTCGGATCCCCGGTGATGTGCGTGTGGGCATCGATCAGCCCCGGCAGTACCGTGTACGTGCTGAGGTCGATGACCTTCGCTGCCGGCGGAATCGCGACTGCGTCGGCGGAGCCGACCGCTTCGATCTTGCCGTCGCGTACCAGGATCACCTGGTTGCCGAGGACTTTGCCGTTGGCGACGTCGACGAGACGTCCGGCGCGAATCGCGCTGACGGTCGGTTCCGCAGCCTGAACAACACCAGCGAGCGTGCACCCCGCGAGCACAGCGACGCCGAGTCGCACATACATATTTATTGTCCGCATCTTCTTCTCCGTGGGCCTCTTGCAGGCGCGCCATTCTACTTCTGTCTTTTTATACAGTCTTGGAGCATCATAGCCCACCCATGAACGCGCACGTCCAGGACGCGCCGGCCGAGTCGTTCGGCGAGCGCCTCAATCCCGCCCAGTATCACGCTGCGACCTACGGCATGCCGAGCAGCGCCGGCTTCTCGGCAGGGCCGCTGCTCATCATCGCGGGCGCGGGCACCGGCAAGACCAATACGCTCGCGCACCGGGTTGCGCATCTGTTGCTCAAGGGCGTCGCGCCCGAACGGATCCTGCTGCTGACCTTCACACGCCGCGCCGCGCAGGAAATGTTGCGGCGGGCCGAGCGCATCGCCCACTCATATATGAACGTGAGCGGCCACGCAGGGCGCCTGCTCTGGTCCGGCACCTATCACTCGATCGGCAACCGGCTGCTGCGCGAGTACGCGCAAGTGGTCGGGCTGGAGCCGTCGTTCTCGGTGCTCGACCGCGGCGATGCCGCGGACCTGCTGGACTTCCTGCGCCAGGAGCTCGGTCTCGCCAAGAAAGAGAAGCGGTTCCCGCGCAAGGACACGTGCCTGGCGATCTACTCCCACCGCGTCAACAGCCGCCAGCCGCTGGCACAGACGCTCGAACAAGTATTTCCCTGGTGCAGCGACTGGTGCGACGAGCTGACGCAACTGTTCCGCCGCTACGTCGAGGTCAAGCACACGCAACAGCTGCTCGACTACGACGACCTGCTGCTGTACTGGCACATCCTCGTGCAGGAAGAGCGGGTCGCCCGCGAGATCGGCGGGCGCTTCGAGCACGTGCTGATCGACGAATACCAGGACACGAATACGCTGCAAGCGCAGATCGTGTACGCGATGAAGCCGAACGGCGTGGGTGTGTGCGTCGTCGGCGACGATGCGCAGGCGATCTACTCGTTCCGCGCGGCGACGATCGACAACATCCTGGAATTTCCCGAGCGCTTCGCGCCGCCGGCGCAGATCGTCAAGCTGGAGCAGAACTATCGCTCGGTGCAGCCGATCCTCGACGCGGCCAACGTGCTGATGAGCGACAGCGCGCGGCAGTATCAAAAGCAATTGCGCTCGGACAAGCCCGCGGTCAGCAAGCCGGTGTACGTCGCCGTGCAGGACGATCAAGCGCAGGCGCTCTACGTCGTCGAGCATGTGCTCGCCGCGCGCGAACAAGGCACGCTATTGCGGCGCCAAGCCGTGCTCGCGCGCAGTGCGCATCACACGGACATGCTCGAGCTGGAGCTGCTCCGTCGCAACATTCCGTACGTCAAATACGGCGGCCTGAAATTTCTCGAAGCTGCTCACGTCAAAGATGTACTCGCGCTGCTGCGCTGGGCGGACAATCCACGCAACCGCATCGCCGCCTTCCGGGTACTGCAGCTGCTGCCCGGTGTGGGGCCGGCGACGGCCGACCGCTGCTTGAAAGTGTTCGAAGCAAGCGGCTACGCGTGGCCGATTCTCGCCGAGTACCGCATGCCGGCAACGTCGGAAGTCGAATGGTCGTCGCTGATGGAGCTGATGGCCGATCTGATGAATGCGCGCGAGTGGCCCGGCCAGCTCGGTCGGCTACGCAAGTGGTACGAGCCGCAGCTCGAACGCATTTACGACGCGGCCAAAGTCCGCTCGGGCGATATCGAGCAACTGGAACGCTTGTCCGGCCAGTACGGCACGCGCGAGCAATTCGTGACGGAGCTGACGCTGGATCCACCGCAAGTGACCGGCGACCTCGCGGGCGATCCGCTGCTCGACGAGGACTACCTGATTCTGTCCACCGTGCACTCCGCGAAAGGGCAGGAGTGGGATTCGGTGTACGTGCTCAACGTCTCGGACGGTAATTTTCCGAACGAGCATGCAGCGGGCCGGCCGGATCTGGTCGAGGAAGAGCGGCGGCTGTTGTACGTCGCGATGACGCGTGCGAAGCGCGACCTGCATCTGATTGCGCCGCTCAAGTACTACATCACGCAGCAGAGCCGCACCGGCGACGCGCACGTGTATGGCGCGCGCAGTCGCTTCATGACAGATCAACTGCTGGCGCAGTTCGAGCAGAAGGCGTGGCCAGCGGCGCGCGCAGCGGCGATTCGTGCGTTGGATACCAAGACCAACGTTCGGGTCGATGCGGCAGCGGCGCTGCGCGCGATGTGGGAATAGTCAGCGGTGACTAGCGAGCCACTCTTCTACGGTCGCACGCGCATCCTCGTCCGCTGCTGACTCCTTGCGAGCGGTGGTGATCTCCCACGTCAGGCCGCTGCGATCGTCGAAGTAGATCGACTGCTGGTCGCCGTGATCCTCGTGACG
>CADEEJ010000024.1:24475-35458 GCA_902826315.1 uncultured Steroidobacter sp.
TACGTCAGTGAGAACGCGAATCCTGCTGTGCCTGCTGGTCTACGGCGCTCATGTCCATGCCAAGGAGAACATCGAGTTCGTGGCCGAGCACCTGCCGGAAGTCGCGATGGACAATCGCTACGCGACGTTGCCGGTGTGGACTGCAACGAGGCCGATGCCGGATGAAGGCTGGACGTTCTCTGCACAAGGCGCCTTCGGTCGCGCTTCCGCCGGAAAGCTGGAAATCCAAGGGCCGCTGGTGTCTTTTGCTGCGACGCGCGCGCTTTCGTCGCGCTGGACCATCACCGCCTTGGGCTTCGCCGATACGCAGAGTTTGTCGGGCGGCGACGAGCGCGCGCTGCAAACCTCGTTCGCGCCGGCGACACCGATCGAGCGACCCGTCGCCGCGCGCTTCGAAGGTCTCGACGGCAGCATGCGTAACTACGGCGTGGGCTTCGCAGTGTCGACTGCAGCAGACAACGGCTGGCTCGGCTCGCATCGCTGGATCGGCGGAGTGCTCTTCCACCGCGTGGAGCTACGCGACTACCGTTGGAACTTCACGATCCTCGCGGGTGATGCCGCGGGCACGCGCGGGACTATCGACTTCGATCACGACTATCGGCACGTCACGCCATTCGCGGGACTGCAGCTCCTGCGCGAGCGCGGCGACTGGATCTTCTCGCCGCACGTGCTGGTCGCAGCGCCGCTGCCTCGTGGCGCCTGGGCCGGTCACATCGCGACCGATCAGTTCGATCTGCGCGGCGACACGGAAGACGCCGGCCTTGGCAAGCACTTCGGCGATCCGTCAGTGACGCTCGGGCTGGATGTCACGTACCGCCCGGCGCATCTGAGCGTCGATATCGGCACGGTGCTTTCGCAAAGCCTGATCGAGCCCATCGCTCACAAGGGTATCGACAGCAACTGGCTGCTCAGCGTGCGCTGGCAACACTGAGCGTGCGCGTCACTCCGTGACGACGGCGATCATCTTGATCGACACCAGGATCTCGCCGAGATCCGGTCCCAGCCGCGCGACCGAGCGCACCGGCGGATCGACGGGAAAGAACTTCGCGTACGCCTCGTTCAGGCCGGCGAAGTCTTGCGGCCGCGCCAGCAACACTTGCACCTCGACGACGTCGGTGAGCTTGGCTCCACCGGCGCGCAGAATATTTTCGCAAGTGACCAATGCCTGTCGCGTCTGATCCTGAATCGTCGGACCCGCCACCTTGTTCGTCTTCGGATCGAGGCCGGGCACGCCGGTGATGTAGATCGTCGGGCCGACTTTGACCGCCTGGCTGTACAGCGGCGAGCTGGGTGCGTCTGCGATGCGGATGATCTGTCGCTTCATTGCTTGAGCCTTCGATGCCTCGCCGCCGGCCTGCTCCACGAAGAGCAGCGCGCAGCAAAGAAGGCCGGTGGTGAATGTCAGTAAACGTTTCATCGCTATAGACTAGGCTTCGCGGCGCGCGCAATCCCGGGCGAACGCCGGGATTTCTCCGGGATCCAGATACCACTATGCAGTTCGCAATCGATGCGGGGGAGTCGCAATGAAGTGTCGAATCGTCGCTACACTGTTCGTGGCGTGCAGTCTCGTGAGCCTGCAATCCGTGCGTGCGGATGCGCCTCCAGCACCTGCCGCCGCGCCAGCCGTCCGCTCGCAGCTCGCATACACCAGCTACTACGTGCTCGATCAGAAGCGCGCGTTGGATTTCTACGTCGGCCAGCTCGGCATGGTGGAGCGCCAGCGCATCACGCCGAGCCCGGGCGTCACCGAGATCGTGCTCGGCTTCGACAAGGAGCCGAACGCGCCGGGCATCCTGCTCATGCACAAGGCCGACCGCACGACGCCGTACACGATCGGCGACGGCTTCAGTCGCACGATCATTCACGTCTCGGACATCAAGGCGATGATGCAGCGGCTGACGCAGGCCGGCGTCACGGTCGTGCGCCAGCCGACTGAGGTCGCGAGCCTGAAGTTGAGTTACTCGATGGTGCGCGATCCGGATGGTTACCTGATCGAGTTCATCCAGACGCAGCAGTGAAGGGGCCGAGCACGCGCTCGCACAGCGCGCGCGAAAATGTCCTGCATCAGTTGCTGTTGTCGGCTGCGCTCATGGTCGTATTATCCATGACATCGCAACGCCCTCAATGGTCTTCATGACGCAGCGGCAAGCGTAGCGAGAATGTAATAGGCGGACGCTGGCCCTCCGACTGATTCGATTCGACGACGATGAACGCGCCCGCCTTCAGGCCGGTCGCAGCGATTTGCCCGGCAGCCAGCTCCAGCACTCGTCCCGTGCCGCGCGGCGCGAGCAACACGCGCCAAGGCCGGACGCGCGGCGCGAGACCGATCACGCGCATCTGCCGGCTGAGGAAAACCACGTCGACTGCGAAGCGCATGCCAAGCGTATGAATGCCGTGCGCAGAGCTCAGCAGCAGCCCCGCGCGCGTTGGCAACGATCGCTCGCGTGACAGCGCGAGCACGCGATCGGCCAGCGAGTACGCGACGCGCACTTCATGCGCCACGAATCGGCCTTCGGCAGTTCGCAAGGCAATGGTTTTCACAATCGCTTTCATGGTCGTCCCTGACGTGAGCGGCAGGGCGCAACGTTAGCCCGGGCGCGAGACGCCGGACCGCGCGATTTCTCGGCAAATGCAGGGGTAGAATTGCGAGTCATGACGCTCGCGCGCGCGACAGATCGCATCGAATCGGCTCGGCTGGTGCTGCGTCGGATCGCGCCCGCCGACTTGCCGTTCTTCCTGCGGGTTCACGCGACCGCCGACGTCGTCCGCTACATCGGACACGGGCGGCCGCGCAGCGTCGAGGAAACCAAGGAGTGGCTGCAATCGCTGCTGGCAGGCTACGAAGAGCTGCAGCTAGGCCAGCTCGCAGTCGTGCGCAAAGACGACGGTGCGCTGATCGGCCGTTGCGGCTTGGCTGACCTGGTCATCGAAGTCGACGCGCCGGCGAGCGGCATCCGCCGCGCGTGGTTCGGCCGCGCGCAAGCACCGGCGGGAATCGCCGTGGTTCAGGAGCCGGAGCTCGGCTACACCTTCGATGCAGCCTTCTGGGGTCAGGGCTACGCAACCGAAGCCGCACAGTGCGTGTTCGCGTATGCGCGCGACGTGCTTCGATTGCGCCGTGTGATTTCGGTCATCCACGTCGACAACGTGCGCTCGCACCGCGTCGCGGAGCGTTGCGGCCTGCGCCGTGACGGACAGATCGAAGTCGCCGGACAGCCGCTCGATGTATACGTGTGGCCGACGTGAGCGGCCACGGGCGTGACGCGCGTTTACGAAGCGCGTATCGTCGCGCGACTCAACAACAACCAGTGCCGGAGACTCGTTTCATGCAGTTCAAGTCGGTGATCTTCGCCGCCATCGCGGCGACATTCGCAACGGCTGCGCACAGCGCCCAGAGCACCGGGCCTGTCGTGCTGAAGGCCGCGTATCTGTTCGACAGCAAGACGGGCCAACTCACCCAGGGCGGAACGGTCGTCGTCGACGGCGACAAGATCGTCTCGATCGGCGGCACCGCGCCGGCGAACGCCAAGGTGATCGATCTCGGCGATGCGACGCTGCTGCCGGGCTTCATCGACGCGCACACGCACCTGGACGGCCAGTTCCAGAAGGATTTCTACAAGGCGTTCTACGAGGAGATGCTGCGTTTCCCCGTCGAGCAGGCGCACACCGCCGCGCTGTACGCCAAGCGCACGCTCGAATCCGGGTTCACGACGGTGCGCAACGTCGGCGCCGGCGACTTCATCGACATCGGCCTGCGCAATGCCATCAACAACGGTGTAATCGTCGGTCCGCGCATGATCACCGCCGCGCACTCCATCGGCTCGACCGGCGGCCACTGCGACATCAGCCCGTTCCCGCCGGAGCTCATCAAGCCGGTCGGCCCGCTCGAGGGTGTGTGCAACGGACCGGATGAATGCCGCGCAGCCGTGCGCCTGCAGATGAAGTGGGGCGCGGACGTGATCAAGATCTGCGCCTCCGGTGGCGTGCTGTCGGAATCGGATCCAGTCGACGTGCCGCAGCTCACGCCGGCAGAGCTGGACGCGATCATGTCGGAAGCGCATGCGTGGAAGCGCAAGGTCGCAGCGCATTCGCACGGCGACCTCGCGGCGAAGCTGGCCATCGAAGCCGGCGTCGATTCGATCGAGCACGGCAGCTTCCTGACGGAAGCGACGCTGAAGCTGATGAAGCAGAAGGGCGTCTATCTCGTGCCGACGCGCATGGCTGTGTGGTGGATCGAGAGAGAGGCAGCAACGTATCCGCCAGTGATCCAGGCGAAGGCGCGCGCTGCAGCGGCCGCGCACGGTTCGATGTTGAAGATGGCGATCAAGCTTGGCGTGCCGATCGCATTCGGCACGGACGCGGGTGTGTATCCGCACGGCATGAACGCGAAAGAATTTGCGCTGATGGTCGAGCAAGGCATGGCGCCTGAAGCCGCATTGCTATCCGGCACGCGCGAAGCGGCGAAGCTGCTTGGCGTCGATGCAGAAGTTGGAACGCTCGAAGCCGGCAAGATGGCGGACGTGGTCGCAGTGCGCGGCAACGTGCTGAAGGACATTGCGGTGACGGAGCAGCCGGTGTTCGTGATGAAGCACGGCGCGGTGATCGTAGAGAAGAAGTAGCCCCCTCCCTAGCCCTCCCCCGGCGACCGGGGGAGAGGATACGAGATGGAAGAGCGTCCCTCCCCCGGTCGCCGGGGGAGGACAGGTGGGGGCATCATGCCGCGTCGTGAAAGATGATCCCCAACGTATGCCGCCGCCCGCGCGTCAGCGGGCTCACTCCATGTCGCAGCGTGACGCGGGAAAATCCGCGCGCGCCGCGGCGTGGGCGATGATTCACGGCGATCACTGCCGCATCGCCTTGCTGTAGCCGGATCACGCTGCCCTTCGATTGCATGCGCGGCCGCTGCTCGACGATCAGCAGCTCGCCGCCCTGGAAATCCTGCTCCGGCGCGTTCAACAACACGATCACTTGCAACGGAAACCACTCGGTGCCGTACAGGTCCTGATGCAGGCAGTTGTAATCGCCGGCGACGTAGCGCAACAGTAGCGGCGTCGGGCGCCGCTGCTCGGCCCCGTGACAACGATCGATGTACTCGCGATGCGCAGCGGGGTAGTCCTGCTCGTAGCCGAGGTCGTTCGCCCACTGGTTCGCGACCGGTGCGAGACGCGCGTACATGTCGCTGCGCAGCTTCGCCAACCACGGCGGCAACGGATAGGCGAAGTAGCGATACTCGCCCTTGCCGAAGTTGTGCCGCGCCATGTGAACGTGCGAGCGAAATCCTTGTGGCTCGTCGTACAGAGCGGCAACGCTTTCGCAGCTCGCGGGCGGGAGCAGGTTGCGGAGTACGGCAGCGCCACTCTCGGTGACTTCGGTCGCGACGCTCTGCCAGTTGAACGCCGCGAGCGGCTGATGATGCAGAGTCATGTCAGTTGCTTTGGCGCTTGCTCGCAGCGCGTTCCGTATCCAGCAACACTCGCTTGCGCTGCACACCCCAGCGATAACCGCCGAGCTCGCCGGTGCCGCGCACGACGCGATGACACGGAATCAACAGCGCGACGCTGTTCGATGCGCAGGCTCGCGCCACCGCACGCGCGGCGCTGGGCTTGCCGATCGCCTCGGCGACTTCCGAGTACGAGCGAACTTCGCCGTACGGCAGCTTCTGCAGATAGCGCCACACGATCAGCTGAAACGCAGTGCCGCGCACGTCGAGCGGCAGGTCGAGCCGCGGCTCGATTCCGCGCAGATGACGATTGAGCGCCGCCATCCACGATTCGAACTGTTCTTCATACGTCGCCGGCATCGGCTGCACGGCCGCGGCCGGAAACTGACGGCGCAGCTCCGCCTGCAGCGCGCGGTCGTTGTCGCCGAACTGCAGGAAGCAGATGCCGCGATCCGTTGCACCGATCATCAGCAGGCCGAGCGGCGTGCGGCCGCTCGCGTAAGAAATCGTCAATCCCTTGCCGCCGCTGCGATATTCGCTCGGCGTCATGCCGAGCTGGCCGTCGGCCTTCTCGTACACGCGGCTGCCGGAGCCGAAGCCCGCCTGATAGATGGCGTCTGAAACCGGCGCGTCTTTGCGCAGCTCCTGCTTCAGCGTGCGCAGGCGAGCAGCGGTCTGATATTCCTTCGGCGTGCTGCCGATGATCGCTTTGAAGTTGCGCTGCAGATGGAACGGGCTGTAGCCCGCGCGTTGCGCGAGCTGCGTCAAGCTGAACGGTCGCTCTGGATTCGCCTCGATCTGGCGAGCGAGCTCGTGCACGACTGCGTTGATCGGATTGGTGCTGCGACTCCCGGCAGCATCGTCCGGGCGGCAACGCTTGCACGCGCGATAACCGTGCTCACGCGCTTCGGCTGTCGTCGCGAAGAACTCGACGTTCTTGCGCAGCGGGCGTCGTGAGGAGCAGGTGGGCCGACAGTAGATCTTCGTGGTCTTGACCGCGTAGACGAACTCGCCCGTGCCGGTTGGGTCGCGGTTGACTACGGCGTCCCAGAGTTTCGTTGGATTCGGCAGAGGATTGGACATGGCAGGGCTCCTCGATGATGTGCCTGCCATTGTCGCGATCTGCCGTCGCGGCGAACTCCGTCTCTTGCGGTCGAATCGTCCGCGCATGACGTCCTCGTTTCCCTCAGGAGCCGAGCAGCCGATCCGCCAGCGGCACGGTGATCAGCGACAGGACGATGCCGATGCCGAGCACGGTGTTCGCGAGCTGCGGCTCCAGGTCGTTCTGCTCCGCGAGGATAGCGGCAGAGATCATCGGCGCCATGGCGGATTCGAGCACAGCGATCGTCAGGATGGCGTCCGACACGCCTAATGCAAGGCCGGCGAGCCAGATCAGCAGCGGCGCGAGCGCCAGCTTCCAGCCGAGCGCGAGCAGCACCGCCGCAGCTTGCCCGTGCTGAAACTGCAGGCGGAACTGCAGCCCGACGGAAAACAGCGCGATAGGCACGAGCGTTGCGCCGAGCCGATCGAGAATGGAATCCACGGGCTGCGGCCAGCCGCCAAGCAGTGCAGCCACGATGCCGACTACGAGCGACACGAACGGTGGGAACGTCAGGACTTTGCGCGTGACTTCCTGCGCGCTCGCCTTCTTTCCCGAGTAAAGAGCGGCGACGATCGTGCCGCCGATTGCGAGTGCCAGGAAGCATCCGAGTTGATCGGCGACGAGCGCGAGCTTCATGCCTTCGCGACCGCGCAGCGCTTCGATCATCGGAAAGCCGATGAAAGCGGTATTGCCGAGCCCGCACACGAGCGTCAGCGCGCCGATACGCGCACGCGACCAATGCAGCGCGCGGCCGAGCGTTGCGAACAGCGCCCACGAGCCGAGGAACACGATCCACATCGACGCGGCGAGGAACCAGAATTCCCAGTCGAACTGCAACGTCGGAATCAGGTGCAGCACGAGCGCGGACAGCGCCACGTTGATCACCCACCAGTTCAAACCTTGCGGCAAAGTCGCCGGCGGATGCGCGACGCGTGCAACGAGCACGCCAAGAACGAGGCAGGCGACCAGTAATAGCAATGCAGACATCGAGCTGCAGTTTAGCTACGCACATGTCGAAAGTCAGAGCGGCCTTCGACCTTGCGTGAGTACCTGGCGAATGCCGCCGCGCGTGATGATGCACACGGCTGCCGCGGCCGGAAAAATTTGGAGTTTCGATCCCCGGCTCTCCCGAACCGGCCGCTGGCAGCCCTCTCTCCCCGCAGGCATCATAGGCGCCTCCTCCCCGCCCGTTTCCGACGAGGCCTCCTATGAGACTGCTCCCTCGCACCCGCATCGTGCTGACCTGCTTCGTTGTCGCGTTGCTGCCGTTCGGCGCGCAGGCGATCGAGCCGAGCCAGACCGTCAAGGTCACGCAGCTGCTCAAGACGACGACATCCTGGAACGGCGCGCCGATCAAATATCCCGAAGGCCAGGCCGAGATCACCAGCCTGCTGATCGAGATCGCACCGGGCGGCGAAACGAACTGGCACGAGCATCCGGTGCCGTCGTTCGGCTTCCTGCTCGAAGGCACGCTGGAAGTGAGCCTCGCCGACGGCAAGAAGAAGCTCATGAAGGCCGGCGACGCACTCGCCGAAGTGATCGCGACTCCGCACAACGGTCGCAACGTCGGCACGACGCCGCTCAAACTGGTCGTGTTCTACGCCGGCGCGGTCGACAAACAGCCGTTGTCCACGCCGCGACCCGACGCGCGTCCGAAGACGAACTGAGGAGCGTGTCATGACAATCTCGCGCCGCCAGGTCGATAACGTCTTCGTGGTGCAGATCGAGCGAGCGGAGCATCGCAATGCTGTCGATGCGGCCACTGCACGCGAGCTGGCCGATGCATTTCGCGAGTTCGACGCGGACGAGCGCAGCGATGTCGCGATTCTGACCGGGGCTGGCGGGCACTTCTGCGCCGGCGCGGATCTGAAAGCGTACGCGCGCGGCGATCGTCGCAAAGTCACTGAAGAAGGCGATGGCCCGATGGGCCCGACGCGCCTGCGCTTGTCGAAGCCGGTGATTGCAGCCGTGGAAGGCTACGCAGTCGCAGGCGGTTGCGAGCTGGCGCTGTGGTGCGATCTGCGGGTGGCGTCGCAGACCGCAATCTTCGGCATCTTCTGCCGCCGTTTCGGCGTGCCACTGATCGACCTCGGCACGATCCGCTTGCCGCGCCTGATCGGACACAGTCGTGCGATGGACTTGATCCTCACCGGCCGCGAAGTGCGCGCGCAGGAAGCGCTCGACATCGGTCTCGCGAATCGGCTGGTCCCGGCGGGCGAAGCGCTGAGTGCGGCGATCGAGCTCGCGCGTCAGATCGCGTCGTTCCCAAAGACTTGCATGCGCAACGATCGACTGTCGGCGATCGAGCAGTGGGGCCTGGAAGAAGACGCAGCGATGCGCAACGAATTCCGCCACGGTACCCAGACGATGGCCAGCGGCGAGAGCGCGGCCGGCGCGAGCGACTTCGCAAAAGGCGCGGGCCGGCATGGCGGAGTCCGCAAATAGAGCGCTGATTCGAGTTGACAGCGTAAATCGCGGCAATACACTCCAACCCCATGACGAACATTTTCATCACCCACCCGACCGGCTGCGCGCGACTGCGTGCGGCTGATGCAGGGGTGCAGACGAGCCGTTAGCCTTCCGCGACTTCGCTGGAAGGCCCGCGTGCCTTCCAGGAGTCCAGCCAAGAACCCTGGTCGGTATGCCGATCGGGGTTTTTGCGTTTTGGAGCCGACGATTTGTCGAAGGGGAAGGATCATGGCTACGCGTTTATGTATCGCGCAGTCCGAACGTGCTTTGTTGTGGAGGCGGGGACGCTTCGTGGGGATTCTCGAGCCTGGCGTTCGCTGGGTCGTGCAGCCGTTCGCGTACGTCGCGGTTCAGCTGTACGACTTGCGCGTGCCGGAATTCGAGCATCCGCGCTTGGATGAGCTGCTGACGCAGGCGCGCGCGACCATGGAACGTCACTTCCAGATCGTCGAGTTAGGCGAGCGGGAGATGGGTGTCGTCTACAAGAACGGCACGCTCGCGGGCGTGCTCGCACCCGGCAAGCGACAGCTGTACTGGAAGGGACCGACCGACGTTCGCGTGCAGAAGGTGCGAGCCCGACGCGCGTCGGGCCCGCCCTTCGAGGAAGCTCAGTCCTTGGCCTTCTTGTAACCGGCAGGCACGTCGAATGTCTGCGGAGCGACGGCGTCGCGGCTGATGGAGACCAGCTCGGTGCTCATGCTCATGAGTGGCAACAGGCCGCCCGCCATCGTCGGGGGCGGCGCTGCTGCTGGCTGCGCGTCCTGCTGCTTCTTCTTGTTGAACATGCCGCCGAGTGCGCCGCCCAGCGCACCGCCGAGGCTCGGCGGACCTTGCGGACCACCTTGTTGCTGCACGGCCTGCGTGTTCTTGCATTGCGCGCCGCCGACGCCGAGAGCGAAGCCGGACTTCACCGCGTAGCCCTTGACGGGCATCTCGGCCATTCGCTTGCCGAGCTCGCCCCAGATGCCTTTGTAGCGGCCGAACATCCCTTGCGCGCGTTCGGCGAAATCGCGCGACGAGGCGGTGCCGAGGCCGAGTTTCTCGGCATAGGCGCGCTGATACGTGACTGTCTCCGCGGAGGCCTCGAATCCCGGCGCGAGCCATTGATCGAACGCCAGGCCGAAATCGCACACCTGCCCGTCCTTCTTGTTCCGGCACGACTGCGTCGCGGTGATCGTGACGTGCTCCGCCTGGAAGCCGCCGATCAAGGCCTTCTCGCCGGTCCGCTTGATTTCGGACTTCGGCTCCGACCACTCGCATTCGGATTCGTCGACACCCGACGTGCTCTGCTGCTGCGACGCCTGGGCTTTGTTCATCTGCTCCATCGACTGCTGCATCTTCGCCCGCTGCTCGGCGAACGTCGTCTCGACGTAGGTCTTCTTCTTGGGATTCAGCGAGTAGATCTTGTCCTCGTCGAGCCGCACGATCTCGATGTGGTCGCCGCCGCCGGGCGCGAAGGTGCGCATCACCCCCGACTCGAACGTCATGTTGCTTTCGGTGCGGGCGCGATCCTTGGAAATGACGGTCGTGGTCGTACCGCTCATGTTCATCATTTTCATCATGCCGCTGCCGCTGAGCGACATCTGTTCCTGCATCGTCACGTCGGCGCCGGCCGCGGCGCTGACCAGCACGCCGGCCACGCAGCACGCGAGCAAGTGCGATCGGAAAGCGTTCCCCATGAGAGTCATCCTCCGGTTGAGTTCCGATGAGTCGAGGCTGGCGCGCATGCTAGCAGCGCGCGCGGCGGCGAGGGAGCGGTCCTTTAGGACAAACCGGATCCGTTGAGCAGTTTTTGCAGTTTCGTGGCATGCGTCGCAGCGAACTGCCGTGCTTCTATCTCGTAGCGGTTCCGCCAGTAACCCCGCTGGAGCGATTCGACGAGATAGCGCCAGATCGTCAGCCGCCGCGGCTGCCACTGCCGCAGGACGTGGAAGTACTCGTGGAGGACGAGATCGGCGTCGCGCCAGAAGGC
>CADEEJ010000025.1:0-9563 GCA_902826315.1 uncultured Steroidobacter sp.
CTGTTCGTCGCGATGGGCGAGCCGCTCGGCGACGGTGCCTGGAGCCTGCGCTTGCAGTACAAGCCGATGGTGCGGTTCATCTGGCTGGGTGCACTCGTGATCGCTATCGGTGGCCTCCTCGCGGTATTCGACCGGCGGTATCGTCAGCGGGCAACGGCTGACGCCACGCAACCCGCGCAGACCGGGACCAGCGCGGCGTAAGCACACCATGTTGCGATTCATCATTCCGATCGGTCTGTTCGCCGCGCTCGTCGGCTTCCTGTTCATCGGGCTGGGGCGCGACAAGCAGACGCTGCCGTCACCGCTCATCGGCAAGCCGGCGCCTATATTCGAGCTGCCGCGCGTCGACGATCCGACGCAGAAGTTCTCCAATCGCGAGCTCGCGGGTCGTCCGTACGTCGTGAACATCTGGGGCAGCTGGTGCGTGGCGTGCCGCGAGGAACACGAAGCTTTGATGCAGATTGCCCGCCGCGGCGAAGTGCCGCTGGTCGGCCTGAACTGGAAAGACGAGTTGCCGCTCGCGCAACGCTGGCTGCAGGCACTCGGCAATCCTTACGTCGTCTCGGGCTTCGATCCGGAGGGCAACGTCGGGATCGACTGGGGCGCGTACGGCGCGCCGGAGACCTTCCTGGTCGATGCGCAGGGGATCATCGTCTACAAATACGTCTCGCCGATGACTC
Organism: uncultured Steroidobacter sp.; assembly: GCA_902826315.1. Classification (GTDB taxonomy): domain Bacteria; phylum Pseudomonadota; class Gammaproteobacteria; order Steroidobacterales; family Steroidobacteraceae; genus Steroidobacter. Next base: position 681 of record CADEEJ010000025.1, read on the forward strand.
TCGATGTCTGGCAACGCGAGTTCCTGCCGCGCATCGAGCAAAGCGGAGCGAAGGGCGAATGAAAGCGTTGTTCGCCATATTCGCGGCCGTGCTATGGGCGCAGCTCGCCCTGGCCATCGACACCGCCCCGGCATTCGCAGATCCGGCACAGCAAGCACGCTATGAGCGCGTGATTCGCGAGCTGCGCTGCCTGCAGTGTCGCAGCGAGACGATCGCAGATTCGAACGCAACGCTCGCCGCCGATCTGCGCCGCCAGACGCGCGAGATGATGGCGGCAGGCAAGAGCGACCAGGAAATCTTCCAGCACATGGTCGACCGCTACGGCGACTACGTCCTCTACAAGCCGCCGGTGACTCCGCGCACCTGGCTGCTGTGGGGTGCGCCGATCCTGCTGCTGGTCGGCGGCGGCGCGATCGCGGCGTTCGTGATCGCCCGCAAGTCGCATCTGCCGGATACCGATCCTGCCGATCCCGGCCTGGGTGCCTCGTGACCGGTTTCATCATCGCCTGCGCCGCCATGATCGCGGCGGCTCTACTGTGGATCCTGCTGCCGCTGCTGCGCACGAAGTCGGCGGATGCCGCTACCTCGAGCAAGGAGCGCCGTCTTTCGGCTCTCGCAATCGCATTGTTCGTGCCCGCGCTGGCGGCAACGCTGTACGTCACGCTCAGCAAGTGGAACTGGAATGAAGCGGACGCCACGATGGCGCGCGAACAGCAGATGGACGAGCTGCTCGACCAGCTCAAGGCGAAGCTGGCCGAGAATCCGAACGACGTGAACGGCTGGCTGCTGCTGGGCCGCTCGTACGGCTCGATGGGCAAGTACGCGCTCGCAGTCGATGCGTTTCAGAATGCCTACGACAAGTCGCAAGGCGAGAACGTCGAGGCAGTGATCGGTCTCGGCGAAGCGCTCGCGATGACCGACGAAGCGTCGCTCACCGGACGCGCCGGCCGCCTGTTCGAGGAGGCGCTTGCCAAGGCGCCCAATCATCCGAAGGCGCTCTGGTACGCCAGCATCGCCGCGCTGCAATCCGGCGACCTGCGCAAAGGTCGGGATCGCCTGCAGCTGCTGCTCGCTCAGAATCCGCCGCAGGAACTGCGCAGCGTGCTGGAGCGGCAGATTCAGGATCTGAACCAACAGCTCAACGAAGCAGGGCAGGGGGGACCAGCTGCCACGGCAGCATCCGAGGGCGCCCCGGCCGCGACTCAACGCTCGATCCGCGTCGCCGTTTCGATCGCACCGAACGTACGCGAGCAACTCAAAGGCGGGCCGCTGCCGCTCTTCATCCTGGCGCGTGATCCGTCGGCCGGTGGACCGCCGCTGGCTGTACAGCGTCACAGCTCTTCGGACCTGCCGCTGACCGTCGAGCTGAGCGAGCGCGATGCCATGATCGCAGCTCGGACCATCGCAAGCGTGCCGCGAGTGCAGGTCGTCGCACGCCTGTCGCGGTCGGGCACGCCGCAAGCGCAAAGCGGCGATTACTACGGCGAAGCCGAGTACGATTTTTCGAAGGCCTCGGGTGCCGGCGGCAGCACTTTGAACATCACCATCGACCGCGCTGTACCGTGACTACCATTTCCTTCGGCGGACTGCCCTCCATGGTGCCCGCGTACGCGCGCGTGCTGTTGGGCAAGAAGCCGTACGTCGCGCCTACCGGCACCACGATCGAGCCTGTCCAGCTCGAAGCGCGACGCGTCGTCCTGTCAGCCGCACACCTGCAGCGCTATCGCGATGTGTGCGCAGTGCCCGCGGGTACGGAGTTGCCACCGGCCTATCTGCATCTCGTCGCGATGCCGATGCACATGCAGCTGTTCGTCGTCCGGAACTTTCCGGTGAAAGTGCTCGGCCTGATTCATCTGCGCAATACCATCCGCGTCCTGCATCCAGTCGAGCAGCGTGCACCGCTGCGCCTGACCGTGAATTTCGACACGATGCGGATCACCGACTTCGGCCAGGAATACGACTTCGTCACGCGCTACGAGCAGAATGGCACGGTCGTCTGGGAAGAAGTCAGCACGATGTTCGCTCGCGGCAACACGGCACCGAAGGAAGGCAGCAAGCGTCCGTCCATCGAGCGCGCGAATGCGCCGGACAGCGGTGTGTCCACCGAAACGCTCGAAGTCAGCGACAACACCGGGTGGCGCTACGCGCGCGTGTCGGGTGATTTCAACCCTATTCATCTCACCGCGCGTACGGCGCAGATGTTCGGCTTCAAGCAGGCGGTCGCGCACGGCATGTGGTCGCTCGGCCGCTGTCTCGCTGCGGCAGCTCCGCACTTGCCCAAGGGCAGCATGCAAGTCGACACGCAGTTCAAACTGCCGGTTTACATTCCTTCGCAGGCGCTGTCGCGTACCTGGAACTCCAGCGACACCGTTGAGATCGCGATGTGCACGATGCGCGGCGATCGGCTGCACTTGGCCATGCAGGTGAAACCGTTGTGAGCGCGACACTCGTCGACTTGTTGACTGCCATCGAGTCGCGCGCAAGCGCGCTCAAGTTGATCGAGCCGGGGCCGACGCGCGCACACCTGGAGCAGATCATGCGTGCCGGCGTGCGGGCGCCGGATCATGGACGTCTGCGACCCTGGCGCTTCGTGGTGCTCGAAGGTGCAGCTCGCGCGAAGCTCGGCGATGCCATGGCACGGCTTTCGCTGGCGAAGTTTCCGCAGTCCACACCGGAGCAACTGGACGGCGAGCGTCGCAAGGTGCTGCGCGCGCCGACCATCGTCGTCGTCGCGGCCAGCATCACCCAGGGCAAGATTCCGGAAGTCGAGCAGGTCGCCGCGGTCGCTGCCGGCGTCGAGAACATGGTGCTGGTCGCGCAGGCGCTCGGTTACGGCACGATGTGGAAGACCGGTGCCGCCGCCTACGACGCGCAAGCGAAGACGGCGCTCGGCCTGACTGCGCAAGATCAGATCGTCGCGTTCCTCTATCTTGGAACGACTGCTCTTGCCGGAACCGCAACACCAGCGTCCCTGGACGGCATCGTCACCTGGACGAAATAGCGCGCGAGCGTTCGCCTCGTCGCGTTCATCTTTCGCCTCACCTCGCAGCCGATCCGCGCGGCGATGCGCCTCGTTACGATCGCGCACCTTTGGCACGAGGACGACCCATGACTATCGCGAGAGTTGTGATCGGGGCACTGTCGCTGCTGTATCTGAGCGCTGCTGCTGCTGCTGCGACGTGTCCACTCCACCTGGTCACTGTCGAGCTCGACGGCAAAGCGTCTGCAGGCTCGAAGGATGCCTTGCGCGAGGCGTTTCGCGCAGGTCTCCCATTGCGCGTCGGCTGGTCGCTGAACTTCGACGCCGACGCTGAACCGGAAGTCATCCACTGGAGCGACAGCGGTTTTCTGACGGAGTTCGAGGGCGAGATCTTCGCGCAGCTCGCCGACATCCAGGCGCAAGGGCCGCGGCTCGGCAAGGCGAGCATATCGATGCCCGCCAAGCGCAAACGCTGGTCCGGGCTGATCGGCACGAATGGAGTGCTGGAAAGCAACTTCGACGACGGCGAAGCCGCGCCGTCTGAGCGCGTTCGCAGCGAGTGGTGCGTGGATCCTCGCGCCGCTTGCGTCTACGCGCGGGAAGTATGGTGCGCCGGCAAGCCGGTGAAGACGGCGGGGCGAGATGCAGTCGATCGCGAGGAGGTCGTCGAACGCGAGACAGATGTAGGTAAACGACGCCCCGCTGCCGCGGCTCGGACGACTCCGGGCAATTCCGAGGGGTCATACGGCTTGGAGAGCGCAGCGGCCGCGATATCGGAGTGAGCCTGCGCCTGGTCCATGCGACCGGTGGTGAAAACGATCGCCGTATTGAACTTCGTGCGCAGCTCACGCGCGACGGCAAGTCCTGCACCGGGAACTTCGAGGTCGATGTCTACAAGTGCTACATCCGGCCGCTTGCCCCGCGCCAGCTCCAGCGCCTCGCTGGAGGTGTGTGCAGGTCCGAGTACCGCAAAGCCTGCGTCCTCGAGTATCGCAACGGAGCAGTACGCGATGATTGCTTCATCCTCGACGACCAATACGACCATCATCCTCATCCGCTTAGTGACAAATCCTCTAGGAACACAAGTAGCCAGCGCCGCCGCGGGTTCCTCCGCGGCGGCACGTACGTAAATTCCCGATGACGCGTCACTCGATTGTTACTGGGCGAGCTGGGCCTCTGCAGCGCCCGCGCGCGCGAGGATGAGCTGCCTTGCTTGCGCCGGCAGCGGCACACGCTTCACATCGCTCTTCGCCGCGATCGAATCTGCATCCGAATCGCGGTGTCCGCGCTTCTCCAGCGGCACCGCCCAGAAAGCGAGCGAGTCTTCACTGCCGGCCTTCACGGTGTAGCCCGTGATCTGACCGAGATTGTTGATGTCGTTCGCCGTGTACAGGTGATCGGCGTAATCGTCCGGCACGAGCTCGTTGAGATCCATCATCACCCCGCGCTCCCACAGGAACGCGCGACAGCTCGCGAAGCCGGCAGTGCAGGAGATGCCGACGATCTGTCGCTCCTCGTTGATGCCGAGCGCCTGGCTGATGGAGTCGCCGGGCAGCGTCCCCAGATCCTGGATACCGCGGCCGCGAGTCCACAGGAATGCATGCGCATTGAAGGTGGCGCCGTCTTCCTTAGATATGTTGGAGAACCCGACGATGTCGCCGCGCTCATTGAGGGCCATCGGCGTGTTCCAGGCGATGCCGCCGAGAGTGCCGAGAGGCGTCGGTTTGCCTTTCTCCCACAACACGGCGTGTGCAGCGGAGATGCCGCCGACAGCTGTTCCGCAAGCACCGGAGATGCCGATGACCTGACCTTTGTCGTTGATGCCCGTAGCTGCGCTCGTGCTATCGCCACGCAGCGGCGGCAACTCGCGCACGCGGTCGAGATCCGGTCCCCATAGCGTTGCGCGGAACTGGTAGATCTGCGGCTTCAAGCACGAGGGGTCTTCGACCTTGTTCTGCGCCCAACCGACGACCTGCCGATGATTGTTCGCGCCGGTCGCGAAGCCGTTATCGCCGCCGAGCGTCGGCAGCGCGCGGATCTTGCCTTCTTCCCAGACGACGCCGAGGCACGTCGCCGCAGCGCGCGTGGGTGTCGCGAAGAAGCTGCGACAACTCCACGTCTCGCCACGCGGCTGCGGCGTCGTGGTCTGCGCGATGCCCGCGATCAGCCCGTCGGTATTCTTCACCGGCCACGGCACGTTGCTGTTCGGTCCGCCGAGCGTGCCGAGATCGAAACGAAAACCGTACAGCCACAGCGTCGCGTGCCGGCTGTTGTTGTCCGGCAGATTCGCGAAGCCGGCGACGAGGCCGTGATCGTTGATGCTGTTGCCCGCGTTGGCGTTGCCGCCGAGCGCGGACAGATTGACGACGCGGAATTCGGGCGGATGGTGACGGAAGCCGTCGTTGCCGCCGGCCGCAGCAGCACCGACGGCAAGCGTTGCAGCGACGGCCAGCGCCAGGCGCGCATTTGGAATCTTCATGGCAGTACTCCCCGGAGTGTTCGAAGGAAATCGACGCAGCGATAGCGATCGCCTGAGCGCCGGTGTACTGCTGTGAAACGAGTGCTACTCGCCAGTTTCGGACGCAACTGGCGCGCGCCGTGCGCGCCAGCCGCATCGGCCGGGATTCATCGGATCGGGCAGCCGCGATGTGCTCGCGGCGAGCAGGAATGGACTACGCGATGCCGAACAGCCGCGCAAAATTTTCCGAGTAGAAGTGCGACTGCGCAGCTGCGTCGCAACCCGCGAGCGATGCGCTGAAGCGTTCGAGCGGCTGACGTCCGCCTTCGGCATGCGGATAGTCGCTGGAGAACAGGTACAAGCGACTGTCGGACTGACGGATCAGATCGCCGACGTCCTCGTAGACGTACGGCGTGAACGCCATGTGCTCGATGATCTGCTGCGACGGCTTGCGCGTCAGCGCCTTGAGTTGCGGATCGGATTTGCTCCAGATCTCGGCGATCCAGTCGAGCCGCTTGAGCATTTGCGGTACCCAGCCCGCGCCGAGCTCGATCACGCCGCCACGCAGTGCGCGATGTCGCTCGAACACGCCGTCGAGCACCATCGCACCGACGAACGTCTCGGCAGGCTGATGCAAGGAAGTCATGTCTTTGCCGCGGACGTTCTCGCCAGTGCCGAGCCAATCCGTCGGTACCGCACGCCCGGTGTTCATCCATGCCGCATCGATCTGCAGCGGCACGCCGGCAACGTGCAATACGAACGGCACACCAGCCTCGGCGAGCCGTGCCCAGATCGGATCGAGATCGTTGTGACCCGGCGAACGCCCGCCACACGGTCGATGCGGTATCCACACGGCGTTGAGATCGAGTCGCAGAATTTTCTCCAGCTCGACGAGCGAGGTCTGTGGATCGTCGAGCGGCAGCAACGCCACGCCCATGAGTCGCAGATCGTTGCCGCAGAACTCCGCCATCGCGCGGTTGTGAGCGCGTGCAGCTGCGTAGCGCTCATCGATCGCACGATCGAGCGAGAAGGCGAGGCTCTCCGAGAACGTCGCGAAGACGAGCTGGCGTGCGAAGCCGAGCAGGTCGAGCGCTTGCGTGCGCTCGGCGGCATTGAAGGCGCCGAGCGCCATGTAGCCCTTTGGGCCGCCGATCAAGCGATCTCCGAGCGCGAGCATCTCCGCGACTTCGCTGTCGCTGTGCTTGCGAGTGAGCTCGGCTTCTTCGACGAGAGTCGCGAGGCGGCCGACACGCGGCACCTTGATACGCGGCAGGGGCTCGCGCGTTTCGGCATCGGCGTATTGGGCGAGGAAATCCGGCAGCTCCATGATGTGGCTGTCGGCGTCGTAACAAGTACGGCCGTGTGCATACGTCATCGCCGGATCCCCCAAAGAGCGCAGTGCTCAGAAACTATACTGCGTCCGCAACCCGTAGATGTCGAGGTCCTGACCAAAATCCAGCTGCCCTGCACGTAGAAACCTTCGCATTGGTGCTGTTGAGAAACGCGGAAGCTTGCGTCGGTCATGGTCGCTCCTCAGCGCTTCGGGGGATCCTGGAACCCGTATTTTTTGAAGGCTGTTCGCGCCGTAGCACTTTGCAGGAACTCGACGAACTGACGCGCGGCGGGGCGAGCATGCGCGGTCACCGCGACGGGGTAGACGATCGGCGGGTGCGAATCCGCGGGGAAGAAATCGACGACGCGCACGCGCTTCTCGACCTTCGCGTCCGTCTCGTAAACGATGCCCAGCGGTGTCTCGCCGCGTGCGATGAAGGCCAGCGCAGAGCGCACGTTGTCCGCGCGCACGAGCTTGTCGGCCACGTCGTTCCACACACCGAGCGAAGTCAATGCCGAGCGTGCGTACTTGCCGACAGGCACGCTCTCCGGATCACCGGTGGCGAGCCGCCCTTGGCCAAGAGCCGCAGCGAGCGGAAATCCCGGCGCAATCTTCAGCTCGATCTTGCTGTCGACCGGCGCCACGAGCGCGAGTCGATTGCCGAGCACGTTGCGTCGCGTGGCGCGGTCGATCAATCCGCGTCCTTGCACGTAGTCCATCCACTCGAGATCGGCCGAGAAGAACACATCCGCTCGCGCGCCCGCTTCGAGTTGTCGCGCCAGCGCGGAGCTGGCGGCGTAGGAGAACTTCACCGGCTGCCTGGTCTGCTGCGTGTAAGCAGCCCCGATCTCATCCAGCACGTTGGTGAGAGAAGCGGCGGCGAAGACCAGGATCTCCTGACTCTGTTCGTCGGCCGCCTGCGTCGGCACGGCCAGCACACTGCAGAGGCCGAGCAGACAGATGCCGAGCAGGTTGCTAAGTCGAGTACCAACCATTGGATCTCCCACATCGTGCGTTATATCTGGAGAGACATAACGATACGAGGCACGGCGAGGCGCTGCAAGCGCTGTCGGCGTTTCAGCGGTAACATTCGCGCCCATGGCCAAGCAGCAAACGCCTGCGATCCGCGTGCGGATCGACCTGAGTCCGGACAGCGCGCTCGGGCCGGGAAAAATCGCCTTGCTGGAGCGCATCGAGGCGACCGGCTCGCTGTCGCAAGCGGCGCGCGAGCTGGGCATGAGTTACCGCAGGGCCTGGCTGCTGCTGGACGACGTCAATCGGATGTTCAACGACCCGGCGACGACCGCGAGCGTTGGGGGAAGCGGCGGCGGCGGGGCACGTCTCACCGATCTCGGCCGCGAGATCGTCAAGGCTTATCGCGAGATCGAGGACGCAGCAGAAAAGGCTGCGAGTGCCCGCATCGCCTGGCTCATCAGTTGCCGACGCAAGGCCACGAGGCGCAGCGCAACCGGTCGGCGTCCCATGACCCCTTCGGCGCGCAAATCGCATGCTGCGCGTAAGTAGCCTCGTCGCGCTGATCTGCATCTCGGCGCCGCTCAGTGCCGACCAGACCTATCGTCCACCGCGCACGCTCGATGGCCATCCGAGCTTCGAGGGCAACTGGACCAACGCGACTATCACTTCTTTGCAAAGGCCGGCGCGCTACACCTCGCTGGTCATTCCGCCTGGCGAAGTTGCGCAACAGACGGCCGCGCATCCGCAGGTCGTGCGCCAGCAGACCGACGACGAGCTCGACGAGAGCAAGCCGTTGAACGGTTCCGACTTGAAGGGCGGGCGCGGCTACAACGCGTTCTGGATCGACCCGGGGACGAAGTTCGCACGCGTGAAGGGCGAGTACCGCACGTCCTGGATCGTCGATCCCGCCGATGGACAGATCCCGTTCCTGGACGGCATGCGCGAACGGCTGGACGAGGCACGCGGCAACTTCGATGGGCCGGAGGGGCGGCCGCTCGGCGAGCGTTGCATCGTGAACAGCAACAGCGCCGGCCCGCCGATGTTGAACTATCTTTACAACAACAATTACGAGCTGGTGCAAACCGCCGACGCGCTGGTGATTCGCGCGGAAATGAACAACTACGCCAGGGTCGTGCG
>CADEEJ010000025.1:9663-31096 GCA_902826315.1 uncultured Steroidobacter sp.
ATGACCTTCAATGCCACTGGCGAGCGCGTTTACGAATACGCCTGCCACGAGGGCAACTACGCGTTGCCGGGCATCCTGGCCGGTGCGCGCGAGCAAGAGAAACAGCAAGCAGCCACGCACTGAGCTGCGGTATCGTCGTTCGCCGGTAGCTGCCTGCGGCTCGCCGACCGAATCTTTACCTTCCACCGCATCCGCAGCACTGTCCCGCGGCGTAGACTACCGTTCTGCAAATGCATGGGGAGATCGACGTGAAGAGAGCGATTCTTGCGCTGGCGCTGCTGAGCGTTGGCACTGCCGCGAGTGCGGCCACCGATGCCAAGCGCGTCGGAGATTTTTCCCTGCTGGACCAGCAGGGCTACTTCCACCAGATGAGCTACTACGACGACCACAAGGCGATCGCGCTGCTGGTCCAGAGCAGTGCCAAGCCGGTGAGCGACAAAGACCTCGCCGCCTTCAGCGCGGCGCGCGCGAAGTACCAGGACAAGATCAAATTCTTCATGATCGACCCGGTCGCGGACGAGACGCGCGAGTCGGTGCAGAAGGAGCTCGACAAGCACGGGCTCGACATCCCGGTGCTGATGGATGAAACGCAGCTCGTGGCCGAAGGCCTCGGCATCGCGAAGGTCGGCGAGGTGTTCCTGATTCATCCCGGCACGACCGCGGTGCTGTATCGCGGCCCCGCCAACAAGTACTTCGCCAGCGCGATCGACGACGTGCTCGCCGGCCGTGACGTCAAGAAAGCAAAAGCCAGAGTGCGTGGTGCCGCCGTCAAATACGTCGCCGCAGCCGAGCGCAACCCGCGCAAGTCCACGATCACTTATTCGAAGGACGTCGCGCCGATCTTTGCCGAGAACTGCGCGCGCTGCCATCGCGAAGGCGGCATCGGGCCGTTCGCGATGACGAGTCATGCGGTCGTTCAAGGCTTCGCGCCGATGATCCGCGAGGTCGTGCTGACCAAGCGCATGCCGCCGGGACAGATCGATCCGCGCATCGGACACTTCAAGGAGACGTTCACCTTGACGCCGCGCGAGCAGCAGACGCTGGTCCACTGGATCGAAGCGGGCGCCCGCAAGGACGACGCCGTCGATCCGTTGACGCAGCTGAAGTGGCCGGCGACGAAGTGGGCGTACGGCGCGCCCGACCTGGTCATCAAGATTCCGGCGCAGGAAGTGCCGGCGACGGGCGTGCTCGACTATCGCTACATCAAGGTGCCGATCGAGGGCATGGACCGCGACCGCTGGGTGAAGGCGAGCCAGTACATCGCCGGCGACCGCACGGTGCTCCATCACACGCTGAACTCGCTGATTCCGCCGGATGCGCCGAAAGATCAGCGCATCGACTTCGGGCGCGTCGATCCGAATTCAGCGCGCATCACCGCGTACATCCCGGGCGCGCAGCCGCAGCTCGAGCCGCCGAACACCGGCGGACTGTTGAAGAAGGACTCGACGCTGGCATTGCAGCTGCACTACACGACCAACGGCAAAGCGACAGTCGACGCGGGCGAGATCGGCCTGTGGTTCTACAAGGACAACGAAGTCCCGACCGAGCGCATGATTCCCGACTGTGCGTGCATCTTCACGCAGGGCTGGGATCCGATCCCGCCGTTCGATCCGGATCACGAGATGCGCCAGACGATCACCGTGAAGAAGGACGCGCACCTGTACAGCATGCTGCCGCATATGCATTTCCGCGGTAAGCGCATGCGCTTCTACGCGGAGTACCCGGACGGCCGCAAGGAAGAGCTGCTGAACATCGCGAAGTACAACTACAACTGGCAGCTCGACTACGAATTGGTGGAGCCGAAGTTCCTGCCGGCCGGCACGAAGATCACCGCAGTCGCTGCGTTCGACAACTCGACGCAGAACAAGGCGAACCCCGACCCGGCGCGCAAAGTGCCGTGGGGCCAGCAGAGCTGGGACGAGATGTTCTTCGGCGCCGTGACGTACAAGTTCGTCGACCAGGGCGGCACCCGCGTCGCCCAGGATCAGACGAACTAGTCCAGAAGAAGTAGTTCCGCAGAGTAGTCGGCCGATGACTGAAGAAGGGCCGCCCGCGAGGGTGGCCCTTCTCTTTTAGGCAGTTAGGCCAAACGTCGGCCCTCCGCAGTCATCACTTGATGCGGTTGCAAATACGAACAATTCGCATTACAGTCGCGACGCTCCATTGAAAGGAAGAAGAAGGGAGAGCCGCGATGTCTCTGCAGTTCGATTCCGTGCGCTTTAGCCGGTCGCGCAGTCCGCTTGCCGCCGCCATCAGCCTGATCCTCGGCGCCGCAAGTCCCGCACTGGTTCACGCGCAAGATGCGAGCAGCGGCGACGCCGCTTCGCCCGTCCTCGCTGCCGCTGCCGAGGGACAATCCAGCGAGCGAGCGACGCGCCAAACGCGCCGTCGCGGTACGACGCTCGAAGAAGTCACCGTCGAAGGCCAGAAATACCGCAGAGAAGTTTCTTCGCCGAAGTACACCGCGGAGCTCGTCGACGTGCCGCAGACGGTCGTCGTCATCCCGAAGTCGGTTTTCCGCGAACAGGCAGCAGTCACGCTCTCGGACGTGCTGCGTAACACGCCGGGCATCACGCTGCTGGCGGGCGAGGGCGGTGGCGCTTCGAATACTGCCGGCGACAGCTTCTTCATGCGCGGCTTCGACGCGACCAACAGTCTGTTCATCGACGGCGTGCGCGACCAGGGCGCGTACAGCCGCGACGTTTTCAATCTCGACCAGGTCGAAGTGGCGAAAGGTCCTGCCGGCTCGTACACCGGTCGCGGCAATGCTTCCGGCTCGGTGAACCTCGTCACCAAGACGCCGTTCCAGGAGCCGCTGCGCGCGATGGGCATCACGTACGGCACGAACGATCACGTACGCTCGACCTTGGATTTCAATCAGCCGCTGCCCGAGGACTTTCTCGGCGGCAGCGCCGTGCGCCTGAATGTGATGTGGCAGGACGGCGGTGTCGCCGGCCGCGATGAAGTGGAGCAGGACGGTTGGGGCATCGCTCCGTCGTTCGCGCTGGGCCTCGGCACCGACACGCGTCTGGCCGTTGCAGCGCAGATCCTGCGGCAGGAGAACACGCCGGACTACGGCTTGCCGTCAGTTGCTTTGCCGGGCCTCGTGCAAACGACTCCGCCCGTCGGTCGTGTCGACCAGAACAACTTCTATGGCAGTGCGGATGTCGACTTCGACGACGTCGACTCCGACGCCTACACCGTGCGCGTCGAGCATGACTTCGCGCCGGGCGTGACGCTGCGCAATTTCTCGCGCTACAGCGACAACCACCGTCTCGCTGTGGTCACCGCGATTCAGAATCCTGCAGCTTTCAATCCAGCGACCGGTCAAGTGACACGCGCGCGCCAGATCAATGAGCGCATCAACCGCAACTTCACGAACCAGACGAACCTGAACTTCGAGTTCCGCACCGGCTCCCTGTCGCACACGATGAGCACCGGTGTCGAGTACGCGAAGGAAAAGCAGATCAGCCCCGGACGCACGGGCGCCGGCACGGCACCGCTGGCCGATCTCTATCACCCGAATCCGCACGATCCGATCACCGGCTTTGCGCCGGCACGCACGGGTGCTTTCACTGAAGGCGAGACGACCACTGTCGCGGCGTATGGTTTCGACACCATCGAGCTGAGCAGACAGTGGCAGTTGTCGGCTGGTGCGCGCGTGGAGCGGTACGACACCGACTTCCTGAGCGTCGCGATCCCGGGATCGGGCACCGCAGACATCAAGCTCAATACGTCGGACACGCTCACCAGCTGGAACAGCGGCCTCGTGTTCAAGCCGGTCGATAGCGGCAGCATCTATGTTTCCGCCGCGACGACGCAGACGCCGCCCGGCGGCCTGAATTTCACGTTGTCGCCGACGACGACCAACGCGAACAACCCGGCGCTCGAGCCGCAGAAGTCGACGAACTACGAGCTCGGCACGAAGTGGGAGCTGTTCGACAATCGCCTGACGACTACGGCGGCGATCTTCCACACGATCAACACCAACGTCGTGACGACCGAAACGATCGGCGGCGTGGTGATCGCGGCCAGCTTCGACAGCGAGCAGCAGGTCGACGGCCTCGAGTTGCAAGTGAGCGGACTCATCACCGACAAGTGGCAGGTGTTCGCGGGTTACGCCTATCTCGACAGCGAATTCAAACGCTCCGTGACGTCGAATCAGCAGGACGCGACGCTGCAGTGGACGCCGAAGAACTCCGGCAATGTCTGGACGACCTACCTGTTGCCGTTCGGTTTCCAGGTCGGCGCCGGCGTGCGCTACATGGATACCGTTGCGCGCAGCTCTCTGACAGTGCCGAATGGTGTCGCAGGCGAGCTGCCCGACTTCTGGGTGTACAGCGCAACCGCGGCGTGGCAGATGAACGAGAAGGTGACTTTCCGCCTCAACGTCAACAACGTGACCGACGAGGTGTACGCGATCAGCCTCAACAACAACGGCGGCCGCTACAACCCGGGCGCCGAGCGGTCGTATCTCCTGAGCGCCGATTTCGCGTTCTAGGCTGACGACGAGGCGCTGGCTTGCTGCTGCAAATCCCCGGCGTTCTCACCGCGCAGGAGCTGGCGCATGGCCAGCGCCTGCTCGCGAGCGCCGAGTGGATCGATGGTCGCGTGACTGCCGGCCATCAATCGTCACAGGTGAAGCACAATCGGCAGCTCGCCGAGGATTCGGCGACCGCGCGCGAGCTGGGCAAGCTCGTGGTCGGCGCGATTTCCCGCAATCCGCTGTTCATCTCCGCGGCGCTGCCGAACCGGATCTTTCCGCCGCTGTTCAATTGCTATGAAGTCGGCGACGGCTTCGGCACGCATGTCGACAACGCGATTCGCGCTGTCGGTTCGAGCGGTGCACGCATTCGGACGGACGTCTCCGCCACGTTGTTCTTCTCCGAGCCATCCGACTACGACGGCGGCGAGCTCGTCGTCGAGGACACGTACGGCACGCACAGCGTCAAGCTGCCAGCCGGCAGCATCGTGCTCTATCCGGCGAGCAGCCTGCATCACGTCAAAGCGATCTCTCGTGGCCGGCGTATCGCATCGTTCTTCTGGATCCAGAGCCTGGTGCGCGACGACGGGAAACGAGCGCTGCTGTTCGACCTCGACAACGCAATCCGGCGCCTGGGCGCCGATCATCCATCGCATCAGTCTGTCGTCCAGCTGACGGGCGTCTATCACAATCTGCTGCGCAGTTGGGCCGAAGTCTGATAACCCCACGTATGTCACCACGCAGAGCTCTTTTTCAGTTGCACTGGATCGTCGGCATCACCGTCGGCGTCATATTGGGCCTGGTAGGTGCGACGGGCGCAGTGCTGTCGTTCGAGCAGGAGATCGCCGCGTCGCTCGCGCGTGACGGCAGGCAAGTCGCACCAAACGGCCGAACGCCGCTGGCTCCCGCCGAACTGCTCACAAGAGTTGCCGCGAGCGATCCGCAGAAGCACATCACCGCGCTGGGCGTAATGCGCGAGCCGACCGAGACAGTTCGCGTGACATTCGCGCCGCGCGAGCAACGCTACGTCGATCCCTACACGGGCACGCTGCTCGCACCGACGTCGAGCGGCGCGGAAGCGTTTTTCCGCAACGTACGCGGGCTGCATCGCTGGCTGATGCTCGGCGAGCTCGGCGATCGCGACATCGGGCGGCACATCGTCGGCGCCAGCACGATGCTGCTGATCTTCATGGCGCTGACCGGGCTGTATCTACGCTGGCCGCGCGGTCCGGCGGCACGCCGCTTGAAGACGTGGCTGGTGCCGGACTTCCGCCTCAATGGGCGTGCTTTCCTCTGGAACCTGCATTCGGTGATCGGCACGTGGGTGCTGCCGATCTACCTGGTGATCGCGCTGACGGGCCTGCAATGGTCGTATGAGTGGTACCGCGACGGTCTGTATTCCATCGCGGGCGTCGAACGACCGGCAGGGCGCGAGGGTCCGCAACGCGAAGGCCCACAACGTGAAGGACAGCGAGGAGAAGGTCCGCGCGAAGCATCACGCGAGCAGCAGCCCGCGACGGATATCCCGGCCTTCGCACGCGCCTGGGAGACCTTCGCGCGCGAGACGCCAAGCTTCAGGACAGTCAACGTCAACCTCGCGGCAAAGCCGGGCAAGCCGATGGAGTTCCGCTATCTCGACGCGCAAGCGAGTCACGAGCGCGCCTTCAACACGCTCGCAGTCGACAGCGAGGGCCGCGTCGCGAGCTCGGAGCGTTACGACGACAAGAAATTCGGTGCGCAGCTCGTCTCGAGCATCTTTCCGCTGCACTCCGGCAGCTATTTCGGTCTCGCCGGCGTGATCGTGTTCCTGCTGGCGAGCCTGGCGATGCCGGTGTTCGCGGTCACCGGCTGGATCATGTATCTGCAACGACGCGCACCGCGAGCGCGTCGAGCGTCGCTCGCGGCGGCGACCGAAGAGGCGAGCTAGCCTCTCAGCCGCGCGTAGCGTTCTGATCGCGGATGCGGCGCCATCCTTCGCTGCGTGCCAGGTGATAAGGTGAAGGGGAGTGTGCCTTTGCACCGAGCACGTCAGCCGCTCGCCAACCCCAACGCGGATCGTCGAGGAACGCACGGGCCAGCGCGATCATGTCGGCGGAGCCTTCGACGAGAATCTGCTCGGCCTGACGCGGATCGGTGATCAGTCCGACCGCCCGAGTCACAGCTCCAGTCGCCTGCCGGATCTGTTGCGCCAGCGGAACCTGATAGTTGGGCGCTGCCGGTACATGCACCTTCGCGCGAATCCCACCGCTCGATACGCACACATACGCGATACCTAGCTCCTGAGCGCCCCGCACGTAAGCGATCGACTGCGCGACGTCCCAGCCTCCCTCGACCCAATCCGTCCCTGAGATCCGCAGCCCGACCGCGATATTGCGCGGAAGCGCAGCGCGGATTGCACGAATCACGCTGAGCGGGAACCGCAAGCGATTGGCAAGCGACCCACCGTAGTCGTCGGTCCGCGCATTCACGAGCGGCGACAGGAACTCATGGAGCAGGTAGCCGTGCGCGCTGTGAATTTCGATCACCTCGAAGCCGATGCGCACGGAGCGTTCCGCTGCCCGGACGAACGCCGCCACGACCCCGTCGATCTCGCCGGCACTCAGCGCCTGCGGAACATGCCAGTTCTCGCCGAACGCAGTGGCACTCGACGATACCGTCTGCCATGGATCTTCGGTGGGACCGAGCGGCGCGCCGCCATCCCACGGCCGATGGGTCGAAGCCTTGCGCCCCGCGTGCGCCAGCTGGATCCCGAAGCGCGTCGGTCCAGCGAGGCGACGGGCAGCATGCAGTGCACGTTCCAGGGACGCTTCGTTTTCGTCGTTGTACATGCCGAGATCGGCGTGCGTGATGCGTCCGCGGCGCTCGACGGCCGTCGCTTCGACGACGACCAGCCCGGCGCCCGAATACGCGAGCTGCGACAAGTGCTGCAGATGCCAGTCGGTCGCCGACCCGTCGCTCGCGCTGTACTGACACATCGGTGCGACCACGAGACGATTCGGTAACTGGACTTCGCCGATCGCGATCGGCTCGAACAGACGGCTGGCCATGAACGCTCCTGTGACGACTGCGGCCATTCTAATTTCGTCGCCGGCCATGTCGAGCGTTCATGCCGCAGTCGACGCAGCCTGGACCGCTGTCGGCCTATGAGCAGGCGAGTATGATCCTGCTTCGCTTTCCAGACAGCGATACGGGGAACGGGAATTGGCGAGCCGCTTACAGCCGATGCTTCGCGCCTGGCTCGCGATTCTCGCGTTGCACAGGATTGCACTCGGCATCGCCGCGGGGCTGATCGTCGTCTACGCGCTCGTCGGGTTCTTCTGGCTGCCGCACCTGCTGCGCACCAACGCGCAGAGCTACGTTGCCGATGAGCTGGGCCGGAGCCTCACGCTTGGCGAAGTGTCCTTCAATCCGTTCACCTTCCGCCTGGGTGTGCAGGATGCAGTGCTGTCCGAGCAGAGCGGCGATGCAATCGCGAGTTTCAAGACGCTGGTCGTCAACGCGGAGCTCGCGTCGATCTGGCAGCGCGCCGTCGTTCTCAAGCAAGTGCAGCTCGATGCACCGGACGTCAACCTCGTCGTCGCGCGCGACGGCTCGATCAATCTCGCGCGGCTGGCACCAGCCAAGACGGAGCCGGAGCCCGCGGCCGATGCAACGCCCGCCCCGCTGCCGCGAATCCGGATCGGTCGACTCGCCATCAATGACGGGCGCGTGGACTTCGAGGATCGCGCGCGAGCGGCGCCGTTCACCGCGACGCTGTCGCCGATCCGCTTCGCACTCGAGGACTTTCGAACGGATCTCAATCACGAGAACGCCTACCAGTTCGCTGCGCGCTCCGGCGCGGGCGAGACGTTGGAGTGGTCCGGCGTCTTCACCGCACAGCCGCTCGGTTCCAATGGCCGGTTCGCAGCAGGGCAATTACGCGCGCAGACGATCGACAGCTATCTGCAAGGTCAGCTGCCGGTCAAGCTCGTCGACGGCGCGCTCTCGCTTGCTGGGACGTATCGACTCGCGCTGCATCCTGCGTTGACTCTCGATGTCGGGTTGCCGGAAGTGACGTTCGCAAACTTTGCAGCGGCGGAGGGAGACGAGTCGCCGCCCGTTGCAGTAGTGCCGAAGATTCTGATTGCGGGCACGCAGTTTTCGCTCGGCACGCGGTCCGTGCGTGTCGATAAGGTTGCGGTCGAGGGTGCGCGAGTCCGTGCGAGTCGCG
Source organism: uncultured Steroidobacter sp. (assembly GCA_902826315.1). Taxonomy (GTDB): domain Bacteria; phylum Pseudomonadota; class Gammaproteobacteria; order Steroidobacterales; family Steroidobacteraceae; genus Steroidobacter. Next base: position 18,357 of record CADEEJ010000025.1, read on the forward strand.
AGGCCGATGGATCGTTGAGTGTGTCGCGCCTCGCGAAGAACGGAGCGAAGGATGAAGCGACTAACGAAGCGTCGGGTCCATCCGCGACGCCGCCGCCTTCCGCAGATCCGTGGAAATGGGCCGTCGGTGAGATTCGCGTGGCAGACGCTGCGCTCGACCTCGAAGATCGCACGCTGGCGCCGGTCGTTCAGCTGAGTCTTGCGCCGATCGGACTGACCGTCGGCGGGCTCAGCAGTGAGGCTGGCAGCAAAGTAAACGTCACTGCCGACGTCGGCCTCAGCGGGAATCCGCTGCTGAAGAGCACCGGACAGGTGCAGCTCACTCCGCTGACCGCCACGCTCGCGCTGGATCTGAGCGCATTCGACCTTTCGATCCTGCAGCCATACATCGCGCAGGCAACGAATCTGACGCTGAAGTCGGGGCGGTTGAGCGTCAACGGCGATCTGTCGGCTGCAATGGAGGAGGGCGCTCCACCGAAGATGCAGTTCAAGGGCGACGTGCAGGTCGCCGATCTGCACACGATCGCCGGTCCCGCCAACGATGACCTCGTGAAGTGGCGCAACCTCGCAGTGACGGGTATCGATCTGTCGCGCAATCCTGATCGCCTCACGATCGAGCGCATCGTCGCGCGTCAGCCCTACGCGCGAGTGATCATCCGGCAGGACCAGACGCTGAACGTCACGGCAGCGCTCGAGCGCGAATCGAACGAAACGGCAACACCAGAGCCGCAGGCTGCGCCGTCATCCAAACCGATGCCGATGCGCATCAAGAACGTCGCCATCACCGGCGGCTCGGCGCTGTTCGCGGACAATTCGATCACGCCTTCGTTCGCCACCGGCATCGTCGATCTCGACGGCACGATCACCGGGCTGTCGTCGCAACCGGATTCGCGCGCGAAGGTGCGGTTGGCCGGCAAGGTCGATCGCTATGCGCCGGTCGACATCACAGGCGAAGTGAACCTGCTCGCAGCCGCGAAGTACTCCGACATCGCGCTGAACTTCCGCAACATGGAGCTGACGACGTTCAATCCGTACTCGGGCAAGTTCGCGGGCTACAACATCAGCAAGGGCAAGCTGTCGACCGAGCTGCGCTATCGCGTCGAGGATCGCAAGCTCGACGCGCAGCATCACATCGTGGTCGACAACCTGGAGTTCGGCGACAAGACCGATTCGAAAGACGCGGCCCCGATTCCGATCAAGCTGGCCGTCGCGTTGCTCAAGGACCGGCAGGGCGTGATCGACTTGCAGCTGCCGATCAGCGGGACTCTCGACGATCCGAAGTTCCGCCTCGGGCCGATCATCTGGAAGGCGCTGCTCGGGCTGCTGACCAAGATCGTGACCGCGCCCTTCGCTGCACTCGGCGCGCTATTCGGCGGCGGCGAGGAACTGTCCTACGTGGACTTTCCAGCGGGCTCTGCAGAACTTGCGATCGCACAGATCGAGCAGCTCAACAAACTAGCGTCGGCGCTCGCCGAACGGCCGCAGCTGCGATTGGACGTACCTGTCACGCTGCTCGCCGCTGAGGACAGCAAAGCGATCGCAGCGGCGAACTTGTACGCGCGCGTGCCGCTGTTGCCTGAACCATCAGATGAAGCCGCGCAGCGGAAGCGATTGACGCAGCTCGAAGCGCTCTACAAGACGTCGTTGAAGACTGCGCCCGAGTATCCGCCCGAAACGCAGACAGAAAAGACCATCGACTGGAATGCACGCACGGACTGGATCGAGGCGCGGCTGCTCGAAAACATGCAGCCCGACCCGCCGACACTCGAAACGCTCGCCCGACAGCGCGCCCAAGCCGTGCAGTCCACAGTCCTCGCGAATACGGCCGTCGCACCCGAGCGCTTGTTCATCACGACCGAGCGCAGCGCCGCGCTCGCCAGCGACGGCCGCGTGCGAATGGAACTCAAGCTGGAGTAGGGCGGCTCCGTCTTATTGCGAAGGCGGCGACGAATTACGCGGACCCGCTGGCGCGTGCTGCGGCAGGGCGGGCGGCGAACCGACCAGTCCATCCGGACGCGCCTTGGCGCGCATGCGTTGATAGGCCGGACGCGCTTCGATCTTCGCCTTCCACGCGGCGACGTTCGGAAACGGACCGCCATCGACGATGTTTAGGCCGGTGGCAACGTCGAGCGGGAACTTCATCATGATGTCGGCTGCAGAGAACTCCGCGCCACCGAACCACGGATGCTTGCCGAGGTAGTCTTCGGCGAACTGCACGACCTGTTCGGAATCGACCAGCGGCGAGCGCTGTTTCGGCGGCTGCACGCGCCACACGCGATAGTCCTGGAACAAGCGCGCAGCCAACGAGCCTTCGGCGTAATGAATCCAGATCAGGTGGTACGGATAGTCCGGGCTGTCGAGCGCCGGTTGCAGCTTGCCGGGCGCGTGGCGGTTGAGAATGGTTTCGATGATCGCGCCGGATTCGACGATCACCTGGTCGCCGTACTTGACGGTCGGTGCCACCGGCATGCCGGGGTTGATCGTCTTGATGGTGGCCATCGAGCCGAGGATATCGCCGCGCTTGAACTCCAGCTGGTACGGCAATTGGAGCTCTTCCATCAGCCACACGATGCGCTCGGAGCGGCGCCCTTCGAGGTGATAGATCGTGATGTCGGGCAGCGGGGCGGCCGCAGGCGCAGCGGTGCGCGAAGCTTGTTGGTTGCTCATGCAGCCGGCCAGCATCAGCATCGCCGCGGACAGGACGAAAGAGCGCTTCATTTGGATCCCCATTGCCAGTTATCGTGAGTCTCAATAGGCGTCGCAACTTATCACGGTACGGACTACGAATGAGGACCTCGCTCTGGATTCATTTGTGGATTTTCTTTGTCGTTGCGCTCTGCGGGCAGCACGTGCATGCCGCAGAGGATGCAGCGTCGCTCGAAGAAGTGCTGGTCGTGGGCGAGCATCCCGGCCCGGGGTTGTGGAAGGTGTCGAAAGGGACGCACGTCCTTTTCATCCTCGGCACCCATGCGCCGCTGCCGCAGGACTTCGTGTGGCGCTCGAAGGAAGTGGAATCCGCGATCGCTCGGTCGAACGAGGTCCTGGGCGTCTATTCGGTATCGTTGCGCGTCGACCAGGAAGCCGCGTTCCAGTCCAGGCGCGGCAGGCTGAAGGAGGCCCTGCCGCCACGGATGTACTCGCAGTGGCGCGTCCTGCGCGACAAGTACATTGGCAAGGACAATCAGACGGATCGACTGCTGCCCGCTGCTGCGGCGCTGCTGCTTCAAGCGCGTGCTTACGAGCAGTCCGGCCTGACTTATAGCGACGCTGTGTGGCGGAGGATCTACCAGCTGGCAGGAGAACACCACGTACCCGTCTGGCCGCAAACCTACGATACCCGACTCGTTGCGGGTGAGTGGCGTCGGACCGGTAGCGCGCAGAAGAACGGCGTGAAGTACCTGTCCGAGACGATGGATCGCTTGAGCTCGGACATTCACGATGCGCGCGGACGCGCCAACGCGTGGGCGACAGGAGACGTCGCCGCGCTGAAGGTGCTGGTCGAGACGGATGCGTCCTATGCGAGATCGCTGGCCTACAGCTGGCCATTCCTGAACGATGAGGAAGTGCGGCGTCTGCAGACCGAGGCGGAGAACAAGCTGCTGACTGCCATCGAGCGGGCAATCAATCGCAACGAAACGACGTTCGCGGCCTTGCCGATGCACCTGCTGCTCGGCAAGGAGGGTGTGATTGCACGCCTGCGAGCCTCCAGGTACGCGATCGAAGAGCCGCTGTGAACTACTATCCGGATAGTTGACAGGATAGCCGGCCTGCTGCAGTCTACTATCCACATAGTAGTTGCGAGGTGCGCAGTGCCGAGGTCCTTTCGCATGTGCCTGCTGGCAACCCTGCTGTTCCCGGCAGCGGTGCCGCAGGTACATGCCGCCGCCGTCGACGAACAAGAGCTGCACGCCCTGATGGTCGAGCGCGTCGACGTGCGCAAGTGGGGAACTGCGATCGTCGTCGGCATCAGCTCGCCGCAGGGCCGGCGCATCGTGTCGTACGGCACTCTGAGCGTACAGGACCGTCGCAAGGTCGACGGCGCCACCGTTTTCGAAATCGCGTCGCTGACCAAGGTCTTCACGGCGTTGGTGCTCGCGGACATGGTGACGCGCAAGCAGGTGGCGCTCGATGCGCCTGTCAGCACGTGTCTGCCGGCTGGCATGAAGCTTCCGACACATGGTGGCAACCAGATCACGTTCCTCGATCTGGCCACGCATACGTCCGGTTTGCCGCTGCGGCCGCCCAATCTGTCGTCCCAGACCGCGCTCAACAAATACGCCGGCTACACGACGGAGCAGCTGTATCGAGGTCTGACCGCTTTTGAACTGCCGCGCGATCCGGGCTCGGCGTTCGAGTATTCGAATTGGGGCTTCGGGCTGCTGGGCCACGCACTCGCTCACTGCGCAGGAAAGAGCTATGCGATGCTGCTTGCGGAGCGCGTCACCGGACCGCTCGGGATGCGCAGCACGATGTTCGTGCCGAACAGTGCCGTTCGATCCGAGCTCGCCGCAGCCTATGACGGCAAATTGCAGCCGGTGCCGAATGAGAGCACCGGTGCGTTGGATGCCGCAGGCGGGTTGTATTCGACCGTCGATGACATGCTCGCTTTCATCGAGCTGTTCCTCGGCCGTGGGCCGCAACCGCTGGTTGCCGCCGCCGCGACGATGCTCGAGCCGCGGCGACCTGGCGATTTTGCCGGCGTTCGCATGGGACTAGGTTGGCGTGTCGAGCCGAGTGGCGATGACCCCAACAGCGCTCCGATCTATTGGAGCAGCGGCCGCGCCGACGGCTATCGTTCCTTCATGGCGTTCAATCTGCAGGAACGTCTGGCCGTCGTCGGCCTGACGAACGGCGCGACCAATGCCGGCGTCGATGACATCGGCAGGCACGTACTGGATCCGCACTTCACCGTCTCACGCCCGCATCCGTCCATTGTGGTACCGGCCTCCGTGCTGGATCGGTATGTGGGCCGCTACAAGTTCGAAGACGGCAACCAGCTCACGGTCGTGCGCAATGGCGATCAGTTGGTCGTGCAGTTGACCGGGCAGGGTCCGTTGCCCGTGCTGGCTGCAACGCCGAGAGAATTTTTCCCCGAAGACATCGAGGCGCAGTTCGTGTTCGAGGAGTCCGGCAGGGCGCCTGCGCCGTCGCTGGTCTTGAGCCAGAACGGGTCGAGCTGGAAAGCAGTGCGCGTCGCAGAGGAGAACAAGCCGTGAGCGTATCGCTCAGTAACCGCGAGGCAGAGATCATGGCCGTGCTGTGGGAGCAGGGGCCGTCCACTGTGACCGAAGTGAAGGACCAACTCAGCGACGAGCTGGCTTACACGACTGTGCTCACGATCCTGCGCAACCTGGAAGCCAAGGGTTACGTGGGTCACGAGGCGGAAGGGCGGGCGCATCGCTACGCTGCAAAGATCAAGCAGCAAGTCGCGCGCAAGAGCGCGATCCGGCACCTGGCCGGCAAGCTGTTCCAGGGTTCCGCCGATCTGCTGCTGACGCAGCTCGTCGCGGATCGCAAGCTCAGCGAGGATCAGGTGCGACGCATCCGCGAGATCCTCGAAGAGAAGCCGGCGAAGGAGAAATCATGATTGCCGCGTGGCTGGCGTATGCATTCGTGGTGGCGGTGCTCGTGAGTGCCGCGGCATTGCTCGCGGAACGAATCGCAATCCTGGTGCGCGTGCCGACGCGCTGGATCTGGGTGACAGCATTGCTGCTGTCGGTCCTGCTGCCGGTCGTGTTCGCGGGGCAGGGTGCTCGATCGAGCGACCACTCTGCTGTCACGCTCGTTGCGCTGGCCGCGCAGGAGCGCCCGCCCGTCTATGCGCAGTCACCCATCGCCTGGATTGGCGGTGACACTACAACTCCCGCGCGCCGGATCTCATTGGACACCAAGCTGCTCGTCGGATGGTCGGCGATGACCGCGCTCGTCCTCGGCGTACTGTCGATGGGCTGGATGCAACTGCGCCGACGCTTGCGATCGGCGGTCGATGGCGAAATCAACGGTGTGAACGTTGCCATCACACTCGACGTGGGTCCAGCTGTGGTCGGCATCATCCGGCCACGAATCGTGTTCCCGCGATGGCTGCTGCAGGCGGATTCAGCGACACAACAGGTCGCACTCGCGCACGAGCAGGAACACGTGCGCGCGCAAGACGTCCGTGTGCTCGGCGGCGCGCTGCTGATAGTCGCGCTGCTTCCATGGAATCTGGCGATCTGGTGGCAACTGCGCAAGCTACGGTTTGCGCTGGAGGTGGACTGCGACGCTCGCGTGCTACGCGCCGGGCAGTTGCGTTCCGCGTACTCGGCTGTCCTCCTGGAGGTCGCCACGCGACTGGTGCCGTCGCGAGCCGCTGCTGCCGGGCTCACCGAATCCGGTTCGTCGCTCGAAAAGCGGATTCGTATCATGCATGCGCCTGTGCGCAGACGCTGGCGACTGCTCGCTGCGTTACTCGGAACATGCTGCCTGACGTTGATCGCGGCAGCGGCGAACGTTACCGCGCCACCGGTTCCGTCGCTGAGCTCAGGGGGTTCCGAAGATGGACTACCGCTGCTGCCAACGCCGGTGGCGGCTCGAAAAGACGATGACGCGACGATTGCGCGCGCCGTTGCTCACTTCTATCCGCAGCTGCTGACGACGCCCCAGGAAGGCAGGTCGTATGTGTGGGCGGTCGTGAACGAGCACGGCGAGGTGTCGAACATCGATATGACTGTCCGTCCATCGTGGGACCGCGAGGATGAGTTTGCGCGCAGCTGGCAGGACTATCTGCAGCGCGCCGGCGTCGACGAGTCGCAGGTCCGCCAGCAGCTGGTCATGCAGATTGCCATTGGCCCGAACTACACGGCCGTCGCCTGGGTCATGCAGCGTGGCGCTATCGCCCTGGATGCCACAGCGCCAACCCTCGAGGTCGCACCGAGGCAAGCACGAGTCATGGAAGCGCGCATGCTTGGCACCGTCGCTGCGCAACGCCGTGCAATCGAGCATTTCGATCCCGCTGCGTTGATCGAAGGTGTGCCCGCCGGGCAGGAGCTGTGGTTCCTGATCGAACCGGATGGGAGGCCGCTGCGAGCCGGGCGTCGTGCTGTCATTACCAATCCGCAGGCAGCACGGCTGTCGATGCAGAAGATGTTTCCCGAGATCAGCGTCGGCTACGTGACACGGGGGACCGCGGTGAAGGACGTCAGCGGGAAGCGAGTCCCGGTGAGCTGGCAGTGGCTGGAGCGTGTCGGAGAATGAGAAGCGCTTGGCGGCGAAAGATTCCAGCTACGAACCCTATATCGAATATTACATAATATACATTATACGTACCCAGCATAACTGCGGCCAAAGGCCTTCAAAGGCCTTTCCGGCTCTCTCTTCAATCCATATCGAACCCTGTCGACAGCTCTGCTTTCGTATAGACGCGAAACGCGATCATCGTCTCCGTGCTGAGGATGCCGCGGAGCTTACGCATCCGGTTGCTGATGACGTCGGCGAGCTCTTCGTTCTCACGCACGCGTACCAGCGCGACCAGATCGCACTGGCCGGCCACCGAAAACACCTCGGCGACACCTGGCAACTCGGCCAGCTGCTCGGCGAGCTCGTTGATGAGGCCGGTTTCGGCCTTGATCAGCACCACTGCATTCACACCAGTCATGGGACAGCTCCCGGCGTACAGGCCCGGCGCATGCAAAATGCCGTGTAAGCCTGCTTGCCTTTCGAAGTTGCAGGAGTATATTCCGGCTGTAGGCGCTTGAGCGGCCGTAAGAAAAGCAGCCAAGCGAAGTTAAAGTAAATTCTCAGCATTTCTAGTCGTTGAACCATGACGCGGCTCGCTCCGTGTCGGTGCGGCGACCTCGACCCAACGCGGGGGTTAGTTGCATGAGCAGCGCCTGGGAGCATTTTTTCGCCGCCACTTCGATGCTGGCGACGAGTGGACCTATCAAGCATCGCCTTGCCACGGCGTATCGCACGCACCTGGCAACGCTCGATGCCGAAGAAGTACCGAAAGAGATTCGCGACGAGTTCTGCTCGCTGTCGAATTGCATGTCGAGCGTGCCGCCGCTGCGTGGTGAGAGTGCCGTCCAGGCAACCGTTCGCAAGATGTCCGACACGGAAGCCGATGGCGTCGCGATGCGCATCGTCAACATGCTCGGCATCATCGCGCGCAACCAGAGCGCTGCACGTCCGAAGCTGCGCGCTGTCGGCGACGACTGATCAATCCAGTTTGAAATCTATCGTGTCCCAGCGCGTCGTATCCTCGTGACGCGCCTGGCGGCGAATCGCATCCGCGATCGACCGCTCGTTCCACTCGACGACCTCGTCCGCCAGCGCTTCCAGCTGCACGTGCAGCTTCTCCTTCACGCCGAACGCTTCGAGCACGATGACCGGCTTGTCGAGGCCCTTGGCGCAGTTCAGCTGGAAATCGATCCATTCGCGCTGCGTCGCGTACTGGCCCGAGGGCACGATGACGACTTCGGCGAGCGCGATCTGCCGGCGCAGTTCGTCTTTCAATTTGTCGCGCTCGCCCGTGCCGCGCTGCTCGGGATCGCTGCAATTGCGGTAAAAGAAATTGTGCGAGCTCTCCAGGTACTCGAACACGCGGTGATAGTCGTCCGACGGCTCGAATGCGTGGCTCACGAACACGCGCACTGGATTCTGCTGAGAAATGCTCACTCGACTCGCTCCTCCACTGGGGCCGGATTGTACGCGAGAACCCTTCCGGCTCGCCGGGAAACCCCTATTTGCAAGGGCCTCCACCGTTTTGGGCTGACAATCGAAAGGACCTTGGCCACTTTCGACAGAGAATAAGCGGCGATCCTGCACGCTCAGCGCCGTGCCGGGTGCGATAGAATGCCGCGCTGCGATTTGCTGCCTCAACCGTTCCTGCTTCACGATGCGCTTCGTTTTGTACAACATCCGGTACGCCACCGGTACCGGGCCGGCGTTTCATCTGCCGGTACCGGGCGCGGGCTATCTGCGCAGCAACGCGCGCGTACTCGAACGCATCACGCAGTACCTGAAATCGCTGGATCCGGACCTGGTCGGACTGATCGAGATCGACACCGGCTCGATCCGCTCGGGGCTCGTCAACCAGGCGAAGCAGATTGCCGACTCGCTCGGCCACTACTCCACTTACCAGTGCAAATACGGCACGGCGTCGATCAACCAGCTGATGCCGATAGTGCGCAAGCAGGCGAATGCGTTTCTCGCCGCGCCGCGCGTCGAGGGCGAGCGCTTCCACTACTTCGAGACCGGCATCAAGCGGCTGATCATCGAGCTCGAGCTGGAAGACGTCGCCGTGTTCCTCGTGCACTTGTCGCTGAAGTTCCGCCACCGCCACGATCAGCTGCGCCACCTGCACGAGCTGGTGAAGCGCGCCAGCAAGCCGGTGATCGTCGCCGGCGACTTCAATACCTTCTGGGGTGACCACGAGATCTTCCTGTTCATGGAAGCCTCGGGCCTGAAGAGCGCGAACCGCCTCGGCCTGCCGTCCTATCCCAGCCGCAACCCGCGCAAGGAGCTCGATTTCGTGCTCTACTCCAACGGCATCGAGGTCACGCAGTTCGACGTGCCCGATGTGCGCTTCTCGGACCATCGGCCCTTGATCTGCGATTTCCAGGTGCGCCGCGCGCCGACATGAACAAGAACACGACTCACTGGCGGCTCGAAACCGATGCGGACGGTGTCGCCTGGCTGGCGCTGGACAAGGCCGGCGCTTCGACCAACAGCCTGTCGCGCGATGTCATGGAAGAGCTCGATGCGATGCTCGCCGAGGTCGCGCGGGCGATTCCCAAAGCGCTGATCGTTACCTCGGCGAAGCGGGGATTCATCGCCGGTGCCGATATCAAGGAGTTCGTCGGCATCCGCACGCCCGACCAGGCCTACGAGCTGATTCGCCAGGGCCAGCTGGTGCTCGACAAGCTCGCGGCGCTGCCCTGCCCGACTATCGCGGCCGTTAACGGCTTTGCGCTCGGCGGCGGACTCGAAGTCGCATTGGCCTGCCGCTATCGCGTGCTGGTCGACGACCCGGGTGCGACGCTCGGCTTCCCTGAAGTGCAGCTCGGCGTGCATCCAGGCTTCGGGGGCAGCGTTCGTGCCGTGCATCTCGCCGGCCCGATTGCCGCGATGGATCTGATGCTGACAGGCCGAACGATCCGTCCGAAGCAGGCACTCGCGATAGGGCTGGTCGATCGCCTCGCGCCGGTCGAGCAACTCGACAAGACCGCGAAGCAGATGGCGCTCGCTCCCCCTGCCCCGCGCAGCCCCAAATTCGTGCATCGCTTGCTGAACACTGCGCTGGTGCGGCCGATTCTCGCCGGGCAGATGCGCTCGCAGGTCGCGAAGCGCGCGCGGCCCGAGCACTACCCTGCCCCGTACGCGATGATCGAGCTCTGGCAGCGTTACGGCGGCAAGGGCGAACGCGCGTATGAAGCCGAAGCTCGCTCGATGGCGCAGCTGCTGTGCACGCCAACGTCGCGAAATCTCGTGCGCGTGTTCTTCTTGCAGGATCGACTCAAGTCCGCAGCCAAAGCAGGCGGCGAGCCGGTCAAGCATGTGCACGTCGTGGGAGCCGGCGTCATGGGCGGCGACATCGCGACGTGGTGTGCGATCCGCGGGCTCAACGTGACACTGCAGGACCGTGCTGAACAGTACGTCGCCCCGGCGATCGAACGCGCTCGCAAGTTTGTCGAGAAGCGCTACCCGGATCCGGCGAAGCGCGACGAGACGCTGGCGCGCCTGCGGCCCGACGTCGAAGGCAGCGGCGTCGCGACGGCAGACGTAGTCATCGAAGCAATCTTCGAAGACCTGAATGCCAAGCGCGAGCTGTTCGCGCGCATCGAGCCGAAGCTCAAACCGCTCGCGGTGCTGGCAACGAACACTTCGAGCATCGTGCTCGAACAGCTCGCCGCCAATCTCGCCGCACCCGAGCGCTTGATCGGTCTGCACTTCTTCAACCCCGTCGCGCGCATGCCGCTGATCGAAGTCATCCACGCCGAGCGCACGCAGCCGCAGAAGGTGCAGGCTGGCCTCGCCTTCGCGCGGCAGATCGACAAGCTCGCGATCGCCTGTCGCAGCTCGCCGGGTTTCCTGGTCAACCGCGTGCTGATGCCGTACCTCAGCGAAGCGGTGCGCGCCGCCGAGGAAGGCATTCCGCTCGCGCTCATCGACCGCGCGGCCGAAGACTTCGGCATGCCGATGGGCCCGATCGAGCTCGCCGACGTCGTCGGGCTCGACGTGGTGATGAGCGTCGGCAAGGTGTTCTTCCAGTCCGGCGCCCAGGTGCCGCACGTGCTGTCGATCCGCTACGAGCAGAAGAAATTCGGCAAGAAGAGCGGCGAAGGCTTCTACTTGTGGCACGCCGACAAGCCGCAGAAGCCGCCGGCCGCGGGACCGGTGCCGCCGGATCTGCAGGACCGGCTGATGCTGCCGCTGATCAACGAAGCGGTCGCCGTGCTCCGCGAGCGCCTCGTCGAAGATGCGGATCTGATCGACGCGGGCGTGATCTTCGGCGCCGGCTTCGCACCGTTCCGCGGCGGTCCGATCCAATACGCGCGCACTCGCGGAGTCGATGCAATCCTTGCGCGTCTGGAAGAGCTGCGCAGTGTTTACGGCGAGCGTTTCGCGGCGGACGCGGGCTGGCAATTACTACGGTAAATCGCGTGCTGCAGCGGCTGGCGCCGGAAATGCCTGTGATAACATCCGGCGCATGGAGAGCAAGCCGCTCGAACTTGGTCTGCTACGTTCGTTTTCCCCGCTCGATGGATTGAAGTCCGAAAACTTGCACGCGCTCGCGCGCAAGACGGCGATGCACTCGTTGTCCACCGGTCGGTTGCTGTTCAAGGAAGGCGACACCGACAAGCGCACCTACTATGTCGTGAGCGGCGTGCTCGAGCTGCTGCACGAGGGCCGCTCCGTGCTGCTCATCCGCGGCGGCTCGCCGGAAGCACGCAATCCTGTTGCACCCGGCAATCCGCGCCGCTACAGCGCGCGCGTCGTCTCCGATCGCATGGACTACGTCGCGATGGACAGCGACATGCTCGACATGATGCTGACGTGGGATCAGACCGGCTCGTACGAGGTCAACGAGCTGCGCGGCGTCGGCGAGGAAGGTCCGAGCTCGGACGACTGGATGACGAACCTGCTGCAGACCAAGGCGTTCCACAAGATTCCGCCGGCGAACATCCAGGCGATCTTCATGCGCATGCAGCGCGTCGAATATCGCGCCGGGGAAGTCGTGATCAAGCAGGGCGACGAGGGCGACTACTTCTACGTCGTCGTCAAAGGGCGTTGCGCGGTCACGCGCGAGACGCCGCTCAACCGCGACGGCATCAAGCTCGCGGAGCTCGGCATGGGCGACACGTTCGGCGAGGAAGCGTTGATCTCGGATGCCAAGCGCAATGCCAGCGTCGCGATGACAACCGAAGGCACCCTGATGCGCCTCGCGAAGCAGGACTTCCGCACGCTGCTCAACGAGCCGATGCTCGAATGGGTGGACCTGGACGAGGCGCGCACGCTGGTCGCCGGCGGCGCGAAATGGCTGGACGTGCGCCTGCCGAGCGAGTTCGAGAACTACCGGATGGACGGCGCGCTCAACCTGCCGCTGTACTTCATCCGCCTGAAGCTGAAGACGCTGGAGCGCGACGTGCACTACGTCGCGTGTTGCGATACCGGCAGACGCAGCTCTGCTGCCGCGTACATCCTGTCAGAGCGCGGGTTTCGCGCGTCGGTGCTGAAGGGTGGGCTGATGGCGTATCAGCAGAA
>CADEEJ010000025.1:31196-33919 GCA_902826315.1 uncultured Steroidobacter sp.
TCGCTGAACTGCACGCCGATGCCGGCGGTGCGCTTGCCCTGCGCGCCTTTCGGCGTCATCCAGATCACGCGCCCGGCGACCGGCAGCTTCTCGTCCTCGCCCATCAGGTTCAGCAGCATGAACACTTCGTCGCCGAGCCGGTAATTGCTGTTCGTCGGAATGAACAAGCCGCCGTTCTTCACGAACGGCATGTACGCCAGATACAAGGCACTCTTGTCCTTGATCGTAAGCGTCAGCAAACCGGGCTTGCTGCTGGGCTGGCGCATCACCATTCGTTACTTACTCAGGCTCTCTTGCGACTCGGTTCGGATTGTCCATCGGCCGGCCGCGGGGCCAGCACTTCCATCAGCGCGATCAACAAGGACTCGACCGCCAGCTCGCGCTGGAGCGCGGTGCGGGCCAGTTGCGATTTCAATGCCCGCGCGCGATCCACCATGCTGTAGACGCCGCTTATGTTCAACGGCTGGGACGGACTTGGCAAGTGCGCAGACCTCCCAGGGAACGTGACAAGGTCGGCATTTCCCGCAAGAGCCGCACGCGCCAGCGAGCTGAGCCATAGATCGAGCCAGGTCAGCCGCTCGACCAACGCGTCTTTTTCCCATTCCGCAGCGACCTGCGTCACATCGGCCTGACCTGCCAGCAGCGCACCGAGGGACTTCTGCATGTGCTCGTTCAGCGCGTCGAAGCGGCCATCTGCGTATGCCAGCGCACGCAGTGGCGCACCGCCAGCGAACTCCAGTAGAGCCGGCTCGACGGCATGACCGCTCTTCGCACGCAGCCACTCGATCGCTTGATCGCGCGACGGCCGCAGAATCGTCACCTTCTGGCAGCGGCTGCGTACTGTCGGCAGCAGCATCGAAGGCTGCGACGAGACCAGTATCAGCAGACTGCGCGCCGACGGCTCTTCGAGCGTCTTCAGCACGCTGTTCGCGGCGTTCGGTGTCATGAGATGCGCCGGATCGACGATCGCGACCTTGTAACCTTGCCGGTAGCTCGTCTTCGTCAGGCGTTCGGTGGCGGCGCGAACCTGATCGATGGAGATCTGCTGCTTCTCTTCCTCCGGCATGACCAGCACCAGGTCCGGATGCGAGCCGGCTGCAAACAGCGCGCAGCCCGGACACTCGCCACAGCAGTTCAACGTCGATCCCGCCGACTTGTCGCACAGGACTGCGCACGCGAGCCACGCAGCGAACGACTGCTTGCCCACGCCTTCCGCACCCTGCAACAGCAGCGCGTGCGACAAACGGTTCGCAGCCCATGCCTTGCGCAACTGTGCAACGGCATCTTCATGCCACGGCAACAGCTGCGGCAGTGATCGTTCGCGAGTCTCGGTCATGGGCGCATGAACAACCGTATTTCCACTTCTGCGCTGATCGCGTGCTGCACGCTCTCACGATCGGCGGTGGCGTCGATGACCGCGAACCTGCCCGGCTGGCTGCGCGCGCGCTCGAGGTAACTGTTGCGTACACGCTCGAAGAACTCGCGGCGCTCCTGCTCGAAGCGGTCGCTCACACCGGTCTCGGCATCGCGTGCCTGCGCGCGGGCCCTGCCGATCTCGATCGGCGCATCGAGCAGCAGCGTCAGATCCGGACGCAGCTCTGCCTGCACGAAGCGTTCGAGGTTCGCGATCTCTTCGCGACGCACGCCGCGCCCGTCGCCCTGATACGCGTAGGTCGCGTCCGTGAAGCGATCGCACACGACCCACGCGCCGCGCTCCAGCGCCGGTCGGATCAGGTTCTCGATATGAGTGGCGCGAGCCGCGAACATCAACAACAGCTCGCAGGTCATCGGCATCGGCTCGTCCGTCGGCGTCAGCAGCAACTCGCGGATGGCCTCCGCACGCGGCGTACCTCCGGGCTCGCGCGTGACGATGACCTCCAACCCGCGCGCAGTCAGCGAATCGCGCAGGGCAGCGATCTGCGTCGTCTTACCGACGCCTTCGCTACCTTCGATGGTGATGAACTTTCCGCGATTCATCGTCGACGCAACTCCCGCAGGTACCGCCTTACGGCGAGGTTGTGCTCGGCAAGCGTCTTGGAGAAGTAGTGGCTGCCGTCGCCCGCCCCCGTTGCCACGAAGAATAGCGCGCCGGACACGTCCGGTTGTACTGCGGCCTCCAACGATTCCGCGCTGGGCATCGCAATCGGCGTCGGCGGCAGCCCTGGCCGCGTATACGTGTTGTACGGCGTATCCCGCGACAAGTCGGCGCGGCGGATGTTGCCCTGGTACGCGACGCCCATGCCGTAGATCACGGTCGGATCGGTCTGCAGCCGCATCCCTCGCCGCAGTCGCTCGATGAAGACACCGGCGATCTGCGCGCGCTCCCGTTCGAGGGCCGTTTCCTTCTCAACGATCGAGGCGAGGATCAATGCTTCGTACGGACCTGCCAGCGGCAGGTCGGTTGCGCGCTTCGCCCAGGCCTTGTTCAGCTCGTCCTGCATGCGCCGGTGCGCGATCGTCAGCAACTCGAGGTCGGTCGTGCCGCGCGGGAATCGATAGGTATCCGGAAAGAACTGCCCTTCCGGATGCGTCTCGGGCTCGCCGAGCGCCCGCATGATGTCGGTATCGCTGCGATTCGCGTTGTCGTTGCTCACAGCGTCACTGGCGACCAGCGCGTTGCGCACGTCCGCGAACGTCGAGCCTTCGATGAAGGTAATACTGTGGAGCAGAACCTGCCCCGAGCTGAGCAGCGCGAGCAGACCGCGCGGCGTCAGTCCGGGCTG
>CADEEJ010000025.1:34019-35301 GCA_902826315.1 uncultured Steroidobacter sp.
CGCGGGCCGATACCTCGCGACACGATGATCTTGAGCACGGCGCGTTCTGCCGATCCGCTGAGCCGTTGCACATCCGAGCGGAGCGCAGCCAGGTCGGGCGGCACGATACCGAGCCGCTCACAGCCGAGTGCAAGGCGGCGCAGGTGCAGCTCGAGGAATCGCACCCTGCCCTGCGCGAGCAACGCGCTCTCGAACAAGCCGTCGCCATACTGGAGGCCGCGATCTTCGACGGCGATCGCGTGCAACGGATCGGCCGGACTCGCGCCATCGATGAGAACGGCAGCTGTCATGCGCCGACACCGAGTGCGCGCAGCACGCCACGCGCTTTCGCCCGCGTCTCTTCGAGCTCGCGTTCTGGAATCGAGTCGGCGACGATGCCCGCGCCGGCGCGCAGGCTCAGCTGCCGGCCAGCGAGTTGCAGCGAGCGAATCAGGATATTCATGTCCATGCTGCCATCGCGATTCAGGTAGCCCAACGATCCCGTGTACGCGCCGCGCGGTGCGCCTTCCAGCTCTGCGATGATCTCCATGCAGCGGACCTTCGGACAGCCCGTGATCGTGCCACCGGGGAACACCGCCGCCAGCACATTGCCGGGCGTGACGTCCTTCCGCAAGCGCCCGCGCACGTTCGAAACGATGTGGTGCACGTGCGAGTACGACTCGATCGTCATGAACTCGTCGACGCTCACGCTACCGGCCTCGCACACTCGCCCGAGGTCGTTGCGCTCCAGGTCGATCAGCATCACGTGCTCGGCCCGCTCCTTCGGATGCGCATGCAGCTCGCGGGCGAGCGCAAGGTCGGCTTCCGGATCTGCGCCGCGCGGCCGTGTGCCTGCGATGGGACGCGTCGTGACCACGGCGTCGCGCACGCTGACGAGGCGCTCAGGGGAAGAACTGATGACCGCAATGCCGTCCAGCAGCGCGACACCGCTGAACGGTCCCGGATTGGTCTCGCGCAGCCGCCGATAGACTTGATGCGGCTGCACGCCGGGCCGCAACGTCGTACGCCAGCCGCGAGAGAGATTCGCTTGATAAATGTCCCCTGCGCCGATGTATTCGAGGGCTCGCTCGACAGCGTGCAGATAGTGACGCGGATCGTCCTCCGTCACCGACGACTCGACCAGCTCGTCGTGCACCTCCGACACGCGCGCGACGCGCCGCAGATCGGCCGCGATACGCGGAATCAGATCGGCCGCGCCATCCTCAGCGACGATCCAACAGCGCCCACTGTCGTGCTCGTGCACGACCGCGGCAGGAATACGAATCGCCTGCGCGATCGGACC
>CADEEJ010000026.1:0-7420 GCA_902826315.1 uncultured Steroidobacter sp.
TGCGGATCGTGCCCGCCTGCGAGCTGGCGCCGTACAGCGTGCCCTGCGGACCGGCCAGAGATTCGACGCGCGCCACGTCATACGGCTGGACGTCGAGTGCGCCCTGGATCGTCGTGATCGGCTGCTCATCGAGGTAGATGCCGACGCTCGGCTGCGAGCCCGAATGGTTGCCGTCGCCGCCGCTCGCCACGCCGCGCATGTACACCTGCGCGAAGCCGGGCCCGAAGGTCTGGTACGACACCGTCGGCAGGTAGCGCACGTAGTCCTCGAAACCCTTGACGTGCAGGTTTTCGAGCTGCTCGCTGCCGATCGCCTGGATGCTGACGGGCACTTCCTGCAGGTTCTCGCTGCGCTTCTGCGCAGTGACGATGACCTGCTCCAGCACTCCGCTCTGCGCGGGGTCCTGTGCCAGGGCGGGCGTCGACGCCAGGGCCGCGACCACTGCCGCAGCGAGCGGCGCGCTCGCGAGCTTCACCTGCGTACGTTGCGAATTCCGCTTGAGCTTGCGCTGTCGGCTTCGAGTCATCGTCGTCTCCCCAATTCGTTATGCACAAGAGTGTAAGCGAACGGATATGCGGCTTCAAAACTCCGGTACGTTCGGATAGTGCTCCAGCACGGAGCCGAGAGCGCTTTTCAGCGGGCCCAGCCAGGGCTCGTAGTTCAGCCAGTGATCGACGCCCTCGCGATAAATGGGGCGGCGCACCTGCTCGGCGCTCGGGGTGCGCACGGCCCGCTCGTTCTCGTAGAAGCGCAGGCAGCGCTCGTCGAACGGCAGGCCGCAATAGTCCAGCAGGCGGCGCACCTCGCCCTCGGTATCTTCGATCATGCGCTCGTAGATCACGCGGTGCACACGACCCGGCAGCACCGCATCGTAGTGCGCCATCAGCTGCACGTAGTCGCGGTAGTAGCGGCCTATTTCGTCGAGGCTGTAGGTGAAGTGTTGACCGCGCGCGAAGTGCTGCTTGTAGCCGGAAAAGCAGCAGCCGAGCGGATGCCGCCGCGCGTCGATGATCCTGGCGCGCGGCAGGATCAAGTGGATCAGGCCGGTGTGCGCAAAATTGTTCGGCAGCTTGTCGATGAAGAACGGCGCATCGGTCCGGCGATAAATGCGCGTCTGCTCCAGGTAGCGCTCGCCGAGCGCGCGCAACGCGCCGGCATCCAGCGCCTCGATCGACGCCGGATAGGTACTTTTGGCGCGCGAGGCGGAGCCGCCCAGCGCCTTCACGATATTGACGATGTCCGCCAGCTCCATCGTCCCCTCGACGAGCGGGTGGCTCGACAGGATCTGCTCGAGCAGCGTGGAGCCCGAGCGCGGCAAACCGACGATGAAGATCGGATCGGCCGCGCTCGCGCCCTGCCCGGCGCGCGCAGCGAAGAATTCCGGCGTGAACAGCGCCTTCGCGCGCTGCATCTGCTCGGTGTTCCAAGCGGCGTCGTAGCTGACGCCCGCCCGCCGCAGACGGTTGCCTTCATCGTAGTGCTTGAAGGACTCCGCGAACTGCCCGGCGTCTTCGAATGCCTTGCCGAGCGCGAAATCAAAATGAAAGCGATCCTCCGCAGCGAGTTGCGCGCGCGTCAGCTGCGCTTGCATCGCCTCGATATCTGCAGGCTCGAACCTGAACGTCTTCAGGTTCGCCAGGCTCCAATACGACTCGCCGAGATGCGGCGCGAGCTCGATGCTCTTGCGGTAGGCCTGCACGCTGTCCGCCTGCCGCTTCGTAGTCTTCAGGGAATGGCCGTAACTCATCCAAACGCGCGCATTGTGCGGATACTCCGCGAGCACGCCTGCGTACAAGTCGAGCGCCCGATCGTAGTCGCCGATCGTGCTGGCGAGCACGGCCTGCAGCGTGCGATAGCTGGGGTTGAGCGGATCCGCCTCGACCAGCTTCTGCACCTGCGCCCACGCTGCCGCCACTTTGCGCTCTCGATGGAGAACGACAGCATAGTTGTGGCGCGCCGGCAGGAAGCTCGGCGCCAGCTC
This sequence comes from uncultured Steroidobacter sp., assembly GCA_902826315.1. Lineage (GTDB taxonomy): Bacteria > Pseudomonadota > Gammaproteobacteria > Steroidobacterales > Steroidobacteraceae > Steroidobacter. The sequence goes on from CADEEJ010000026.1 coordinate 1,982, forward strand.
CAGCGCGCGCTCCAGCAGCACTTCCGCATCGGGATATCTTTTGAGCCGCGCCGCGACCTCGGCCAGCATGCGCATGGCCGCTACGTCGGTCGGATGCTGCTTCAGATGCTCACGCAGCAACGACTCCGCGATCGCAATCCGGTTCTCGCATAGCGCCGCGCCGGCTTCGAGCAGCCGCGGGTCGCGCGTCGAGAACTTGATGTGATGAGCATAGGCGTCGTCCGCGCCCGTCGCGTCACCGATCGCGGTGAGGTGATCGCCGAGCGCGCGCCATGCGTCCGGCATCTCGGGCTTGAGACTCACCGAACGTCGCAAAGCTGCGACCGCGCCTTCGCCATTGCGGCGGGCACCAAGCGTCAGTCCGAGCTCGTAGTGTGCGGCGGCCCAATTCGGCTGCGATTTCGCCAACGGTTCGAGAACAGCCTGCGAAGTCGCAGCGTCGCCCGCGCGTCGTCGCGCGACTCCGAGCAGCAGCGTGGCGAGCGGATGGCCCGGCGCGACCTTCAGGATCTCCGTTGCCTGTTCGGCCGCGAGCTGCGGCTCCGAGGTCATCAGGCGCTGCGTGTGGGCGAGCGCGGTTTCGAGCGATCCGACCGGTTCTGAGGTAGCACTCATGCGAAAACTTCGGCAGCGGGCCCGGGCATGATAGCGCCATCGGCGATTCAACGGGCCGCAGTGAGGTCGGAAAGGCGAGGTCCGAAAATGGCGAGCCCCCGCCGTCCTGAATCGTGCAGAGTGCCTCCCATGTCCGCGCCTGCATTGGTTTTTACCGTGGATCGTCAGTCGAGCCCGCTCGGCCGCATGCTGATCGTGAGCGACGCCGATCGCCGCCTGCGCGCGTTGGACTGGGAAGATCACGAAGAGCGGATGGAGCGCGGGCTCACGAGGATCTATCGCCGTCAGCCGCTGCAACTCGTGAGCGGCACAGCGCCTGCCGCTATTCGCCGTGCGCTGGAGCACTACTTCGCAGGCAAATTGCAGGCCATCGACGCGATTCCCGTCCAAACCGGCGGCACACCGTTCCAGAGCAACGTATGGCGCGCCCTGCGCACGGTCCCGGCCGGAACGACGCTGAGCTACGGGCGCATGGCCCAGCAGCTGAAGTGTCCGCTCGCGGTCCGCGCAGTCGGCTTCGCGAACGGCTCGAACCCCATCAGCGTCGTGGTTCCCTGTCATCGCCTCATCGGCGCGGACGGTTCGCTGACCGGCTACGGCGGCGGACTGGAGCGCAAGCGCTGGCTGCTCGAGCACGAAGGTGTCCGCTGCGGCGACTAGCGCTGAGGTCGTGCTAAATTCCGCGGCCGCCGTGAACAACAGCGAGATCGCACTACCATGCACGGAATCCGCTACCTGCTCTGCTGCGCCGTCCTGACCGGCGCTTGCGCGAACGTTCCCGCGCAGCCAGAGGCAAAGAAACCCGAAGTCGCTGCCGTGCCGATCGAGCCGGCGAACCCCTACCCTTCGACCTATCAGGCAGGCGCAGCGACAGCGACGCTCATTCGCGGCGCGACCGTGCTCACGGGAACCGGCACGCGACTCGACAACGCCGACGTGCTGATCGCAAACGGCAAGATCGAAGCGGTCGGCCAGAATCTCAGCGCGCCTGGGGGTGCGCGCGTCGTTGACGCGAGCGGCCGCTGGGTCACGCCCGGCCTCATCGACGTGCATTCGCACCTTGGTGTGTATCCGAGTCCGGGCGTCAACGCGCATGGCGACGGCAACGAGGCGACCGACCCCGTCACGCCGAATGTGTGGTCCGAGCACGGCGTGTGGCCGCAGGATCCCGGTTTCCAGACCGCGCTCGAAGGCGGCATCACCGCGATGCAGATCCTGCCCGGCTCCGCGAACCTGATCGGCGGCCGCGCCGTGACGCTCAAGAACGTGCCGGCCACGACCTACCAGGCAATGAAGTTTCCGAGCGCGCCGCAGGGATTGAAGATGGCGTGCGGCGAAAATCCGAAACGCGTCTACGGCGGTCAGAGCCGCGCGCCGAGCACGCGCATGGGCAACGTCGCGGGTTATCGCCAGGCCTTCGCAGACGCGCAGGACTATCGCGAGCAGTGGCGCAAGTACGAGCGTGAGGTAGCCCAATACAACGAGAAGCATCAGAAGAAGAGCGACGCGAAGGACAAAGAGGATGAGGAGGCGGACGAACCGCCGGTGCCGCCGAAGCGCGACCTCAAGCTGGAGACGCTGGTCGGCGCGATGACCGGCGACATCCGCGTCCACATCCACTGCTATCGCTCGGACGAGATGGCGATCATGCTCGATCTGTCGAAGGAATTCGGCTTCAAGATCGCCGCGTTCCACCACGCCATCGAGGCGTACAAGATTGCCGACCTGCTGGCCGCGAACGGCGTGTGCGGTGCCGAGTGGGCCGACTGGTGGGGCAGCAAGATGGAGATGTTCGACGGCATCCAGGAAAACATCGCGTTCACCGACCTGCCGCAAGGCGGCTGCGCGATCGTGCATTCGGATTCCGATGAAGGCATCCAGCGCCTCAATCAGGAAGCAGGCAAGGCGATGTCGCGCGGGATTCGCGCCGGGCTGACCATTGCGCCGGAGCGCGCGATCCGCTGGCTCACCGCGAATCCGGCGCGCGCGCTCGGCATCGAGCAACTCACCGGCACGCTCGAGCCCGGCAAGATGGCGGACGTCGTGATCTGGAACGGCACGCCGTTCAGCGTGTACGCGCTCGCCGAACAAGTGTTCGTCGACGGCCAACTCGCGTTCGATCGCGCCAACCCACCGCCGCAACCGAGATCCGACTTCTTGCTTGGACAGCCGGGCGCGGGAGCACAGCCATGAGAACGCTCGTTGCAATCGCGCTGCTGGGCTGCGCAACACTAGCGAACGCGCAGGCGGTACTGATCCGCGGCGCCACCGTTCACACAGTCGCCGATCAAGGCGTGCTGACCGATACCGACGTGTTGCTTCGTGACGGCAAGATCGCGGCGATCGGCACCGGTCTCAGCGCCCCCGCCGGCGCGACGACGATCGATGCGAACGGTCGCGCGCTCACGCCCGGTTTGTTCGGCGGACTGTCGGCGATCGGTGTCGAAGAAGTCAGCCTCGAACCGACCACGGCCGATGCAGGCGTGATCCTCAACGCGCCCGCATTCGAAACGCAGTGGCGCCCTGAATTCGATGTGACTGCCGCGTACAACCCGCGCTCGGTGCTCGTGCCGGTTGCGCGAGTCGAAGGATTGACGTGGACGGTGCTCGCGCCGGCCAGCGCCGAAGGCGGCACGTTCCTCGCGGGTCAAGGCGCCGCCGTGACTCTCGATGGACGCTACGATGCGGTGCTGAGCAACAGTCGCTCGCTGTTCATCAATCTCGGTGGCAACTCGAACGCGCTGTCCGCAGGCAGCCGCGCCGGCCAGTGGATGCTGCTCGATCAGGCAATCCGCGAGACGCGCTCCCCGAGCGCGAACGACGAGCATGTGCTGCTGCATCCGGCGGGACGCGAGGCGCTCGCGAAGTACCTGGGCGGTGGACGCGTTGTGTTCGGAGTGGCGCGTGCAGCGGAAATTCGTCGCGTGGTTGCGTTCGCGAAGCGTTACGGCATGAAGCCGGTGATCGCAGGCGGCGCAGAAGCGTGGGTCGTCGCCGACGAACTCGCCCGCGAGAAGGTGCCGGTGCTGCTCGACGCGCTCGAAAATCTGCCGTACACCTTTGACGGCATCGGCGCGCGACTCGACAACGCCGCCCTCCTCCAACGTGCGGGCGTACGCATCGCCTTCACGCAGTTCAACGAGAGCCACAACGCGCGCAAGGTTCGTCAGCTCGCAGGCAATGCAGTCGCTCACGGACTGCCCAAGGATGCGGCACTCGCGGCACTCACAGCGCAGCCCGCGGAGATCTTCGGATTGGCGGGTGAGCGAGGCCGCATTGCGCGCGGCCAGGTTGCGGACCTGGTGCTATGGAACGGCGATCCGCTCGAAGTGACGAGCGCCGCCGATCAGGTGTGGATCGCGGGACGGGCGGTCGAGATGCGCTCGCGACAAACCGAGCTGCGCGATCGCTATCTCAAGCGGCTGCAGTAGCCGGCTGATCGATCGGCAGCGCAAGCACGAAGGTCGCGCCTCGCCCCAGACCCTCGCTGAAGACCTGCAGCGAGCCGCCGAGCTCGCGCGCAGCCAGCGCGCCGCTGTGCAATCCGAAGCCGTGGCCGTCCCGGCGCGTCGTGAAGCCATGCGCGAAGATGCGCGTCATGTTTTCGGGCGCGATACCGACGCCGTTGTCCGCCACCGAGATTCGAACGCAGCCCGGGCCGCTCGCCACGCGCAGCGTCACGCAGCGGTCGGCGCGGCCGGATTCGCTGCAGGCATACTTCGCATTGCGCAGCAGGTTGACGAGGATCTGCAAGATCTTGTGCTTCTCGGAGTTGATGCCGGGCACGGGCTCGAACTCGCGCACGATGCGCACCTCGTGGCGCTGGAGCGCGCCGTCGTTCATGCGCAGCGCGTCTTCGAGCAGCTCGATCGGCTGCAGCAGCTCCTTGACGCCCGACACCTTGGAATAGCTCTGCTGCATCGACACGATGTCCTTGATGTGGTCGATGTTGCTGCGCAGGGACGTCAGCTCCTGCAAGTTGCCATCGCGCTCATGCAGGATGTGCTCGGACAGCTCCGACAGATACGTGAGCACGTGCCGGCCGCGGGTGTCGTGCACGAGGTACGTGCCCAGGTCATGCTCGTGTTCGCGTAGCAACGCCACGAGCCGCTGCAGGCCCGTCGCCCTGGAGCGTCCGATCTGCTCCGCGACCATGTTGGCAGACACGTTGAGGCTGTTGAGAACGTTGCCGACGTTGTGCAAGACGTTGGTAGCCACTTCCGCCATACCAGCCTGTCGCGAGGCGTCGACGAGCTGACGGTGGGTACGCTCCAGCTCACCGGTGCGCTCGGCGACGCGCTGCTCCAAGTGGTCCCGCGCTTCCTGCAACGCGCTGTCCTGCGCGCGGATCTGGTCGAGCATCGAGTTGAAACCGTCCATCAGCGCGCCGAGCTCGTCATCGCCGTGCTTGATCGCACGCAGCGAGTAATCGCTGCGTGTCTGCACCTGGCTCATCACCTGCGCGAGATGCGAGATAGGCGCCGAGATTGCGCGTTGCAGGCGCGCCGCGAGCAGAAATGCGACTGCCCAAGACACCAGCAACACGCAGCCGCCGATCAGCGCATAGCGGCCCATACGCGCGTTCAGCTCCGTCAGATCGGATTCGATGTAGACCGTGCCGGCATGCTCGCCAGCCAGATCGAAACGATGAAACAGCTTGAGCCGGTCGTCCTCGAAGCGGTGCCCATTCCCGTCCGTGCGTGGTGCAGCGAACGGCGCCTCCGAGCCGGCGCGCTCGTAGCTCGCGAACAGCTTGCCGCTGCGATCGTACAGAGCCGCGCCGACGATGTGCGGATGGACGTTCAGCGATCGCAGCGTCTGTCG
>CADEEJ010000026.1:7520-11660 GCA_902826315.1 uncultured Steroidobacter sp.
ATGGCGAGCTTCTGCAGCTGCGAGCTGATCTTCAGATGCGAGCGCTCGGCGATGTCGACGTTGATCTCGAACCGCAGCTTCTCGCCTTCCTGCACGAAGCCGATCGTGCCGGTCACGCTGAACGACGGTGACTCGCCGACGGTCAGCACGGGACTCTCAGCGAGGTCGCTGCGCATCGCTGCGTAGCGAGCCTCCTCGGGGGCGGTCACATACAGCAGCTGTGTGGCGCGAGCCTCGGCGATCGTGCGCACGGCGCGCACCTCTATCGAGCGCCCGTTGACGTTACGACCTGCAACGATCGTCTGCAGCTCCCGTGCAACCTCCTGCTCGCCGAGCACTCCGATGATGATGGGTTGCGAGGGTGTCGCGAGCGCGGTGTCGGGCCACTCTACGAACCGCGTGAAGTTGTAGATGAATGCCGATTTGATCTGCCACTCTCCCGCAGCCGCGCGCGGCTCCGCCGCCACGCTGGCCGGCAGCGCTACGGCACAGAGCGCTGCAAACATTGAAGAGAGGATGCGCACGTCGGCTGCCGCGTCAGAACCGGTACGTGAGCTTGCCCTGCAACGTGCGTCCGTTCTGCTCGATCACGTCCTGGACGTTGTCGCCGGAGCCCGGATAGACGTAGCGCGCGTCGAACAAGTTGTAGAGGCCGAGCGACAGATCGAGACCGCGCACCAGCCGCTCGCCGAGCAACGTCAGGTTTGCCGTCACGAAACCGTCGGCGCGCCCTGCACGGATGGTCCGGCTCGATCCGTTGTACTGCACCTCGAGGCTGGCGAGGACTTCGCGGTACGTCGGTACCGATAGATGCAACTTGGCGAGGTGGTGCGGTGAGCTGCTCAGCTGCAGCCCGCTGACGTCGTCCCTGGCCTTCTGCAGCGTGTAGCTCACTGCCAGGCGCGCGCCCGAGTCGAACCTGCTTTCGGCTTCCAGCTCGATACCGTTGGCACGCACCTCGTCGAGGTTCGCGAAGTACGGATCGCCCAGCGCCGTCTGCGTCTGCGTGATCAGCTCGTTGACGTCGTAGTAGTAAGCGGCAACGCCGACGCGGTAACGGTGACCGAGGTATTGCTCGTAGACCAGCTCGTAGGTCTTGATGGTCTCCGGGTTCAGCGCCGGCTGGTTGAATTGCTCCGCGTTGTAGAAGCGCTCGTAAGCATTCGGCGCGCGGAAGGCCTGGCCGTACAGCGCTTTCAATGTCGCGGTCGGCGACGGGCTGTAGATCAGCCCCATGCGCGGGTTGAGCGTGCTGCCGAAGTTGTCGGAGTAGCGATCGAACCGCAGGCCTGCGGTGAGCACGAGCTTGTCGTTCAGCCTGACCTCGTCCTGAGCGTACAGTCCGAGCGTGTCGCTGGACCTGACGTCCTGCAGATCGTAGACGCGCGGCTCGAGGTCGTAGTAGGCATCCTGGTACTCGCGACGGTTGTCGCGATACTCCCCGCCCACTTGCAGCGCGTGCCGGCTGCCGAGCTGCGCGCTGAGCTGCCATTCCGTGCCGAACCACTTGCCGATCGCGGAGTCGCGATACATCGCCGGGTCGGGCGGAGCGCCCTGCTCCGCAAGGTCGTAGGGGTACGCGCCGCTATACAGATAGTCATCGTAAAAGGCGCGCGCCTGCAGCTCGATCGTCTCGCCGATGCGACGATCGTAGCTGAGCTCCACGTAGCTGCGGCGGTCGCGAGTCTGCTCGCGCGGATCGTTGAAGATCGTGTCGAACGAGGCAGTCGGCACCTGCTTGTTGCGGTCGTTGAAGAATGCGGCGAGCGACCACGAGCCGTAGCTCAGCTTGGTGAAGACACTGTCCGCGTCCTCGTCGTCGAGACGATTCGCCACGCCGTCGTTGGCGGCGCGCGGCTCGTCGCTGCCGCGCTGATCGAACTCGGGAAAGTACAGATGCGATGCTCCGTCGCTGGCATAGCGAGAGGCCGACGCCAGCCACTCGAAACCGTTCGCGTAACGCGCGCCGTACGTGGCGCGACCGCGGCGAGTGTCGAAGCTCCCGCCTTCGCCGGCCATCTCGATTCCATCGAACTGCGCGCCGCGCTTGGTGATGATGTTGATGACGCCGAAGAAGGCGCTGCTGCCGTACAGCGACGAGCTCGGTCCGCGGATCACCTCGACGCGCTCGACGAGCTCCAGGTCGACGACACCTTCGCGGCCCGCGTAGGCACCGTCGTAGATGCTGTCGTTCATGCGGTGCCCGTCGATCGTCACGAGTATCCGCGAGTTGTAGTCGCCGGGCCGCAGGAAGCCGCGCACGCCGACGTACTGGTAGTTGCGGTCGTCGGAGACGTAGAAGCCTCGCACCCCGCGCAGCACGTCGGCGAGCGTGCGATAGCCGAAGCGGCGGATCTGGTCCGCGGTGACGATCGTCACGGACGACGGCGCCTGCGTCACCTTCTGCTCGTGCTTGGACGCGCCGTACACGGAATCCACGCGGACCTGCATCAGCTCTTCGATGCTCAGGTCGGCGAGATTCGGGTTGTCGGCAACCTGCTGTGCCCGGGCGGCCGTCGCGAGAGCGAGCGACCAGCCGACGAGCAGCATGCGTGAGCGCGCCCGCAATGAAGTGCTCATGATTTTCCTTCGCCGACGGCGACCAGCCGGGGCGCACCATGCGGTCCGGCAACGAGCTGCATGCGCAGCGTCTCGGTAAACGCAGGACGCGCGGCGAGCTCGAACAGCAGCTTGCGGCAAGTCTCGGCGGGCAGCGGTTTGCTGAAGTAGTAACCCTGCGCGTAGGTGCAGCCGTAGCCGCCCAACACCTGCAGTTGTTCGCGCGTTTCGACACCCTCTGCGACGACGCGCAGGCGCATGGTCTGCGCCATCGCCAGGATGGCGCTGACGATCGCCGCATCGACCGGGTTGCTGTCGATGTTCTGGATGAAGCTGCGATCGATCTTCACGGTGTCGATCGGCAGCTGTTTCAGATAGCTCAGGCTCGAATAGCCGGTGCCGAAGTCGTCGATCTCGATCCCGACTCCGTCCGCCCGCAGCGTCTGCAGCTCGGCGACGTGCTCATGCATGTTCTTCATCAACGCGCTCTCGGTGAGCTCCAGCGACAGCTGCTGCGGCTGCAGGCCTGTTTCGCGCAGCACGCGACGCACGAATTCGGCGAAGCCGCCGTGTTGCAGCTGCAGCGCCGAGATGTTCACGGCCAACGGCACTACCGGCACTCCCGCCTGCTCCCAAGCCTTGATCTGCTCGCAGCCGGTGCGCAGCACGAACTCCCCGAGCTCGAGGATCAGGTCGCTCTCCTCTGCCAGCGGGATGAACAGCGACGGCGCGATGAAGCCTTGCGTCGGATGCTTCCAGCGCACCAGGGCCTCGAGTCCGACCGCGCGCCGCGTGGCCACCTCGACCAGCGGTTGGTAGTGCAGGCTGATCTGGCCCGAATGCAGGGCAGTGCGCAGCTCGTCGGCCATGCCGGCGCGCAGACGGGCCTGCGTATCCAGAGCCGCCTGCGCGAACTGCGTTGCCGGTGCACGCTGGGCGATGATCTGCTGCAGCATCTCCAGGTGCTGCTGGGTGACGTTCGCGCTGTGTCGGCGCTGCGTGAGACTGTCGGCGAGCTGCAGCACTTCGATGTTGTCGAACGGCTTCTTGAGCACGACCAATCGGTCCGAGCGGCCGAGCTTCTTCAGGATCTGTTCCCAGGTGTGATCCGAGTAGGCCGTGCAGATGACGATCTGGATGTCGGGGTCCAGCCGCCAGATGCGCGCAGTCGTGTCGATGCCGTCCATGCCCGGCGGCATGCGTACGTCGATGAAAGCGACCGCGTACGGACGGCCTGCCGTGCGCGCCTGGCGCACCATCTCGACGCCCTGCTCGCCCTGCGTCGCGAACTCGAGCTCGAAAGCAGCGTGCGCAGGGCGGAGCTCGCTCTGTCCGAAGAGCATGCTCTCGAACTCGTCCAGGGCAGCGTCGCTGCGCCGGCTCGGGCAGAGGATCTTGCGGAAATCGTCGTGGATCGCCGTGTTGTCGTCGACGACGAGCACGCGGCGGTTTTCGGCAATGTGAGCAGGGCTGGCGGACATAATGCTACTGGCGCATGACGCGATAACGCAGGTCTGCCGAGGTTTACGGCAGCCAGTAGCCGGGAACTAATAGGCGAATGCCTTAAGCGGTGCGCTGCAA
>CADEEJ010000026.1:11760-13095 GCA_902826315.1 uncultured Steroidobacter sp.
GTATCGACGAGCTCGTCGTACGAGCCGCCCGGCGACACGCGCGACGCGGCGAACACCCGATCGCCGAGCATGCCGAGCCCGCTCACGTAGCCGATGTAGACGATGTGGCCGTTCTTCAGCGCATTCGCGTCCAGCTGCGACATCAGCACGACGCGCACCGGCTTCGCGGTGCCGAGCACCGGCACCACGTCCTGCAGCGCGAAGGCGCTCGCTGCCGGCAAGTAGGTGAGATCGAGATTGCGATAGCGCTGCATGAGCTGCGGATTCAGCTCGGCGTGATCGCGGAAATCTTCGTGCGAGTTGATGAAGAACTCGCGCACCAGCCGGTCGATGTGCCCGGTCCGGGGGTTCGCTTCGCCGAGCAGGTAGTAGTCGCCGATCACGATAGTGATCGGCAGATCGTCTTCCAGTAGCGGAGCCCACACGGCGCTGTTACGCACTTCGCGCATGTCCCACTGCGCACCGCCCACGCTGAAGCCGGTGCCGAGCAACGCGCCGACAACGAGTGCGCAGCAGATCGCAATGCCGATGCCGATCCAGCTCGCGCGTCGCAACGGTGCCCGCGGCGGCGCTGCCGGCACCAGGACCGGCTCGACAGCGGGCCGCTCCAGCAGCAACCGATACTCGCCTTTCGGAACGACGATCTTGGCACCGCTCGGCGCGCGCGAGTTGAACTCCTCCAGCCGGCGTCGCAACTTGTGCACGTAGACGCGCACCACTGCATCCTGCGACACGTCGAAGCCAGGGCTCTTGCCGAACACCTGCAGCGCGATCTCCGTTTCCTTCGGTGCGTCGCCTTCGAGCGAGCGCGCGAGCAGGAAATCGAACAGGCGCGACAACGTGCCGGGCTTACCGAGAAGACCGCTGGCGCGGAACTGCTCGGCGTGTTGCGTCAACTCATCGGCTGGGGACACGGCGGGAACCTCTGGACCCGCGCATCGTAGCACCCGACCCGTCAAGGAACGTCAGAAATAGCGGAATCCGATGGCGTTCCACTGCAGGAGCGTCGCGACCAACGCGATGAACAGCGCGACCGCTACCGTATGCCGCAGGCGCCGGCCGATCGACCACGTCCGCTCGCGCCACACAGGCACCAGCGTCACGATGCCGAGCACGCTCAGCCCAGTTGCGACGACGCCCACCGCCAACGCCACTTTCAGCAGCGGCTGCGGATAACTGTAGATGAACTGATCCTGGCCCGCCGGACCCAGGAACGGCAGAACCCACGCCGCGAGCAGCACAATGAAGAGCAGCCACGCTGTAGCCGTGCCAGTGATCACCTGCGCCGAACGACGCTCGCCGACCGTGTGCGGCGGCACTGGCTCGCGTCGCAAA
>CADEEJ010000026.1:13195-34660 GCA_902826315.1 uncultured Steroidobacter sp.
AGGACCTTCTCGAATTGCGTGTACGAACGACGTGCCGCGCGATACGGCCCGGCGTACTGCTGAGCGCGACTCGCACCGCCTTCCGGCACCGCGAGCGGAACGTCAGCCGCGTGCTGAAAATATTTCGCGAGGATGCGCTCCGGTACGGCCTGCAACATGCGAATGGCCGAGGCACTGTTCGCGGTCACGAAAATACCGAGCGTTCCTTGCTCGCCCAGGTCGTCGGTCACCATCAGGAACGAGCGGAAGTGCAGCGTCGCGCCGCCGTGCGAGAGATTGTCGACAGCGAGGCGCTTGGTCACGCCGAGCGGCGCATTGAAGAATCCGTGATGCATCGCCGGCATTCCGGGCGCGCTCTGGAACGACGGCTCACGCATGAGGGCAAACGTGTCCGCCTTGAGCACGCCCGCTGCTTCGAGTCGAAGTGGATCGAGCAATGCGAGCATGTAGATCGCCATGTCCGCCGCAGTCGCAACCGCTGCGCCGGCTGGCGCCATCGAAACGATGTGCTCGTGCGGAATCGTTTGCCACGCACCGCCGCGCATCTCGATGTTCTGCGCCCTGTGCGCAGCGAGATCCGCGGACATCGGCTGCGGCAAACCCGCCGTCGGCTGGTATTGCTCTCGAAGCGTCGTATGCGCGAGACCGAGCGGCGCGAGGATGTTCTGCTCGACGTAGCTCTCGTACTCCACGCCGGAGACCTGCGCGACGATCGCACCGGCCAGCGCAGTGCTGTAATTCGAATACACCATGAGCTTGCCGGGCTCACGAACGCGATGCGGCCGGCGCTGCCGCAGCTGTTCCTTCAGCGGCAGAATCGGTGCGTCGTCCGCGACGAACAGTCCCTGCAGAATGTCCTCGAAGCCCGCGGTGTGATTCATCAGGTCGAGGATGCGGATCGGGTGCTCGAAGCCGTCGTCCGGCACGTCGAGCTCGTCCGGCAGGTGATCGTTGATCGGATCGTTGAGCTTCAGCTTGCCGCGCTCGACCAGCTGCATGATCGACAGCCACGTGAACGTCTTCGAGATCGAGCCGAGGCGAAACAACGATTGCTGCGGATCGACCGCCCGGCGCGGCTCCACCGAATCGATGCCGTAACCTTTCACCAGCAGCGTTTCGCCGTTCGCGACGACGGCCACTTCCACGCCGGCGATCTGGTCCTGCGCCATGTATGCGCCGACGACGCCATCGACGAACGCTTCGAGGTCGGGGAGCGAAGCGGCGCCCGCGCCGTGGCAAACCAACGCTGCGAGCAGTGCTGTAAGTCGAGCTCCGGCCCGACTCATGGTTGCGGCAATGCGTACGCGACGATATGCCCACCCTCCTCGTCTTCCTTCTCTTCCGGCGCACCGGGACGCTGCGGCATGCCGAACCGCCGCGAGCTGTTCGGCACCGTCAGCACCACGACCTGGCGGTGGCTCTTCGGCGCGAGATAGCTCATCGGCGTTGCCTGCGCTGTCGCAGGCAGGTAGTCGTGCCACAGCTCCTCGCCGGTTCGCAGATCGAACGCGCGGAAGTAGCGGTCCATCGTGCCGCCGACGAAGATGAGGCCGCCCTTCGTGACGATCGTGCCCGCCGTCTGCGGCACGCCCATCGGCAGGCTCAGCTTGATGCCGATGCCGAACGGCCCGCTCTCGTTGGTCGTACCGACCGGCTTGTTCCACACCACCGCGCGCGTCTTCAGATCGACGACGCCGAGCGTGCCGTACGGCGGCTTCTGGCACGGCACGAACAACGGCGACATGAACGGCCGCGTCGTCATCGCATACGGCGTGCCGGCCTGCTGGCTGACGCGCAGGCCTTCCGGAATCTTGTCGCGCGGATACAGCTGCAAGCGGTTGCTCATGATCAGCGGGTTCACGACCATGAGCAGGTTCTCTTCGTCGATCGCGACGCTGCCCCAGTTGAAGCCGCCGGCGTTGCCGGGAAACTGCAGCGTCCCCGTGAGCGTCGGCGGCGTGAAGTGACCTTCGTAACGCAACTTGCGGAACTCGATGCGGCACCACAGCTGATCGAGCGGTGTCAGGCCCCACATGTCCTTTTCAGTGAGATCGGGGCCGCGGAACTGCGGCATGCCGACAGAGAACGGCTGTGTCTTCGCAGTCCAGTCGCCGGGCACTGCGCCTTGCGGCACAGGCTGCTCGCGTACTTCTGCGAGCGGTGTGCCCGTGCGGCGATCGAGCAGGAACAGTTCGCCGCGCTTCGTTCCTTGCACGAGCGCAGGAACGGTCGTGCCGTCGGCCTGCGGCAGCTCGAACAGCACCGGCTGCGACGGCACGTCGTAGTCCCAGATGTCGTGATGCACGGTCTGGAACGACCAGCGCACGTCGCCACTCTCGACGTCGAGCGCAACGACCGACGACGCATATTTCTCGGACGCTGCGGAACGATGCCCGCCGTAGTAGTCGGGCGTCTCGTTGCCGGTGGGCACGTAGACGAGCCCGAGCTTGTCGTCGTAACTCGTCAGGCTCCAGACGTTCGGCGTGCCGCGCGTGTACCACTCGCCTTCGCCGGGCACGCTGTGGACGCCGGGACGACCCATGTCCCACGCCCACGCGAAGCTGCCGGTCAGCACATCGAACGCACGCACCACACCGGAAGGCTCTTTGGTCTCCTGGTTGTCCATGACCCAGCCGCCGATGATGGCGCGCCCGCGCGCGATCGTCGGCGGCGAAGTGACGAAGTAGAAGCCGGGCTTCACTTCGCCCATGCCGGGCAGGAGATTCACTTCGCCGTTGCGGCCGAATGAAGCGCAACGCTGGCCGCTCTTCGCGTCGACCGCGAACATGCGCGCATCGGTCGTCGCCGTAACGACGCGCTCGACGCAATCGCCGGTGTACGTTTCCGGCGCGCGGTAGTAGCTCACGCCGCGACACGTCGTGCCGAAATTGCCGATCTTCGGCACTGTCACTTCCGGATCGAAGCGCCAGCGTTCCGCGCCGGTCTCGGCATCGAGCGCGACGATCACGTTGCCGCCGGTGCAGGCGTACAGCAGATCGCCGATCTGGATTGGCGTCGCCTTGAACGCGCCACCGCGGCCGGTGCGGAAGTGCCAGATCTTCTCCAGCTTGCCGACGTTTTCCGGCGTCAGCTGATCGATGCGCACATAGCGCGTTCCGGCAGTCGTGTTGCCGTAGTTCTGCCAATCGGTGCCGTTCGAGACTGGCGGCGGCGGTGTTTGCGACGCCTCCGGTTGCTGCTCGTTCGTCGCAGTCGGCGGCTTTGCCTCGCGCGCAGGGATCGAGGCACGTGCACCAACGACCGCCGCGGTCACACCGATCACGACGATTCCGGCGAGCGTGGCTACAACTCCGCGACGACCGAACAACGGCGGCGGCTCCGCCGGCGAATACAGCGAGCGCCGGAACCACGGCGAAAGGAACCACAGCCCGATGACGAGCAGCGCCAGCAGGCGCGGCGCCAGCGCCCAGAGATCGATGCCGACTTCATACAAGCTCCACAGCAGAGTCGCGATGAGGAACGCGCCATAGACGGGCGAGCCGAGTCGCTGGCGACGCCACAACATCTGGCCGGACACCGCCATCGAGACGCCACCGAGCAAGTAATAGTAGGAACCGGATCCGCCCAGCGAGGCGAGGCGCACGCCGCCGAGGGCGAGCGTCAGACCGATCAGGATCAAGATGACCGCGAACACGTACGGCGGCCGCCGCAGGCGAACCTCGGTTTGCATGCTCCCCCCGACTAGTTGTTATGGGCGCAGTTCGGGCTGCGCCGCGCAGTCTATCGCGGGGACGCCGACAGTTGTATCACTCCGCTCAGCGCCTCGCGCTTGCCGTCCGCGCCGTAGCGATACGCCCGAGGCTTCTCGCCGAGCCACGTGGGGTCGATCGCGTACTGCAACGCCTCACGCGGCGCATCGCCGAATGCGTAGGCGTCCGAGCTCACGCCGAGTTGCGCCAGGCGAGCCGCGATCTCGTCCGCGCTCTGCATCGGGTCGGTCGAGACCGTCACGACCTTGAGCTTGGGATCGGTGCGCTGGGCTGCAGCCAGATGACTCAGCGACTTCATGCAATACGGGCATTCGAGATCCCAGAGCACGAGCCAGAACGGCGTGCGCGCATGGTGCCGCTCGATTGCTGCAAGTGTGTCGCGTCCGAACGGCTTGATGCGCGTATCGAGCGCTGGCGCTGCCGCAACCTCGCGAACCGCAATGCCATCTACATTCCGCCAGACCAGCAGAATGCGTTGCCCTGCGCTGACTAGATGCGGCTGATCGGAATCACCGGCTGTCGTCAGCGAAGGGCCCGGTGCGAAGCTACGCCCCGCGTCGTTCGAGATCAGCGATTCGATCCTGGTGACGCTGCCGTCGAAGCGCTTCCACGCGACCGCGACGTTGCGGCCAGCGGCAGCAACCTCCGCGTGCGTCGCGCCCGCAGGAAGCTGCCGCATGTTGCTCGGTCCGCTCGCCGCGAGCTGTCCATAGAACGCGCGACCCGCACCATCGACCTGGTTGAACCAAGTCGCGTGACGCGTGCCCTCGGGGCCGAACGCGAGCGAAGGGCCGTGATGCGGACACGCATCGACGCGCCAACGATCCGTCGTGGCTCGCTCGACCTTTGCCTGCGGCGTGCCGAGGAACGCGAACGCGTGATCGCGCTCGTTCGGCTCGAACACATGCCTCCACAGCGCTGCAACGCGTCCTTGGCTGTCGCTCGCGAGCGCGATCCTGCAGCACTCGCAACTGCTGTCAGCGAGCTTCGTGTCGCTGCTCCAGGTCGTGCCGCGGTCATCGGAGTACGCGTAGTAAATCGCCGCACCTCGATACGGGCGCCCCGCTACTTCAGCAACCTTCAGGTCGCGCTTGTCGACCCACGCCACCCACACGCGCCCCTTCGGATCGACCAGCATCGATTCGAACCGATGGGTGATGAGCTGACGGTCGTGATGCACGACAGTCGGCGCGGACCAGGTTTTGCCACCGTCGAGCGAGCGTGCGAAGCGGATGTCGCCGGTGAATTGCGGCGACGTCGGCGAAGTCCACGTCACATACATTTCGCCGCCGGTACCGAAGGCGAGCTTCGGACGATTTTCGCCGTCTGCTGCCACGGGCTCGACGACCGCATTGACGCGCACCGCCGGTCGCCAGGTTGCGCCGTCATCGTCGGAGCGTTGCAGAACCACCTGCCCTGCCTTGCCTGCGGGCTGCGCGTACGCAACCCACAGACGCCCGGAACGATCGACCGCAGCCGAGGTGCCGAATGCAGGACGATCCATGTTCGCTGCATTCGCCGCCGGCGCGGCCGCAATCTGCGCCGCGGCGATCAGCGCGGCGCAGGAAATCAGCGCGGACTTCATCGTCCGGCCCCCATCGACCACCGCACTTCCGCGAACGCCGTGCGCGACGGATACGGATGCGACTGATAGGAGCGATCGTTCGTGATGTTGTCGATGCCGATGGCGAGCTCGGTCCCGTTCAGCATCGTGTAGGCGACGCGGCCGTCCCACGTCCGGACTTGCGAGATGCCGGCGTACGTGTCGCCGTTGAAGTCGTCGTTCTCGAGCCGGCCGAACGTCTTGCCGGAATAGCGGAAGCCGAGGCTCGCGAGCCACGACGGCGTCGGGCGCCACACGGCCTGCAGGTTGCCGCGCCAGTCGGGCACGCGCGGCCACCAGTTGCCGACATACTCCGGATGATTTTCGTTGCGCACGATGCGCGCACGCGCGTACGCGATGCTGCCCTCGATCGAGAGCGTATCGATACCCACGCCGTTGATGCCGAACGCAGTCTCGATGCCGCGCGTCCGCACGCGATCGATGTTCTGCACGATGCTCGGGCTGCGGAACACGAACGAGTTGGTCTGATTCCAGATCGTGTCCTGGACGTCGTCCTGGAACAGCGAGACGCGCACGTGGCCGAATGCCGGCTGATATTCGACGCTGAGGTCGACTGCATCCGAGATCTCGGGCTCGAGATTCGGATCGTTGACGACGATCTGCGTCGACGTGACGGCGCCGAGGAACAGCTCCGCGACTGTCGGGAAGCGCACGCCGCGACCGGCGCTCAGGCGCACCTGCCACTCGTCGTCCGGCCGGAACGCCAGCGACGCCTTCGGCGAGAACTTGCGCTCGGAGCGGGACGGATAGAAGTTCGGCGCGATGCCGGTCGCGAACTGGAAGCCATCGCTGGCCTGCCAATCCTCGTAGCGCAGGCCGAGCGTCAGGACCCAGCGCTCCGCCAACGCCCACGCATCCTGCGCATAGAGCGCCTGCAAGGCCGTCTCACCGCGCGCGTCCTGCGCGAGAGTGCCGGCACGCTGGCGCCAGTCGCTGGTCGCGTAGATCGGGCTTTCGAGCCGATAGTCGTTGCGGTGATAGCCGAGCGCGAGCGTATGCGCGCCGCCGGTCCAATCGCCCTCGATCGGCGTGTACACGCCCTGCAGCTCGAACGTCTTCCAGCCCGTGCCGTCGCGCTCCGAGTTCGTGCCGGACCATCCGCCCGCAGCGGGTGCGAGCGCAGTGTTCGCCTGGAACGTCGAGTCTTCGCTGATGCGATATTCGGAGAACACGGCGGAAGCGTTCCAACCCGTATCGCGCGTCGTGCGCAGCGTCGTGCCCCACTGCACGTGCCGCTCGTCGCGTGTGCTCGGAGCAAATGCAGCCGCGGGTACATCGAACACGATGCCATCGGCCACGACGCGACCGCTCCACACCGGGTTCCCGGCCGAGTCGCGCATGAACGTGCGGTTCTCGTTCACCGTGTCGTTGGTCCAGCCTGCGACGAAGCCTTCGGCTTCCAGCCAGTCGGTCAGCTCGTAACCGCCGCGCAGCTTCCACTGGTTCTGCACTGTGTGGTCGATCGCGCCCGCGTTCGCGCCGAAGACAGCACGCTGCCGACCGAACGGATCGGTGTCGAAAATGACGCCGGTGACGGGCGTCGCAGTACCCGCGACCGTCGGGAACTGCCCAGTCGCCGACTGCGAGACCGTGAAGTACTGCATCGGGTGACTGGTCGCGTCCTGGTGATTCGCGGCGAGCGTGAACCACGCGCCGTTGTCGAACCGGTCGCCGAAGAAGGCCGACGCCTGGTAGCCGCCGAAATCCTCGCTGCGACCGTACTGGTCGAAGTTCTCGCCGAACGCAGTCGTGCGCACGCTCAGCTCGCGCTCGGCGGGCCGTCGCGTCCGAACCTGCACGGTCGTGCCGATCGAGTTGCCGGGATAGATCGCCGAGAACGGCCCATAGAGCACGTCGACGCGATCGATCTCCTCCGGCGAGATCATGTTCCAGCGCGGCGCATCGAAGCGCCCGAGGAAGTTCGACAGCAAATAGCCGTCCATGAGCACCAGGCCGCGCGGCGCCTGCAGCGTCGAAAAGCTACGCCCACCAATCAGGGCGTTGCGGTCGCCGATGTAGCGCTTGCGGATCGTCACGTTCGGCACGTACTTGAGCGCGTCCTCGGGATTGACGAGGTTCTGCGCACGCAGCTCCTCGAAGGTCTTCGAGGCGATCGGCGCGGGCAGGTCGAAGCTCTCGCCCTGACGCGCGCCGACGACGGTGATCGATTCAATGAGCTTGTCCGTGGCGACACCTTGCGCGTGTGCCAGCGAAATGGCGGCAATCGACAGAACGGCTGTCGACGCAGCAATGCGGATGACCATGACTATCTCCAAAAAAGCAGTCGCACGCAGTGAGTCGCGCGTGCACCGACTGGGCCGTCGGTTGATTCAGTGCTTTGTTTAGGAGAGCGAGGGCGGACCGCGAATGCGGTCGACGCGCTGCGGGCCGGCCAGTGGCACGGCTACGACGCGTTCGGGCAGGACTTGGTCGAGCGCTTGCGGCGCGACCGGATCGAGATGCGGGATGTCGATGACCGCGGCGACTGCTGCCACCGCGAACGGACACTGGGTTACGGCGTGGGCAGCGCCGCTGTGCCGGCTACCGTCGTGACCGGCCTCGCCGTGATGGGCAACCTGGCCGTCGTGGGCTACATGGCCCTGAGCGATCGGGGCCTGGTCCGGACAGAAGGCGAGCTGCAGGCCATCGGCCTGGGTCGTCGCCAGCATGAAACCGACAGGCAGAAAGGCACGCACCACCAATAGCGGCAGCAGCCATCGCGCCCATTTCCTGTAGAGCCGGCGGTTCATGACGCGGGTGAGTATATGCGTACGACCCGAGGCCGGCCACATGCCCTTTTGGTCATGAGAGGCAACTTAGAGTTTCGCCGGCTGGGCCCCGGCCAGCACCTCATCCTCGGTGCGCAGCTCGCCCTCCCACTTCGACACGACGGCAGTCGCGATGCTGTTGCCGATCACGTTCGTGGCCGAGCGTCCCATGTCGAGGAAATGATCGACGCCGAGTAGCAGCAGCAGGCCCGTCTCGGGAATGCCGAACTGGCCCAGCGTCGCGGCGATCACGACCAGCGATGCACGCGGCACGCCAGCGATGCCCTTGGACGTCAGCATCAGGATCGCGACCATGACGACCTGCTGACCGAACGACAGCTCGATACCGTACACCTGCGCGATGAACATCACCGCGAACGTGCAGTACATCATCGAGCCGTCGAGGTTGAACGAGTAGCCGAGCGGCAGCACGAAGCTGGCCACGCGGTTGCTGCAACCGAAGCGCTCCAGCTCTTCCAGCGTCTTCGGATACGCAGCTTCAGAGCTCGCGGTCGAGAACGCGAGCAAAGTCGGCTCGCGCACGCGCTTGATCAGCCGCAACACGCGCGGGCCGATGACCAGTCCGCCCAGCGTCACCAGCAGCACCCACAGGATCACCAGGGCCAGGTAGAACTCGCCCATGAAGATGCCGTAGACGCGGATGACTTCGATGCCCTCCTTCGCCACGATGCCGGCGAGCGCACCGAACACGGCGAGCGGCGCGAACAGCATCACGTAGCCGGTCACCTTGAGCATGATGTGCGCGACCACATCGAGCACTTCGACGACCGGACGACTGCGCTCGCCGAGCGCCGCCATCGCGACGCCGAAGAACAGCGAGAAGACGACGATCTGCAGAATCTCGTTGCGCGACATCGCATCGGCGATGCTGGCGGGAATCAGGTGCTCGATGAAGCCCTTGAGCGTCAGCGCACCGCTCTGCACACCCGAGGTCGCGGCGGCGTCCGGGATAGCCAGCTGCATCGCCTTACCCGGCTCGAGCGTCTGCACCAGCACCAATCCCAGCGTCAGCGACACCAGCGACGCGAAGATGAACCAGCCGAGCGCCTTGCCGCCGACGCGCCCGACGGTTGCGATGTCGCCCATCTTGCCGATGCCGACCACGAGCGTCGCGAACACTAGCGGCGCGATGATCATCTTGATGAGGCGCAGGAACGCGAACGGCAGCAGCTCGACGCGTGACGCGAACGTTGCCGCGGAAGACTCGAACGCGGTGTTGACGATGTAGCCGGCGAGAATGCCGAGCACCAGGGCAACCAGGATGTAGCGAGTCAGGCGCTTCGACGACATCGACAAATACTCCTTCAAGCCGCGAGCGCGAGCAGCGCGCCGCCGGCGATGATCCGATACCACGCAAATACGGTGAAGCGGTGGGTCTGGATGTAATTCAACAGCCACTTCACCGCGATGAAGGCTACGACCGCCGAGACCACGAAGCCCACGGCCAGATCGGTCCAGTTCTCCTGTGCGATCCCGCCGTGCCGATAAAGGTTCAGCACCTCGTAAGCCGTCGCCGCGAACATCGTCGGGATCGCGAGCAGAAACGAGAACTCCGCGGCGGCGGGCCGCGAGTTCATGCCCGCGAGCATCGCGGCGAACAGCGTGGCTGCCGAGCGCGAAGTGCCGGGAAATACCGCGGCGACGATCTGCGCGATGCCGACCCAATGCGCGACTCGCCAGGTGAGCTCGTCGCTCGGCGGCTTGCGCGCCGTGTACGTTTCGATCAGGAAAATCGCTCCGCCGCCGATGACCATCGCCCACGCGACCGGCGCCACCGTTGCCGGCAGCTCCAGCCCCATCTGCTTGGCCGCGAACCCGCCGATCACGGTGATCACGAACGCCGTCAGCAGCTTGAACAGGTAACTACGATTGGCGGGCTGCGTGAGGTTCAAAGTCAGCTGCCACAGCCGCTGCCAGTAGATGGCGACGACGGCGAGGATCGCCCCGGCCTGGATGGCGACGGTGAACAGCTCCGAGCGCGGGCCGAGCCAATGCTGCGCGATCAGCAGGTGCCCGGTGCTGGAGATCGGCAGGAATTCGGTGATGCCCTCGATGATGCCGAGCAGGATGACCTGAAGCAGATTTTCCACGCGCCTTCCGTCTGTTGCCGACAGTTAACGCGCAATCATAGCCTGTTAAAAAAACTGACCCATAAAAAAAGCGCGGCGGAGGTTCGCTCCGCCGCGCCCGTGGCGCATCCCCTGGCGGATGCTGCTTAGAAGCTCACCTCCACGCCCGCGTACCACATGCGACCGAACGGGTCGTACGTGTCCGCGGCGGTCTCGGTGCCGGTGATCTCCGACACGGCGTTCTGGCCGAGCACCGGCGGTTGCTTGTCGAACACGTTATCCGCGCCGGCGTACACCGCGTATTCCCGGTCGCCGCCGAACTCGTAGCGCGCCTGCACGTCGTGGTAAACGACCGAGCCGATCTCGTTCACGTTCGCCGGCACGGTCGGGCCGTTCTCGTTCAGCGTGTCCTTGATGGCGCTGAGGTAGTTCATGCGCCAGCTGGCCGAGAAGCGATCCCACGCGTAGTTGAGGCCGAGATTGGCGCGATGCTCGAAGCCGGCGCCGAGGCGACCCGGTCCGGACAGCTGCCCCTTCTCGTTCTCGGGCGGCAGGGTCGGCTGCTGCTGCAGCGTCAGCTTGTCGAGATACGTGTAGGCAAGCGACACGTTGAGGCGCTGCGCGGCGCCGAACGACAGGGCGTAGCCGAGTGCCACGTCCACACCGGCAGTCTCGAGCGATGCTGCATTCAGTGGCAGCGTGTCGATCGAGAACACCGTGCCCGGCGTGCGCGGCCGCGGTGTGCCGACAACCTCACGCGTGATCCGGTTGCACAACGGATCCGTGCCCAGCGAGTTCACGCAGGTGCTGAGGATGTAGTCGCGCGACACCAGCTGGATCGCGTCGTCGACCTTGATGCTGAAATAGTCGATCGACATCGTGAAGTTGCGGAACGCCTGCGGCGTCAGCACGACGCCGACCGTCCAGGTCTTCGCCTGCTCTTCCTTCACTTCGGGATTGCTGAGGTCGCGGCCTTCCATGCTCTGCTCGTCGCCGAGCGTGTACTCGAAGCCGCCCGTCGTTGCGAGCTGCTGCGCGATGCCGGGGATCGAGCGGCAGAAGTCGCCGACCGCACCGGCTTCAGTGACCGCCGCTTCGCACGGATCCGGCACCGTCTCGAACGTCTGGTTCGGGCCGGCGAACAGCTCGCCGATGTTCGGCGCACGGGTTGCGACCGAGTACACCGCGCGGAAGCGCACGTCGCCGATCGGTGCCCAGGTCAAGCCAGCCTTCCAGCTGTCGACCGAGCCGACCGTCGAGTAGTCGCCGAAGCGATAGGCCGCTTCGAAGTCCAACGAACGCGCGAACGGCGCATCGCTCAGCAGCGGCACTACCGTCTCGACGTACGCTTCTTTCACGTCGTACTTGCCGGTCGTGTTGCTGAGCGCGTTGCCCATCGTGTTGCCGGCCTGCGTTTCGGCCGAGAACAGCTCCTCGCTCCGCTCTTCGCGGTACTCGGCACCGGCGGCGATCTTCACGTCGCCCGCGGGCAGCGAGAACACGGGACCGGTGATGTTCGCGGCGACGACTTCTTGCGTCACCTTGGCATCGAAGGTGTCCTTGATGCCGCCTGCGGTGATGTAGTCCGCTGCGGCCTGCGACACGGAGTTGAAGCCGAATGGGTTGAACGGCGCACAGCCCGCAGCGCGTGCAGCGGCGTCACGGCAGACTGCCTGACCGCTCACCGGGTCCCTGATCGCGTCGAGCGCGAAGTAGTAGCGATCGCGCAGTGCGGTCTCGGACTCGGTCGACTCTTTGGTCTGGCTGCGGTTGTAGTACGTCTCCCAGTGCCAATCGCTGCCGAAGTCGCCGCTCAAGCCGACGACCGCGCGATAGAAGTCGCGATCGTTCTGGTTCGAGCGATCGAACACGCCGTTCATGCGCTTGATCATCGGCAGGAACACTTCCTCGCCGGTGTCGGCCGCGATCGCGTCCATCTCCGCCAGGATCGGCGCCGGGATGAACGGGTTGTCGCGCGACAGGCCCTGCAACACCGTGCCGTCCGGCAGCACCGCGTCCGAATTGTCGGTGGCGAGCGGCTCGAGGCTGGAGTTCGATTCCATCTTCGAATAGCTGCCTTCGGCGAACAGCTTCACCGAATCCGTCAGCTGATAGTTGCCGAGGACCGTGACCAGCGTGCGTTCGAGCGGCACTGCGATGTAACGCTCGGCATTGCGATTGAAGCCGTCCGTCGGCGTGTCGAAGGTGTTCTTCAGTGCGTTGTCCGGACCGTACGTCCAGTCGGAATCGAGCGGGAAGCGGCCCTGCGGCGGGAAGCCGCTGCGCGCTGGAATGTCGTTCGCCGAGATCGCGCGGTTGCGCGAGCGCAAGCCGAAGTCGCGATCGTATTGCACGTTGCCGGTCACGTTGCCGCGATCGCCGATGTTGATGCCGCCGGTCAGCGAGAACATGTGGCGCTCGGCATCGCCTTCGCCCGACGCGCCGGTCTGCCCGCGGAAGTTCAGGCCTTCATAGTTGTCCTTCATGACGAAGTTGACGACGCCCGCGACCGCTTCGGAGCCGTACACCGCGGACGCGCCGCCGGTGAGCACCTGCACGCTCTCGATGAGATCGGTCGGAATGTTATTGACGTCGACGATCGACGTGCCGCCGACGCCGGAGACCACGCGACGGCCGTTGATCAGCACCAGCGTGCGCTGATCCTGCATGTTGCGCAGGTTCACCGTCGACACGCCGTTCGAGCTGGTGAGGAAGTTGCTGTTGGTACGGGACAGTCCGGGCGTACCGACTGCCGGCAGCTCCGCAAGAATGTCGGAGATGTTCTGCGAGCCCTGCATGTCGATAGCCTGGCTGCTGAGCACCTGCACTGGAGTCGATGCTTCGATCTCGGGGCGCGCGATGCGCGAGCCGGTGACGACGATTTCGGCGATCGGTTCGTCCGCTGCCTGCACGGTGGCGCAGGTCATCACGATCGCGTTGGCCAGCAGTGCGTGCCGGACAGCGCGACGGACGAGAAGATTCTTGAACATGGGTCTCTCTCCTGGGTTGTTGGCTCGACGCTGCAGTTGAAACGCGCGCCGGGAACGAAGGGGCGCGCAGTGCGGCGGCAATAAGCATTCGCTGTAGCGGCAAAGGCTTAGGAGAGAGGATACAAGTGCTCGAAAAGCACTGTGGGGTAGCAGACGCTAAACGTCGTAGCTAGTCGGCAACAACGGAGCGGCGGTCGCTGCGTGCTGTCGTTTTAGGCGACAGTCGCAACACAATCAGCGCGAGCAGCACTGCGGAGCTGAAAACGATCGTCGGCCAATTGCCGACACGCGCGTACGGTGTGAGTCCGATTCGCGGCTGCACGGTGCCGGTGAGAACGCCCGGTTGAAAGCGCGGCAACGTCGCGGTCACACGACCGTCCGGACCGATGATCGCCGACACGCCGTCATTCGCCGCACGTAGCATCGTGCGCCCTGCTTCGAGCGCACGCATGCGGCTGATCTGCAGATGCTGATGAGCTGCGGTCGAATCGCCAAACCACGCATCGTTCGTCACGTTGACGAGCAACGTCGCTTCCTTCAGCACCGCGAGTTGGTCGGATGCGTACGAGTCTTCGTAGCAGACCGTCACACCGAGCTTCTGGCCCGCCGCATCGAGCGCTGGCTGCGAGTCGCCGCCGGCTTCGAAGCCGCTGTACGGCAGGTCCATGCCTTGCAACCAGCCGCGCACGAATTCCGGCACTGGAAAGTACTCGCTCAGCGGTACGAGCCGGCGCTTCGCGTACCACTGCGGCTCGTCACCGAGCGCGAGCACCGCGTTGTAGTAAACGTCGCGACGCGGATCGCGCCGCAGCTGACCAAGCACCAGCGTCGAGCCGCTGCGCTTCGCTGCGTCCCACTGCGGTCCGAGAAAACCGCCGAGCATGTCCACCGGCACTGCAAGTGCCGACTCCGGCCAGACGATGATGTCTGTGCCCAAGTGCGGCGCCGTGAGTTTGCGGTACACCTCGAGGATGTGCTCGAACTGCGACTGATCCAGTTTCATCGCCTGCGGGATCGCGCCCTGCACGAGTGCGACCGTGACCGGCTTGCCGGTCGGCTGCGTCCACTCGCGTCCCCACAGCACGAAGCCGAGAATCCAGATCGCGGCGGCGGTGCTACCGACAACGATGCGTGCCTGCGCAGTCCCGAACAGCAACCCGACGACAGCGCCCGCGGTGAGCGTCACGAAAAACGTAACGCCATACACGCCGAGCAGCGGCGCGAAACCGGCGAGCGGCGCATCGGTTTGCGTGTAGCCGAGCGCGAGCCACGGAAAGCCGCTGAGGAACCAGCCGCGAAACCATTCGAGCACGGCAACCGCCGCAGGCAACACGACGAGCCAGCGCACCGCGCCTTGCACGCGAACCCATCGTGCGAGCACGTATCCCAGCAGCGCGGTGTAACCGCCCATGACGCCGGCGATCGTCACGATCACGAAAATCGTCAGCGCCAGCGGCGCATGTCCGATCTCGTAGACGCTGTGATACAGCCAGTAAGTGCCGGCGAGAAACGTACCGGCCGTGAACAGGAAGCCGCTGAGCGCGACGCGACGCGGCGCCGAGTCTTGCCACAGCGCGAACAGGTAAGCGGTAGCCAGGATCGCGAGCGGCCACCAACCGAAGGGAGCGAAAGCGAGCGAGACGGCCGCACCGACTGGCAGCGCGAGCCAAGTCGCCCAGCGCGTCTGCAGGAAGCGCTTCACTCGTCCTTCGGCACGATGTCGCGCGGCGTGATGACGCGCAGCATGTCGAGCCGGCGCCGGTCGGCGCGCAGCACCTTGAATTCCAGGCCGCCGAGCACGAACGTCTCGCCGCGGCGCGGCAGGCGGCCGAGGTAATTCATCGCGAGACCGCCGATCGTGTCGAACTCCTCGTCGCTGAAATCGCTGCCGAAGTAGCTGTTGAACTCGTCGATGCGCGTCTGCGCCTTCACCGTGAACTGGCGCTCGCCTTCCTTGCGGATGTCGAGATCGTCTTCGACGTCGTACTCGTCGCCGATGTCGCCGACGATCTGCTCCAGCACGTCTTCGATCGTGACCAGCCCGGCGACGCCGCCGTACTCGTCGACCACGAGCGCCATGTGGTGATGGCTGACGCGGAATTCCTTGAGCAGCACGTTGAGGCGCTTGCTCTCCGGGATGAACACGACCGGGCGCAGCACTTCCTTGATATCGAAGTCGTCGCGCCCGCCTTCGGCGAAATAGCGCAGCAGGTCCTTGGCGAGCAGGATGCCGACGACCTGGTCGCGGTCCTCGCCGATCACCGGGAAGCGCGAGTGGCCCGACTCGATCACGATCGGCAGGATGTCCTCGGGCGGATCGTCGCGATTGACGATCGTCATCTGCGAGCGCGGCACCATGATGTCGCGCACCTGCAGCTCCGCCACGCGCAGCACGCCTTCGAGCATCTCGAACGCGTCGGAGTTGATCAGGCCGCGCTCGCGCGCTTGCGTCAGCGTTTCGATCAGGTCATCGATGTCGCGCGGCTCGCCGCTCAGCGTATCGGTGATCCGCCGCAGCCAGCGTCCGGTCGAACCTTGCTCATCAGCCATAAGGATTCGGCATTCCGAGTTGTGCCAGGATTTTCGTTTCGCGCGCTTCCATCCGCACGGCGTCGCGGTCGTTTTCGTGATCGTAGCCGAGCAGGTGCAGGACACCGTGCACGACCATGTGCGCCCAGTGTGCCGCGGGCTCCTTGCCCTGCTCGCGCGCTTCGCGCGCAACCACCGGCGCGCAGATCGCGAGGTCGCCGCCGTCGAATGACAATACGTTGGTGGGCTTGTCCTTGCCGCGAAACGTACGATTCAGCCGGCGGCTCTCAGCGGCGCCGACCACACGAATCGTCAGCTCGGGTAGCTGCGGTCCGCCCGCGAACGCAGCGTTTGCCCAGCGCGCGAAACTGCGCGCGTGCGGCACTCCAGCCCTGCGGGTTGCGATTTGCACGGTCACCATCAAGCGGGCTTATCCGGAGCGGAGCGCTCGTACGCCTGCACGATGCGTTGCACGAGCGGATGGCGTACGACGTCCTTCGACGTGAACTGCGTGAACGCGACACCCTCCACGCCAGGCAGCACGTTCATGACGTGCCGCAGACCCGACAGTTGCTGCTTGGGCAGATCGGTCTGGGTGATGTCGCCGGTCACGACGGCCTTCGAGCCGAAACCCATGCGCGTCAGGAACATCTTCATCTGCTCGACCGAGGTGTTCTGCGCCTCGTCGAGAATGATGAACGAATCGTTGAGCGAGCGGCCGCGCATGAATGCGAGCGGCGCGATCTCGATGACCTGCCGCTCGATCGCACGCGCCACGCGGTCGAAGCCCATCATGTCGTACAGCGCGTCGTACATCGGCCGCAGGTAGGGATCGACTTTCTGCCCGATGTCGCCTGGCAGGAAGCCGAGGCGCTCGCCCGCCTCCACCGCCGGACGCACCAGCACGATGCGGCGGACGCGATCGGTCTGCAGCGCTTCGACGGCGCACGCGACAGCAAGATACGTCTTGCCGGTGCCCGCCGGGCCGATGCCGAAAGTCAGATCGGACGTATGAATGTTCGCGAGGTACTGGCGCTGATTCGGTCCGCGCCCGCGCACACCGCCGCGCTGCGTGTGAATCGTCACCTCGTCCGCGGCGCGCGTCACCACGACCGGCGCGGGTTCCATGTAGGCTTCCTGCACGGCGAGATGCACGCGATCGGGCGTCAGCGATTCGCTGCCGGACAGCTCGAACAAGTGCCGCAACACGTGTTCCGCCGCTACCGTCGCCTCCGGCGTGCCGGACACTTCGACCCAGCCGCCGCGCCGGCGCACCTGCACACCGAGCCGCTGCTCGACCTGCCGCAGGTTCTCGTCCATCGGGCCGACGAAGTTGGCAAGACGCGCGTTGTCGACCGGCTCGAATGCGAGGTCGCGCGTTGCGATGGATGCGCTCATGCGAGGCGGCCGCGCAGCGAGTTCGGCATTGCCTCCGTGATCACGACGTCGGCGAAGCGATTGATCAACGTCTGCGGCCCATCGAAGTTCACCCACCGCATGTTCTCGGTGCGACCCGCGAGCTGCTGCGTGTCCCTCTTGGAAGGACGTTCGACCAGCACGCGCTGCGTCGTCCCGACCATCGAGCGGCTGATCGCGTGCGACTGGTCATTGACGCGCGCCTGCAGCGCTGCCAGGCGCTGTTGCTTCTCTTCATGCGTCACGTCGTCAGGCAACGAAGCCGCAGGCGTGCCCGGCCGGCGGCTGTAGATGAAGCTGAACGACTGATCGAAGCCGACTTCGGCGATCAGGCTCATGGTCGAATCGAAGTCGCGCTGCGTTTCGCCCGGGAAGCCGACGATGAAGTCCGACGACAGGCTGATGTCCGGACGCACGGCGCGGAGCTTGCGGATCTTCTGCTTGTATTCGAGCGTGGTATAGCCGCGCTTCATCGCTGCGAGTATGCGGTCCGAGCCCGACTGCACCGGCAGGTGCAGGTAGTTCGCGAGTTGCGGGATGTCGCGATACGCCTCGATCAGCGAGTCCTTGAACTCCACCGGATGCGAGGTCGTGAAGCGGATGCGCTCGACACCGGCAACTTCGGCGACGTAATAGATCAAGGTGCCGAGGTCGCATGGCGTGCCGTCTGCCATCGGCCCGTTGTACGCGTTGACGTTCTGCCCGAGCAGCGTGATCTCACGCACCCCCTGTTGCGCAAGACTGCGGATCTCGCTCATGACGGACTCGAACGGGCGGCTCACTTCTTCACCGCGCGTGTAGGGCACGACGCAGAACGTGCAGTACTTGCTGCAGCCTTCCATGATCGACACGAACGCAGTGGCGCCTTCGGCGCGCGGCTCGGGGAGCGCGTCGAACTTCTCGATCTCCGGGAAGCTCACATCGACGACCGAGCGGCCGGTCGACTTGAGCTCGGCGATCATGTCCGGCAGCCGGTGCAGCGTCTGCGGGCCGAACACGAGATCGACGTGCGGCGCGCGCTTCGTGATGCCGTCGCCCTCCTGGCTCGCGACGCAGCCGCCGACGCCGATCAGCAGATGCGGCTTGGCCTTCTTGAGCTGCTTCCATCCGCCGAGCTGCGAGAACACCTTCTCCTGCGCCTTCTCGCGCACCGAGCAGGTATTGAGCAGCAGCAGGTCGGCCTGAGCCGGATCGTCCGTCAGCTCATAGCCCTGCGACTCACGCAGCACGTCCACCATCTTGGCGGAGTCGTACTCGTTCATCTGGCAACCGAAGGTCCGGATATAGAGCAGCGGCATGGGGCGCTAAGAATAGAAGCGTATGGCCGATGGCGGGTAGCCCAATTCCTCGCAAGGAGCTGTAGCCACCCGTCGTAAGAGCCTGATTTTAACGGCGAAGCGCTTCTCTAGAACGGAATATCGTCGTCGAACTCGCCACCGCCGCCGCCGCCCCCACTCTCATCCACGGGCGCCGCCGAGCGGTCCTCGGCCGGGGCCTGGCGGGTGCTGCTGCGCGGCTCACGCGGCTCGCTGGGCGCGCCACCGCCGCCGCCGCGGCTGCCGAGCATCTGCATCTGATCGGCGATGATCTCGGTCGTATAGCGGTCCTTGCCTTCCTTGTCCTGCCATTTGCGGGTGCGGATCTTGCCCTCGATGTACACCTGCGAGCCCTTGCGCAGGTACTCGGCCGCGATCTCGCCCAGCTTGTCGTACATGACGATGCTGTGCCATTCGGTCCGCTCCTGCATGTCGCCGGTGGTGCGGTCCTTCCAGGACTCGCTGGTGGCGAGGCGGACGTTGGTCACGGCCTTGCCGCTCGGCATGTAGCGAGTGTCGGGATCGGCCCCGAGGTTGCCCACCAGGATGACTTTGTTGACTCCGCGCGCCATGGCGAACCCCTCGTGAAATAGGGGGCGGATTGTAGCGGGTGCGGGCTCGCGGGGCAGCGGGATTTCGACCCCCAACATCCATGTATATTGATCGGTCCGGAAATGCCCTCAGGATTGTCCGTCGCAATGCCTTCCATACTCATCCGCGGCGCCCGTACCCACAACCTGCGCAATATCGACCTCGAATTGCCGCGGGATCGCCTGATCGTGTTCACCGGCCTGTCCGGGTCGGGCAAGTCGTCGCTCGCGTTCGACACGATCTACGCCGAGGGCCAGCGGCGGTACGTCGAATCGCTGTCGGCCTACGCGCGCCAGTTCCTGTCGATGATGGAAAAGCCCGACGTCGACACGATCGAGGGCCTGTCGCCGGCGATCGCGATCGAGCAGAAGTCCACCTCGCACAACCCGCGCTCGACCGTCGGCACGGTGACGGAGATCTACGATCACCTGCGCTTGCTGTTCGCGCGCGTCGGCATCCCGCGCTGTCCGGACCATGGCAACGACCTGCTGGCACAGACCGTCAGCCAGATGGTCGACCAGGTACTGCGGCTGCCGGATGGCACACCGATCCTGCTGCTCGCGCCGCTGATCGATGCACGCAAGGGCGAGCACGCGCACGTGATCGAGCAGCTGCGCGGCCAAGGCTTCGTGCGCGCTCGTATCGACGGAATCGTCGCCGAGCTCGAATCCCCGCCGAAGCTCGATCCAAAGAAGAAGCACACGATCGAGGCGGTCGTGGACCGCTTGAAGGTGCGCGAAGACGTCGGCCAGCGTCTGGCCGAATCGTTCGAGACGGCCTTGCGACTGGCGGATGGCGTCGCGCGGGTTTCGTTCATGGACGAGCCGAAGAAGCCCGAGCTGGTGTTCTCCGACAAGTTCGCCTGCCCGATCTGCGGGTACAGCCTGTCCGAGCTCGAGCCGCGGCTGTTCTCGTTCAACAATCCGGCGGGCGCGTGTCCGACGTGCTCGGGCCTCGGCGTGCAGCAGTTCTTCGATCCTGCGCGCGTCGTGCATCACACGCATCTGTCGCTGGCCGGCGGCGCGATTCGCGGCTGGGATCGGCGTAACGCTTATTACTTCGCGCTCGTGCAATCGCTCGCGAAGCACTACAAGTTCGATGTCGAGGAGCCTTGGCAGGACCTGTCGGCGAAGAATCAGAAAGTCGTGCTGTACGGGAGCGGCGACGACAAGATCGACTTCCGCTACGTCGACGCACGCGGCGGCACGATGCGCCGCGCGCACAAGTGGGAAGGCGTGATTCCGAATCTGGAGCGCCGCTACCGCGAAACCGAGTCGCTCGCCGTGCGCGAGGAGCTTGCGAAATACCTCAGCAACCAGCCCTGCCCCGAGTGCGGCGGCACGCGCTTGAATCGTGCCGCGCGCAACGTGTTCGTCGCGGAGCGCACGCTGCCCGACATCGCGAGACTCGCGGTCAGCGATGCGCTCAAGTTCAGTGTCGAGCTGAAGCTGGAAGGCTGGCGCGGCGAAATCGCCGCGAAGATCGTCAAGGAGATCCACGAGCGCCTGCGATTCCTGAGCGACGTCGGCCTCGACTACCTCACGCTCGATCGCAGCGCCGACACGCTGTCCGGCGGCGAGGCACAGCGCATCCGGCTCGCGAGCCAGATCGGCTCCGGCCTGGTCGGCGTCATGTACATCCTCGACGAGCCGTCGATCGGCCTGCATCAGCGCGACAACGACCGGCTGCTGCACACCCTGAATCGCCTGCGCGATCTCGGCAACACGGTGATCGTCGTCGAGCACGACGAAGATGCGATCCGCCACGCCGACTATGTCGTCGACCTGGGGCCCGGTGCCGGCGTGCACGGCGGCCGGGTGATCGCACAAGGCACGCCCGCGGACATCGCGGCGAGCCCGGACTCGATCACGGGGCAGTACTTGTCGGGGCAACGCGCGATTGCGATCCCGCAGCTGCGCATCCCGCGGCAGGACGACCGCAAGCTGCGCATCCTCAATGCTCGCGGCAACAACCTGCGCAATGTCACCGTCGATATCCCGCTCGGCGTGATGACGTGCGTGACCGGCGTGTCGGGCTCGGGCAAGTCGACGCTCGTCAACGACACGCTGTACCAATACGTCGCGCGCAAGCTCAACGACGCCTCGACCGATCCGGCACCGAACGACGGCGTCGAAGGACTCGAAAACATCGACCGCGTGATCGACATCGATCAGAGTCCGATCGGCCGCACGCCGCGCTCGAATCCCGCGACGTACACCCAGCTGTTCACGCCGATTCGCGACATCTTTTCCGCCGTGCCGGAAGCTCGCGCCCGCGGCTACGAAGCCGGCCGCTTCAGCTTCAACGTCAAGGGCGGGCGCTGCGAAGCGTGCCAGGGCGACGGCGTCATCAAAGTCGAGATGCACTTCCTGCCGGACGTCTACGTCCCGTGCGACGTGTGCAAGGGCAA